>DWXU01000154.1:0-6353 GCA_019119065.1 Candidatus Microbacterium pullistercoris | reverse complement strand
TCGAGCAGCGCCCGGGTGTACGGATGCTGATGGCGCGCGAACAGCGTCGGCGTGGTCGCACGCTCCATGACGCGGCCTCCGTACATGACCATCAGCTCGTCGGTGCGACCGGCGAGAACGCCGATGTCGTGACTGACCATGATCATGGCCATGTTCCGCTCCCGCTGGATCTCTTGGAGCAGGTCGAGGATCTGCTTCTGCACGGTCACGTCCAGCGCAGTGGTCGCCTCGTCTGCGATCAGCAGGTCAGGGTCGCACGCGAGGGCGACGGCGATCGTCACACGCTGTCGCATCCCGCCCGACAGCTGGTGCGGGTATTGACGCAATCTCTTCTTCGCCTCCGGGATGCCCACGAGCTCGAGGAGTTCGAGTGCGCGAGCCGTCGCGTCAGCTCGACTCATTCCAAGACGCCGACGCGGAGCCTCCGTCATCTGTCTCGCGATCGGCACGACGGGGTTGAGCGCGGTCATCGGATCTTGGAACACCATCGCGATGTCGCGTCCGAGATGACCACGCAGCTCCTCCTGCGAGAGCGACAGGAGATCGTCCCCGCCGAACCGCACGCTGCCGCCTCGGAGCGCGTCGCGCGGTGTGAGGCCCATGATGCTGCGCACCAGCATGCTCTTGCCGGATCCCGACTCGCCGGCGATGCCGACCGTCTGACCGCGGTGCACCCGGAAGCTCACGCCGTCGACGGCCTTCGCGAGACCTCGCGGCGTCGGCAGGTGGCAGGTCAGGTCACGGACGTCGAGGACGGGCTCGGCATCGCGCGATGGGAGCACGGCGTCAGTGGTGGTGCTGTCGGCGACAGAGCGGGTGAGACGGCGCATCGGACGCACCTCCTTTCAGAGCTGAGATTGTCCGACGTCGAAGCGACGACGCAGATGGTCGCCGACGGCGTTCAGCGCGTAGACGGTGGCGAACAGGAACAAGACCGGAACGAGGACGAGGTGAGGGTGCGTCGCGAACCGCGCTTCGCTCTCCGCTGCCATGCCGCCCCAGCTCGGGCTCGGCAACGGGATCCCGTAACCGAGATAGCTCACGGATCCTTCGATGACGATCATGAGCGCCATCACGACGATCGCGAACGAGACCAGGCTCATGACGGTGTTCGGAAGGATCTCGCGAAACAGCACGCGGGCATGTCCGGCTCCCAGTGCACGCGCCGCGAAGACGAACTCGCGGTTCGCCTGCGCGAGCACGGCGCCCTTCGTCATGCGGGCGAAGGCGGGCACCATGAGGACGGCGAGGCTGATGGTGAGTGTCGAGAGGCTCGGCCGCACGACCGCGGCCATGGCGACGAGGAACAGCAGAGCGGGGAACGCCTGAACCACCTCGGCGAGGATGTCGACGAGCGTCTCGATGATGCCGCGGAAGTATCCGGCCACGAGGCCGAGCAGGCCCCCGAGAACCACGCCGATCACCGAGGCGACCGTGCCGACGACGAGTGAGGTCCGCGCACCGTAGATCACGCGCGAGAACACTGAGCGGCCGATCTCATCCGTCCCGAACGGTTCGGTCAGACCCGGCGGTTGGAGCGGCGCGCCGACCATGCGGTCGTACGGCGCGATGGGCAGTACGTCCGCGCCCGCCGCGAGCAGCACGAGCACGGTGAGCCAGCCGGCACCGATCCAGAAGCTGACCTGCGCGCCGCGGGAGGCGCGGCGGCCCGTGACGATGGGTCGCGTCTTCGGCGTGCGCGGGCCGGGTGTCTTTCGTGCGGCGGCGACGCTCATGCGCTCCTCCTCACCCTGATGCGCGGATCGATCAACGAGTACCCGAGATCGACCGCGATGTTGATGACGACATAGATGAGGGCCATCACGACGACGATCCCCTGGATCATCGGGATGTCACGTGAGGGCACCGACTGCAGCAGGAGCGTGCCCAGGCCGGGAAGGGCGAAGAGCGCCTCGACGATGAGTGCGCCCCCGAGCAGTCGGCCGAGTGACAACCCCATCACGGTCGTCAGCGAGAACATCGAGGGACGCAGCACGTGGCGTGCGAGGATGTATCGCTTGTCGAGTCCGCGCGAGCGCGCGAAGAGAACGAAGGTCTCGTTGAGCGTCGAGATCACGTCGGTGCGCAGCAGTCGGTAGTAGACGGCCGCTTCCATGAGGGCGAGCGCGACGGCGGGGAGGAGCGCGAAACGCAGGTTGCCGAGCGGGTCCTCACCGAGCGGGACCCAGCCGTTCACCGGCAGGATCCGCAGTTGGAGGCCGAAGATATAGATGAGGATCACGGCGGCCGCGAACGAGGGCAGTGAGAGCAGCCCCGACGACGTCGCGGTCGCGACCCGGTCGAGGCGACCGCCCACGTTCGCACCGCTGAAGAGCGCGGTCGGCACCGCGAGCGCCGCGGCGATGATGATCGCCATGAGTGCGATCTGGAAGGTCACGGGGAAACGCTGCGCGATCGCCTCGGAGACGGGGATCCCCATGCGTAGCGATTCTCCGAGATCGCCCTGCACGGCGGCGCCGATCCATTCGACGTACCGCACGGGGAACGGCTGGTCGAGGCCGAGGCGCCGTGTGAGCTCCCTCACCTGCTCGGGCGAAGCGTCGTCGCCGAGCATCGCGAGCGCGGGTGATCCCGGCATCAGGTCGAGAGCGGCTGTCGCGAGCAGCGTGATCAGCAACAGCACCGGCACGAGCCGGAGAAGACGGATTCCGATCTGACGCAGCATTGCGACGCGCTTTCTGTCGAGGGGCGGGCGGGGACGAGGATCACCGAGTCGCGGTGCCGGCCGACACGCGGCCGGCACCGCGAGGGTCACTCACGGAAGCCGAGTTCGCTCCACACGAGCGTTCCTCTGCTGTTGACGACCAGTCCGGTGATCTCGTCTGTCATGACCGAGTCGATCCGCGGCTGGAAGGTGAACAGGCCCGGCAGATCCGCCATGAACCGCTCCTGCACGATCCGGTACTGCTCGGCGCGCTCATCCGGATCCGTCGTCGCGCGTGCGGCGTCGAGCGCGTCGTCGACGTCGGCGTTCGAGTACCCGGGTGTGTTCGACGAACCGTCCGTGATGAGCAGGTTGTACAGCGCGGGCTCCGGATCCGGGTAGCGGTAAGCGCCGGGGTACGGGCTCATGTCGAAGTCGCGGTTCATGAACACGCGCTCGCGCGCCGCCGGCAGGTCGATCGTGTCGATCGTGACGGAGACGTTCTCGAACTCGCTGAGCTGGCTCTGGATGTACTGAGCCTGGCGCGCGTTCACGTCGCCCGCGACGTTGACGTAGTCGAACTCGACGGGTGCACCCTCGGCGGCGAGTTCGTCGAACAGCTCCTGTGCCCGCTCGGCGTCAGGTTCGGGGAACGTCAGGTCCTCTGCGTAGAACGGTGACGTCTCCGTGAACAGCGTCTCGATCGCACGCGCGCTCGGTGAGCCCTGCGCGACCTCGGCGAGCCCCGTCCGGTCGATGGCGCGGTAGATCGCCTCTCGCGCCCGCACGTCGTCGAACGGTGCGCGCTGGTTGTTGAGGTAGATCCAGCCGCCACCGTTCACGTCGATGGAGGCGACGTTGAGCCCGGCGTTCTCGGCCTGGTCGATCAGCGCGAGGTCGGAGCTCGCGCTCGGCGTTTGCATGTCGGCCTGTCCCGTAGAGATCGCGTTGACGCGCTGGGCGGCGTCGCTCACGAGCTCCATGCGGACGGAGTCGAGGTGCGGCTTGCCCTCCTGCCAGTAGTTCGGGTTCTTGACGTAGACCTCGTGGGAGTCGCGCACCCACTCGTCGAGCATGTACGGTCCCGCTCCGACCGGATCCTCTGCGAATCCCTCGGGGTCCTCTTCCATGGCGGTCGGCGACACGATGTACGGCAGCGAGTCGGCGATGAGCTTGTCGAGATGCATCGTCGCCTCGGGCGTCGTGATCTCCAGGGTCAGCGGGTCGACGACGTCCATCGTCCAGGTGTCGACCGTGCGGCCGATCGCTTGGACGCCGACCTCGACGATGTGCTCGTACGTGTACTTGACGGCTTCTGCGTCGTAGGCGGTCCCGTCGCTGAACTCGATGCCGTCGCGGAGCGTGAGCGTCCAGACCGTGCCGTCGTCGTTCGGCGTCAGGCTCTCGGCGACGTGAGGAATGGCCTCGCCCGTCGCCGGGTCGAGATACAGGAGGTGGTCGAAGACGGCGGCGTTGCGCGCTCCGTCTCCCGTGCTCGCCATGGTGTTGTCGACGGCGGGATCGAAGCTGCGCGCGGGGATCTCGATGAGCACGGTGAGGTCGCCGCCGGCGGTTGCCTCCGCCGAGACATCGACCTCCTCCTTTTCGGCGACGGGCTGCTGCGCGCACCCCGTCGCAACGAGCGCGAGGGCCGCCGCGAGCGATGTGAAGCCCAGTGCGGGACGTAAACGGGCGACTTTGCCGGCCTGTTCGGACATCTGTCTCTCCTTGTGTGTGCCCGGGATCCACTCGATCCGCAATCCCGGGAAGGGCGGTCCGTGCGAGACGACCCATCTGGCTTCATTGCTTCGGATGTGACGCGTCGCTGCGCCGCCTGAGTCGCGTGGTGCTTCGAGTCTGGCCGTTCAGGTCCGCAGAAGTAAAACAACAATAATTTGCCTCGAAACACGGTTCATCTTCATTAACGCCGCTTACGACGAGGCCGGTGACGTCGCGATCAGGCTCGCCACGTGCGGCCCGAGCGCGTCGAACGCGGTGCCGAGGTGAGCGGTGATCGTGAAGTGGTTCGCGTCACGCACCCAGGCCACAGGAGGCGCCGCCCCACGGCGCTCGACGCGCTCCGCCACGATCCACGCGAATTGCTCCTGCGCATCGAGCGGATCCCATTCGGCCACCGCGTAGAGAATCGGCAACGGGCTCTCGGCGAGCGCGATGCCGGGGTCGATCGACGCGAGCAGCTCCGGATCGTCACCGAAGTAGGGCGCCATGCGCTGTCGGTCGAAACGGGTGAGGGCATACGCGCCGCCAACCATGCTGGCACTGGAGACGCCGCCGCCGTCGGCGACGTGGAAGCGCTCGTGCACGAGGTAGCACGCTACGTGCACGGCTCCCGACGACGCACCCATCAGGTGCACGCGGAGCGGGTCCCCGCCCCACGCGCCGACGTTCTCACGGATCCATGCCACGATGCTCGCGACGTCTTCCGCACCCGCCGGCCAGGGGTGATCGGGAGCCAGACGATGATTCGCCGTGACTCCGACCATGCCGTGCCGCGCCGCCCACAGCGCCACGTTGTCGTGGAAGGGAGAGCCGGCGCGGTGCTTGTCGCCGCCGACGAAACTGCCACCGTGGAGGAAGACGACGACGGGGCGTGGCTCGGCGGTGGGATCCGCGGGGGCGAACACGTCGAGCCGGTGACGTTCGTCCGACCCGTAGGCGCGATCGCGCTCGACCCGCACGCCGACGTACGGCTCGGAGTCGTGGAACGGCGCCATGAGCGCATTCGACTGCTGGAGCGTCGCGATCGTCACGTCCCGCCCGATCTCACGCAGCCCCGTGCGCACGTGCTCCGGCGCGCGGCGGGCGGAGGCGTTCAGTCCATCGCCGGAACCCATTCGATCTCCCGCCCATCTTCTGTGTCGTAGGAACGCCGGTTGGGGTCGCCGAGCTCGCCGGTCTCGGGCATCGCTCCGACGGCGACCTCCGGCGTGCGGGCCGCGGCGCGCGGCCGGTCCGCCCAGCGGAACCACGAGCGGGCGTTGTCGGAGAACACGCCCCGGTGCCACTCGGTCGGGATGTGCGCGGCGACGTCATCGATGTCGTCCGCGTTCCAGTGCGGGTATCCGGACGAGAAGCACAGCAGCTCCTCGATACCGTCGAAGGTGCGCAGCGCCTGGACGATGCGTTCGGCACCGTCCGCGTCGGGCGCGCGATCGAGCGGCCACATCGAGACGCGGAAGTGGTCGCGGAAGTACTCGCTCGGCATTCGCCGCACCCACGGCACCTCACGTCGGAGTCCACGCCAGTTGACGTCAAGCCGGAAGAACAGGCCCGGGATCCAGGCGGCACCCGCGCCGGCGATGAACACGCGCAGGGAGGGGAACCGCTCGAACACACCCTGCACGATCATGCTCTGGACGTGCGTCATGACGGCGCTGTATGACAGCGTCGCGACTTCGCCGAACGTGGCCGGCAGCCCGCCGGCGGTCGGATGACTGAGCGTGTCGGCGTTCACGTCGCCGCCCGCGTGGATCACGATCGGGAGGTCGAGATCGACGGCCGCGGCGTAGATGTCGTGATACGCCGCGTGGCCGAACGGCCTGCTCAAGCCGTTCGCCGCCATGAGGACGCCGACCATGCGGTCGTTCTCTCCCGAGCGCCGGATCTCGTCGGCAGCTGCGTGCGGTGTCTGGTTCGGGACGATGATGAGGCCCGAGAACCGCTCATC
>DWXU01000153.1:0-4577 GCA_019119065.1 Candidatus Microbacterium pullistercoris | reverse complement strand
CTGCACTACGTGCCGGACCTGCCCGCGTCGACCCGCAGCGTGCTGGATCTCAAGCACGGCCGACTGTACCTGCCGAACAGCGTCTCGACGGATCCGCGCGGGCCCATGCTGCAGGCTCTCGCGAGCCGCATGCTCGGCCACGCGGAGCCGACCTCGTACGCGGAGTTCCTCCGTCAGCGCGTCGAGCAGAACTACCTCGCTGGGGCGCTGCTCATCCCGGAGAGGCGTGCCGTCCAGTCGCTCGCCGACGCGAAGCAGCGCCGCGCCATCTCGATCGAGGACCTGCGCGACGCGTACTCCGTGTCGTACGAGACCGCGGCGCATCGCTTCACGAACCTCGCCACGCGTCACCTCGACATCCGCGTGCACTTCCTGAAAGTGCACGAGTCGGGCACAATCACGAAGGCGTACGAGAACGACGACGTCAATTTCCCGACCGACCGACTCGGATCCATCGAGGGGCAGCTCTGCTGCCGGCGCTGGACCAGCCGGGTCGTCTTCGATGTGGACGACCGGTTCAACCCGTACTTCCAGTACACGGACACGGGCGGCGGCACGTTCTGGTGCACGGCGCGCGTCGAGCACTCCAGTCAGGGTGCGCATTCTGTCAGCGTCGGGGTGCGCTTCGACGACACGAAGTGGTTCGTCGGGCGCGACACCCTCAATCGCGGCGTCTCGCGCCACGCCGATGAGGTGTGCTGCCGCCGCCCGCCGGACCAGCTCGCGGGGAAGTGGCGCGACGGAGCGTGGCCGAACGTCGCGACGCCGCGGACGCTCCTCGCGACGCTTCCGACGGGCGCGTTCCCCGGGGTGGACACGACGGACGTCTACGAGTTCCTCGAGCAGCACGCCCCCACCTCTGCCTGACGGGGATACCGTGGGAACAACCCACGAACGACGACGGAAGGACACCCCATGTCGCGCGTACTGATCATCGGAGGACACGGGAAGGTGGCGCTGCGTCTCGCTCCGCTGCTCGTGGAGCGCGGAGACGACGTCACGTCGGTCTTCCGCAACGCCGATCACGAAGAAGAGGTCGCGGCCACGGGGGCCACACCCGTCGTCGCCGACATCGAGCGGCTCGATGTCGCGGGGCTGGCTGACCTTATCCGCGGGCACGACGCGGTGGTCTTCGCGGCCGGCGCCGGCGGCGGGGATCCCGAGCGCACGTACGCCGTTGATCGCGACGCCGCGATCCGGTCGATGGAGGCGGCGTCGATCGCCGGTGTACCGCGGTACGTCATGGTGTCGTACCTGCAGGCGAGCCGCGACCACGGCGTCGCACCCGACAACTCGTTCTATGCGTACGCCGAAGCCAAGTCTCTGGCCGACGAGCACCTGCGCGGCACGGACCTCGACTGGACGATCCTCGGCCCTGGGCCGCTCACGCTCGACGAGCCGACGGGCCTGATCGAGATCGCGGAGCCGGGCGACGGGCGCGTCGCGCGCGCCGATGTCGCCGCCGTCGCGGCAGCCGTGCTCGCGGATCCGTCGACCGTGCGCCGCACGATCGGCTTCGGCAACGGATCCGTGCCGATCGCGGAGGCCGTTCGCGCCTGACGCCGCTGCCCGGTGGCAATACCCTTGATCGCAGAGACGAGGGAGGAACACCGTGGCGGAACTGCTCGGAGTCACGTGGCTCGAGGCGGGCGCGGTCGCGCTCGCGACGGTCGGGATGTACGTCGCGCTGGTGGTGCTCATCCGCATCCTGGGGCAGCGGATGCTCTCCGGGATGTCGAGCTACGACCTCGCCGCCGTGATCGCGTTCGGCGGGCTCATCGCCCGCGCCGCTCTCGGTGAATCTCCGCGTCTCGCGGGCGGCGTGATCGCGCTCGTCACCCTCGTGGCGTTGCAGGCACTGTCCGGGGTGATACGGCAGACGCGGTTCGGGTCATGGCTGGTCGTGAACCGCCCCGTGCTGATCATGGCGGGCTCGGAGGTGCTGCAGCGCCACATGGACCGCTGCCACGTCTCGTATCCCGAGCTGCACTCGCGGCTGCGCCAGTCGGGGGTGTCCCACCCCGACCAGGTCGGAGCGGTCATCTTCGAGCCCTCCGGAACACTGAGCGTCATCCGTCGTGGCCAGCCGATGGATCCCCTGTTCTTTCGCGATGTCGTCGGCGCCGAGAGGCTCACCGAGTCCTCGCCGGGTCGCGCATAACTCTCGCGCGATCGAGACACGGGCGCGTGGGAGACGTAGGGTCGAGGCATGGCCAGGGCACTTCTCATCGTCGACGTGCAGAACGACTTCACGGAGGACGGCGCGCTCGCTGTCGCCGGCGGCGACGCCGTCGCGATCGGTGTCACGCGGCACCTTCGCGAACACGCAGCCGACTACGCTGCGATCCTCGCGTCGCGCGACTGGCACAACGCTGACGACGACAACGGCGGGCACTTCTCCGAGACCCCGGACTTCGTCGACACGTGGCCCGTGCACTGCGTGGCGGGCACGCCCGGTGCCGAATACGACCCGTGGTTCGACCCCGCCGCCGTGACGCATCACGTCAAGAAGGGGCAGGGGATCCCGGCCTATTCGATGTTCGAGGGATCGGACGAGGACGGGCGCACCGTCGCGGACCTCCTTGAGGCACACGGCGTTGACGCCGTCGACGTCGTCGGGCTCGCGACCGACCACTGCGTGCTTGCCACGTCGCGCGACGCGCTCGCTCACGGCGTCGCGGTGCGGATCCTCACCCATCTCGTTGCGGGGGTCGCGCCCGGTTCGAGTGCACGGGCCCTCGACGAGCTCGAGGCGGGCGGGGCCGAGCTCGCCTGAGCGTGTGGTCCGGGCCCGTTCTCGTGCCGTAGAATCGGTGCGGGCCTATAGCTCAGTTGGCAGAGCATCGGACTTTTAATCCGCGGGTCGCGGGTTCGAGCCCCGCTGGGCCCACCAGTACATCCCGACACGTTGCCGGCGCTCACGCGTCGTACTCCGTATCGAAGGCGTCGCGCGCCCGCGTCACCTCGGCCATGTGCGCCGTGCTCCACATCAGCAGGGCATCGATGAGGTCCTGCAGTGTGCGGCCGAGATCCGAGATGCGGTATTCGACGGCGACCGGCCGGGTGTCGATGACTTCGCGCTCCACCATTCCGTTGCGCTCGAGCCGGCGTAGCGAGGCGGTGAGCGATTTCTGCGTCACCGTGGGAATGGCGCGCCGCAGTTCGTTGAAGCGATGTGGGCGCTCGCACAGCGTGTCGAGGACGAGCAACGACCACTTGTCGAGGATCTCGTCGAGCAGCGCGCGGTGCTCTCCGGCGATCTGGGAATGAACGGCGGCGGCGGGGGTGGTTTCCATGGCGACACCTGGTCTCGTTGAAGTGCTCTTCGGAGACCACGTATACAGGAGATACCTACACATCGCAACGAAGAAGGATCTCTCATGACGGTTTCGCTCTCCACCCCGCCCGGGATGTTCCAGCCGGTTCCGTACCATCACGTGTCGGTGGCGACTGGTGGTCGGCACATCAGCGTGGCCGGTCAGATCGCGCGCGACGAACACGGGAACCGACTCGCGCCCGGGGATCTGGCCGGGCAGTTGGCGCACGCGCTGCGGAACACCGCGCGCGGCCTGGCAGGTGCGGGAGCGAGCTTCCGCGACGTCGTCCGACTGCGGTTCTACGTGACCGCGTGGCAGCCGGAGAAGTATGGCGAGTTCATGGCGGGCATCGAGTCCGTCGTCGAGGAGCTCGGCATCCCCCAGCCGCTCCCACCGCTGTCATGTATCGGCGTCGACTATCTGTTCGAGCCCGATGTTCTCGTCGAGGTCGAGGCCGACGCCATCGTCTCCTGACCCACGGCCGACAGTCCGTCAACCCCCTGGTGGTTCCGCGCCGAATCGTCATCATGGAGACGTGGCCACTTCAGAGATGACGATCGAGGTCGGTGGACACGCGGTCCGAGTGACGAGCGCGGACAGGGCGGTCTATCCGGCCACGGGAACGACGAAGGCAGACGTGGTCGCGTACTATCGCGCGATCGCCGACACAATGTTGCCGCACGTCCGCGACCGGGCGCTGACGCGCAAGCGCTGGCCCGACGGCGTGGGCGAGGACGGCGATGGCGCAACCTTCTTTCAGAAGGATCTCGGCGGGGCCGCGCCGGACTGGGTGCGCACGGAGCGGATCCAGCACCGCGACCACGTCAACGCCTACCCTCTCGCGAACGAAGAGGCGACGCTCGTGTGGCTGGGGCAGATCTCCGCGCTCGAGCTCCACGTGCCGCAGTGGCGCTTCGGGGATGACGGCACGCAACTCGCCCCTGATCGGCTCGTGTTCGATCTCGACCCGGGGGAGGGGGTGACGCTCGAGCAGTGCGCACAGATCGCGTTCCGGATCCGCCGTGCACTGCGTGCCGAGGGGCTGGACCCGGTGCCCGCGACGAGTGGCGGGAAGGGGATCCACGTCTACGCGCCGCTCGACGGCTCACGCACGTCCGACGAGGCGTCCGCGCTGGCGAAGGAGCTCGCGCGCCGGCTCGAGACCGACCGTCCTGACGAGGTTACGAGCGCCATGAAGCGCTCCGAACGCGGCGGCCGGGTCTTCATCGACTGGAGCCAGAACAATGCCTCGAAGACCAC
>DWXU01000152.1:0-14855 GCA_019119065.1 Candidatus Microbacterium pullistercoris | reverse complement strand
CGGATGGTCACGATCACGAGGATGACGGTCCCTGGCCCGAAGAACGCGAGGCAGAGCCCTCCGCCGATGATTCCCGCGCCGCCGCCGCGCCATCCCCAGGCACCCGGGGCGAGGAGGCCCGAGAGGATCATGACCGCACCCGTCGCGGCGAAGAAGAAGCATGCAACGGTCAGCATGATGTCCGTCAGGAGGGAGGGACGCGCCCTCACCTCGACGATGCCTGTCAGGATCCCCATCAGGCCGAAGCAGATGCCCATGGCACCCATCCAAGGGTTCTCGGCGACGAGGAGAAGGAAGACACCGACGGCAGCGAAGACCACTCCGAGGAGAGTCAGCAGAACCCCCTCGCGCCGCTTCTTGCGACGGGCGCTTCTGATGATCGTTTCGAAATCCTCCACCCACTGATCCTACGGAGCGGTCACGTTTCACGCGTGCTCCGGGAAGTCCGACTCGTGCGAGGCGGTCAGCTCGACCGGCGGCGTCGACACCGCCTCGACTCGCGATCGTCGCGTCCGCTCACGCGGTCGGCGCGGTGAACCCCGGGCGCGTGTGGCGGGTCTCGGGATCCTCGAGCTCCTCGAACAGCGTCACCTCGAGATCCGCCGGCGCTTGCATTCGCGAGTTGAGCGACCGCCACGGCGTTCGGCGCGGGGACGCGATGAGCTCGGCACCGGCCTGCACCAGGCGTTCGGTTCTGCCCGCGCCGTCGTCGACCTCGAAGGCGACGCGAATGTGGGCACTCGGTCGACCGTCCGCCTCGACCTCGTCGATCATGCGCACCTGCGCCGGATTCGAGATCTCCAGCGTCGCCGCGCCCGCATCGAGGATCGCGACGCGCGCGTCGCCCTCACCTTGGAACGCGGTGCGTTCCGGGAGCCCGAGAGCGTCCCGATAGAAAGCGAGGGCCGCGTCGAAGTCGGCTGCCTCCACGACGAGACGGAGCTGCTTTACCGGGGACTGCGGGGGAGTGGCATGCGAGTTCTGTGTCATGTCGACTACGGTAAGACCTGACATCAATGTGAGGGGCAAGTGATGCGAATCGGCGAGCTGTCCAGACGCACCGGAGCGAGCGTGCGTTCGCTGCGGTACTACGAGGACTGTGGGTTGATCGAGGCGCGCCGCAGTGCGAGCGGCCAGCGTCATTACGACGAATCAGCGGTGGAGCGTGTCGCCCTCGTACGCCAGCTGCTGACAGCCGGGCTCGGCACCACGGCGATCGCGGATGTGCTGCCGTGCATGGCACAGCCCGAATCGCAGACGAGCAAACTCACCGAGCGACTGATCGCGGAACGCGACCGGATCGACGACGAGATCGCGCAGCGCGTGACGACGCGGGCGGCACTCGACGAGATCATCGGCGCAGCGCCCGCGCACGACCGCTGATTTCGGATCCGGGAACGACGAATTACGCCGCCGAGGCGCGGCGGCCTGTGACCTTGCTATGCTCAGTTTCGTTGACGGATGCCAGAGGGCGCCGACCAGGGGGAGAAGAGCGATATGGGCGACGCCACGCGCGGCAGTACGCAGCACCCGGTGACCACGCATTCGGGGCCACCGGCGGCATCGGCGCCCTCGCCGCCTGCCGCGCCGCGGGGGAGCCGCGGGGCGCTCTGGTTGGGGATCATCGCGATCGTTGCTGGCGTCGCTGGACTGACCATCGCGTTTCTGCCTGCTCCGTTCGAGCTCCGCATGGCCTTCGTGATCGGAGGCATCGTGGTGGCGATCGGCGGGGTCGTCGCGGCGATCATCGCGCTGCGGAAGAGTGCGCCCAAGGGCGTCGCTCTCACGGGTCTCATCCTGAGCGCGGTCGTGGCCGTGATCACGGCCGCGTTCCTCGTCTTGAGTGTGATCGCCGAGTATCAGATCGAGGCGATGGTCCAGCGCAACGCGGAAGAACAGCAAAGCCGCCTTGCGCAGGAGCAGGCCGAGGAGACTGCGATCTTCGAGCAATCGGAATGGCTCTCAGACGCGCGCGCGGAGGCCGTTAAGTCCGACTTCGCCGCGGTCGACGCCGCGACGTTGGAAGAGATCCTCGCCGCGCCCGACGCATACGCGGAACAGGGAATCGTCGTCGACGTGTCTCAGATCCTTCCTCTCACCTCGGATTCGATGGCGGCGGAAGGGCTGTGCCTGACCGAGGCGACGATCGCTCCGGCGGACGGTTCGGAACTCGAGCGCATGCCACGCATCGGCATCGTCGATCGCGGCACCGCGGAGCACTGCGAGTTCATCGACGGGCCGTTCGAGGCAGGGGCTGACACAGGGGATATCGGTGGCTTCCTTGAGAACTTCGGCGAGAGGACACGTGTGTGGCTCGCGCCGACGGGAACGGTCCCGATGCAGGACCAGGACGAGCTCCCGCTCTTTACGCTCATGGGGGTCGTGGAGTGACGTCACATGCTCCTCTCGAGCCGGCATCACCGCCGCCAGCAACGTCTCGACAGAGTCGCAGTCCGCTCTGGTGGGGAGTCGCCGCGATTGTCGCCGGCATCCTGGGACCGGTCGTCGCATTGATGCCCATCCTCCACGAGTTCCGCGTCGTGCTCGTGGTCGCCGGTGTCGTGATCGCGACGGGTGGCGTCATCGCGGCGATCGTCGCGCTCCGGAAAAAGGCTCCCAAGGGTGTTGCCATCACCGGGGTCGCGTTGAGCGGCGTCATCGCCCTGGTGATGAGCGGGTTCTTCGCCCTGGTCCTCATCGAGGAGAATCGGGCCGACGCGCTCTATCAGCGCGCGGTCGAGGAGGCAGCAGCTCAGCGCGCAGAAGAGCTTGCTGCCGAGGCGGCGATCTTCGAGAAGTCGGAGTGGCTGGAAGACGCGCGTGCGAACGCCAAGGAGTCCGACTTCGTCCCCGTCGGCGCCACGCAGCTGACCGCGATCCTGAACGATCCCGAGCGACACGAGGGTCAGGACATCATCGTGGATGCACTGATGCCCGCCCCGCTCATGGCAGAGGCGGAGGAGGCAGAAGGGTTGTGCATGATCCTGACGACCCTCTCGCCGACGGACGGATCTTCACTCGAGTACGCCGCCGAAGTCGTCATGGTCGATCGCGGCATCCCGACACACTGCGAGTTCTTTCAGGGGCCGGTCGACAGAGAGGGCGCAACGGAGGAACTCACCGACTGGGCGGGAGAGTACCGAGGCGAGAGTCGCGTGTGGCTGTCGATGAGCGGCACGACCACCGTAGATGGTGTCGACGGGATCCCGCTGTTCCATCTCATTCGCGTCGAGGAGTGACGACGACCGCGCGCGTTCGTTGATGCGGACGACGCCCGAAAAGGGTGCGGCCGGCGGGATATCCCGCCGGCCGCACCCTTGAGTCGAATCGATCAGATGACGCCGAAGGCCATCATCGCGTCGGCGACCTTGCGGAAGCCCGCCACGTTCGCGCCGATGACGTAGTTGCCGGGCCGACCGAATTCTTCCGCGGTCTCGAGCGCATTCTGGTGAATGCCGCGCATAATGTCGGTCAGACGCTCCTCGGTGTAGGCGAACGACCACGCGTCACGCGACGCGTTCTGCTGCATCTCGAGCGCACTGGTGGCGACGCCCCCGGCGTTCGCCGCCTTGCCCGGCCCGAAGGCGATGCCCGCGTCCTGGAAGATGTCGACGGCCTTCGGCGTGCAGGGCATGTTCGCGCCCTCCGAGACGGCACGCACGCCGTTCTTCACGAGCGCGATGGCGTCGTTCTCGTGCAGCTCATTCTGCGTCGCGGACGGGATGGCGACGTCGCCCGGAACCTCCCAGACCGAACCGCCGGCGACGTAGTGCGCACGGCCGCCGCGGCGGTCGACGTACTCGCTGATGCGCCCCCGTTCGACCTCCTTGATCTGCTTCAGCAGTCCGAGGTCGATGCCATCCTCGTCCACGACGTATCCGCTCGAGTCGGACGCGGTGATCGCCGTGCCGCCGAGCTGGTGGACCTTCTCGATCGCGTAGAGGGCGACGTTCCCGGATCCCGACACGATCGCCGTGCGCCCGTCGAGGCTCTCACCGCGCGCCGCCAGCATCTCCTGCGCGAAGATCGTGGCGCCGTACCCGGTCGCCTCCTTGCGCACGAGCGATCCACCCCAGTCGAGTCCCTTACCGGTGAGCACTCCTGCCTCGTAGCGGTTCGTGAGGCGCTTGTACTGACCGAACAGGTAGCCGATCTCGCGCGCTCCCACACCGATGTCACCCGCGGGGACGTCGGTGTGCTCACCGATGTGGCGGTGCAGCTCGGTCATGAACGACTGGCAGAAGCGCATGACCTCGCCGTCGGACTTGCCGGCCGGGTCGAAGTCACTGCCGCCCTTGCCGCCGCCGATCGGCAGCCCGGTGAGGGAGTTCTTGAAGATCTGCTCGAAGCCAAGGAACTTCACGATGCCGAGGTTGACCGACTCGCGGAATCGCAGGCCGCCCTTGTACGGTCCGAGCGCGGAGTTGAACTGCACGCGGAAACCGCGGTTGACCTGGACGTTGCCCTCGTCGTCCACCCAGGACACACGGAAGATGATCTGCCGTTCGGGCTCGCACAGACGCGTCAGGATCGCCATGTCGTTGTACTCGGGGTGCCGCTCCTGCACCACGGCGAGCGAATCGAACACTTCGTGGACGGCCTGGTGGAACTCGGGCTCGCCGGGATTCCGGGCGAGGACAGTATCGAGCGTGGTCTGAAGGGTAGAACCGAGCATAGAGATCCTTTCTGCGCGCAGATGGCGCGGCAGACCATTAAGTCAATCGACGGAGACGAGGCCACCCGGGGTGTGATCAGCTCTTGTGAAGCCAACGGTGCTCATCGTCGAAGCGCCCGCGCGCGCGATTCGCCGCAGACCAAGTCCGCGGGCAAGTCTATGCCCCGAATGGGGGGCCGTCGCAACGTGAGCAGCAGAAGACGTGCGCTCACCCGAGGCAATCGCGTCGTTCAGAGCCCCTGTCCGGCCTCCCACAGACGCTCGGTCTGACCACGGAGAAGCGCGTCGAGCTGTATCGCCTGGGCATCGGTGAGCGACGAGACGTAGTCGATGATCCCGCGGCCGACCGACCAGCGCTGCAGCTCGGCGTCGTTCTGCGTCGTCAGGAGATCGGGCCGCACTTTGCGGGCTTGGAAGTAGTCCTCGGTTGCCAGGTCGACGAGGTCGAGCAGGCGTCGCGGCGCCCGTCTGACGTCGTACGGGTCGTCCAGCCAGGCCGTCAGCCCGTCGACCAGGCGTTCGAGCACGCTCGCCTGCCCACGCTGGTACACGGCGAGATCGGGCCGGTCGAGGATGAATCGCTCGTGCAGGAACTTCAGCACGGCAACCTCGTGCCAGGCCGTGCGATCGAGGCTGACGTGGCCCGAGCGGTGCGCGGGGTCGCGGTGCACCTCGATCGACGACTGCAGGTGGTGGATCCATTCGGTCGTGAAGCGCGCGAGCGAGCGGTCGGCGGCGAGGGACCCGTCGAACGGCACGGTGAGCAGGCCCTCGATGACCTCGTCGTTCACGCGCGCAACCGCCGCGTCGAACGCGTCAGCATCGGCGATCCACGGATCGCGGTCGGCGAGGCGCCGCCAGAGCAGCTCGAGCGCGTGGCCGGGCACCCTCGGCTGTGCCGCGAGCGCGGCAGAGTCGAGGGTACGCAGATTCGCGACCTCACGGCGCCAGGCGTGGAACTCGCCGGCGATCGTGGCCTGATTGAGGAGCCCCGCGCGATAGAAGTCGTCGAGATCGTGAAGTGAATAGGCGATGTCGTCCGCGATGTCCATCACGGAGCACTCGAGCGTCTGCTGCCCGCTGTCGATCGCGGGGTAGGCGCTGAGCGCATCCTCGGCGTCATGCAGGTCCACGGCGTACATCGAGTACTTGCCGCTCGCGGCCCCGCGGCGCGTTCCGCCGTCGCCGCGCAGCCACGGGTACTTCAGCACCGCCGCACGGACGGCGCGCGTGAGGTTCAGGCCGACACCGGGCGTGTTGTGTTCGTCGAGTCGTGCCAGGATCCGGTAGGTCTGCGCGTTCCCCTCGAAGCCCTCGGTCAGCTGGAAGCGTCCGCGCGCCAGCCGATCGAGCGTCTGCTCTCCGAGATGACCGAACGGCGGGTGGCCGACGTCGTGCGCCGCCGACGCGGCCTGGACGACGACCGGATGGCAGCCGCCGAGCTCGGCGACGACGTCGCCCATGGCACCCTCGTCGCGGTGAAGGTGCATCGCGATGGCGCGCGCGACGGCCGACACCTTCACGGAATGCGTGAGCCGGTTGTGCACGGCGAGGCCGGCGCCCGTCTGCGCGATCACCTGGGTGACGGCCGACAGACGCGAGAAGTACGGCGAGAAGCGGATGCGCTCGATGTCGACGCGGAAGTGCGGGTTGTCCTCGGCGAGCTGGAACTCATCGAGCGCTTCTTCGGCGCGACGTCCCGTGCGCGGATCGTGGCTCATCATGGGCCCATCCTGTCGCATTCCCGGCCGCAGGTCACCGCGGGCGCGCCACCCTCGCGGCGCCTGCCGTCACAGAATGCCGCAGAATGGAGCAACGTGACTGAACCCACATCTGCCTCCCGCCGCACGCAGAACCGTTCGTCGTCGTCCGCACCGGCGATCGATTCGGACGACGACGCGCGCCTGCGCGAGATCGACCGCGCGCTCGAGGCGGCGCGCGCGGACGTCGAGCGACGTCTCTCCGACGCGCGTCGTGCGAACGGAGGCGCGGGCCAGGACGCCATGGACCGCGATATCGCCGTGCATCGTCTGGTGTCGCGTCAAACCGTCCTGCGTCGCTTCACCCGAGACCTGTGTCTCGGCAAGATCGTGCCGGCGGACGGCGGCGAGGAGCTCTACATCGGTCGCACCGGACTCGTCTCTCCCGAGGGGAAGCGTCTGCTCGTGGACTGGCGCGCGCCGGCCGCCGAGCCGTTCTTCGGGGCCACGCACGAGGATCCGATGGGGCTCGCGATGCGGCGACGCTTCCTCTGGCAGCTCGGGCACGTCGTCGACTTCTGGGACGAGGTGTTCGACCCGCAGCTGCCGACCGATTCGCGCGCGCTCGACGAGCACTCCGCGTTCATCCGGAGCCTCGGCGGATCCCGCTCGCCCCGAATGCGTGACGTACTCGGAACCATCCAGGCCGATCAGGACCGCATCATCCGTGCGGGGTCCCGCGACGCGCTCGTGGTCGACGGCGGGCCGGGCACGGGCAAGACCGTGGCGGCGCTCCACCGCGCGGCCTACCTGCTGTACGCGGACGCGCGCGTGTCGCGGACGGGCGGAGGCGTGCTGTTCCTCGGGCCGAATGACCGTTACCTCTCGTACGTCGACGACGTGCTGCCGAGTCTCGGCGAGGACAGCGTGCGAATCGCCACGCTACGCCGACTCGTCGCCGAGGGAGACGGCGCGTCAGTCGAAGCGGATCCGCGGGTGGCGGCGATCAAGGGGCGGACCGAGTGGGAGCACACGATCGCGACGATCGTGCGCGAGTACGAGCGCGTTCCCGACGAGCCGACGGTCGTGGCGACATCGTGGGCAGACATCGACATCGAACCGGACGAATGGGCCGAGGCTCTCGAAGCGGCCGATGACGGGACGCCCCATAACGAGGCACGGGACGCGGTGTGGAACCAGCTGCTCGATCTGGTCACCGCGAAGGTGACCGAGATGCCGCCGCACCTCGCTCGACGAGAGCTCGAGCATCATTCGGGCCTGCGCGAGACGTTCGACCGCGTCTGGCCGATGCTGTCGCCCGCCGGGCTGGTGGCCGCGCTGTGGACTTCACCGCCGCTCATCGCGCGTCACGCCGCGTGGCTTTCGGATGACGACGCCGAACGGATCCGTCGCACCGAGGGAACGGCCTGGACGCTCGCCGATCTTCCGCTGCTGGACGCGGCACGCGACCTCATCGGCGATCCGGCCGCCACGGAGCGCCGCCTGGCGCATGCGCGCGCCCTCACCGCGGAACGCGAGCGGATCGAAACCGTCGTGGAGTACCTGCACGACGCAGACGAGGACGGAGAAGGCACGTCGCTGATGCTCGACGCGTCGGATATGCAGGAGCGCCTGATTGACCCGGGCGCGTTGCCCACCCTCCCCACCGACGCCCTCGCCGGCCCGTTCGCACACGTCATTGTGGATGAGGCACAGGAGCTGTCGCCCGCGGAATGGCGCATGCTGATCCGGCGGTGCCCGTCGAAGAGCTTCACGATCGTGGGGGATCGCGCGCAGGCACGCTACGGATTCACGGAGACGTGGCAGGAGCGACTCACCTCGCTGGGAATCGCCCGGTCGACGGTCGCGGAGCTGACGATCAACTACCGCACACCGGCGGAGATCATGGCGGAGGCGGCGCCGGTCATCCGCACGGCACTCCCAGACGCGAACGTGCCGACGTCGGTGCGCGAGACGGGGCGCCCCGTCCAGCACGCTCGGGTGGGCGACCTCGCGACGATCCTCGAGCGATGGCTCGGCGAGCACGATGAGGGCGTGGCGTGCGTGATCGGATCCGCCGACGTGCCGCCCCTGCCCCGCGTGACGGCCCTCACGCCGCCGGAGGCGAAGGGCCTCGAGTTCGACCTCGTCGTGCTCGTGGATCCCGACTCTTTCGGCGACGGCGTCACCGGCGCGGTTGATCGCTACGTCGCGATGACACGTGCCACCTCGGACCTCGTGATCCTCACGTCCTGACCCACTACCGGGCCAGGACGGCGCGGCGTATTCTGACGGCATGTCGGATCCGCGTGCAGATGACGCGCGATACCGCGCGGAACGAGGCGGAGAGTCCGAAGAGCCGGACACCGGACCGCCGCAGTGGACGACGCGCGAGGAGCGGATCTCGGCGGTCGAAGCGTCGATTCAGACGGCGATGCGCCGCGGTGAGTTCGACAACCTGCCGGGCGCGGGCAAGCCGATCGACGGACTTGACGGCGGCCATGACCCCGACTGGTGGATTCGGCGAAAGATCGAGCGCGAGAATCTCACCGGTTTGGCGCCGCCAGCGATCCAGTTGCGAAACGAACACCGTGCAATGGAGGCCACGCTCGATGAGTTCTCGCGCGAAGAGGACGTGCGAGCCCACCTCGAGGAGTTCAACCGCCGCGTCAAGCGGGCGCGGATGCAGTTGGAGGGCGGACCGCCCGTGGTGACGCCGCTACACGACGTCGACGACGACCTTCGGGCGTGGCGGGATCGGCGCGCGGCGCGACGCGAGCGGGTCACCGAGGAACAGCGACCCAGCGCGGTCCCGAGGCGCGGGTGGCGCCGCCGATGGCTCGGCGGCGCGCGCTGACCGGGTATCGCCCTGGACAGCGATACGGTGACGTGATGTCGAGATCCCTTGTGTTCCCGATCCTGGCCGTCGCCGCCGTCACCCTCGCCGGATGCGCGAGCGAGCCGACCCAAGAAGAATCGGACGACTGGTTCGCGTCGATCTCCGAGCGCCCGCCGATGTCGGACACAGACTTCGGCACGGGGGCTCAGGTGGGTGCGGAGCCGAACGGCGCGTCCTTCGACTGGACGGAGGAGCCGACCGACATCGCGGTGATCCGTGCGGCATGCCTCGGGGACGGGCATCGCGCGACAATCGCGTGGGAGATCACGACAGACGCCGAGGCCGACGGACCGACCGGCGCCTCGGAGGAGGTCGAGTGCACGGGCGACTTCGTAGACCTCTCGTCGACCGCCGACGGGATGGCGGACGTCGCGGGCATCTCAGTCATGATGAGCTCCGACGGCGAGCAGATCCCGGTCGCGTTCTCGGTCCTCGTGGACTGAGCGGCCAGACCTTATCCCCGCAGCGCGCGGTTCGTGCGCGCGGTCGCCGGCGCGGTCCACGGATCCTCGGGCCACGGGTGCTTGGGGTAGCGGCCTCGCATGTCTTTGCGGACGTCCTGATACGGGCCGTTCCAGAAGGACGCCAGGTCGTCCGTGACGGCAAGCGGTCGCCGCGCCGGGGAGAGCAGGTGGAACTGCACGGGAATGCGGCCGTCCGCAAGTCGTGGTGTTTCGGCGAGCCCGAACACCTCCTGCAGCTTCACGGCGACGACAGGGCGGGCATCGGGATCCTCGGGATACTCGATGCGCACGCTCGAGCCTGACGGCACTGCGAGGTGTTCGGGAGCGAGGGCGTCCAGTCGCGCCGCGTCTGGCCAGGGCAGGATCCGCTTCAGCGCCGTGACGAGGTCGATGTTGTGGAGTGACGGTTGCCGCAGGTCGGCGCTCAGCCACTCGTCGAGCCGGGCGACGAGGGCGCCGTCTGACACATCGGGCCACGGATCCCCGAGCGTGCGATGAAGGAGCGCGAGACGTCGCCGAAGTGAGGTGGCGGCTTCCGGCCACGCGAGGTCGCGCAGACCGTTCGCTCGCAGGTGCTCCTCGAAGGCACCGGCGCACTCGTCGGGCTGAGGACGAGCCGGTGTCGAGGACAGTACGATCGCGCCGACGCGGCGCTCCTCGCGTACGCGGACCCGTCCTTCGGTGACCGTCGTGTGCCGGAGCGCGCGTACGCCGCCGATGCGCAGCGCATCCTGTTCGTGCATGGCCGCGGCGAGGCGGATCACCGCGCCGGTCGCGTCGGCCGCCCGTCCCTCGGCGCGATGCACTTCGCAGGCGGCGATCCACTCGGATCCTGCGAGCGACGATCCCTCGGGGAGCGCGGCACGCGTCCCGCTCGCGAATACGTAGGCACGAGATCCGTCGCTCGCACGTCGCGCGATCCAGGCGGGCCGTGCGAGGGCCGCGACAACTCCTGCCGCGTGTGAGAGATCATCGGTTGGCGCAGGGCCACGAGGGACTGCGCCATCGCTCTCCTGGACTTCCGCGGTCGATGATGGCGCTTTGTTGATTGCCGAATCCGCTCCTTCGGCCGAGGGACCGGCGCGCTCGCGCGTCGGGACGGATCCATGCCCATCGGCCAGTCGCGCGAGGCGCTTCGCCTCGATGCGCCAGCGACCCGACCCGGGCTCGCCGCGTCGGAGCGCTCGGACGAGGGCGGCGAGGTCGCCGCCGGGCTCGCGGACGCCGCTCGACATCGCTGCGACGATCTCTGCTGCGGACCGGGTGTCGATCGCGCGTGCGGATCCGGGCTCGTTCTCGTCTTCGGACGCCGAGGTGGGAGCGTGCACCGCTCCCACGGCGGCGAGCAGCGCGCGTCCCTCCCGCGCCGTGATCGGCATCCGGGCGATGCGAGCCCCGAGCGGCGTGATGCGTCCGTCGTTCGTGATGAGCCCCAGCGACTCGAGCGTGGCGGTCGCCTGCCGCATCGACGCCTCGGGCGGGGGAGTGAGCATGCTCAGGCCGCGCGCTTCCGGCGTACCCCACCCGGCGAGCAGCAGCGCCGCGTCGGTGAGGTCGGCAGATTGGATCTCGGGTCCGACGTCGGGTCGGAATGCCGCGAACTCCGCTTCGCCGTACGTTCGCACGACACGTCCCGGACCCTGTCGGGCGGCGCGACCGGCACGTTGCTCCGCGCTCGCTCGTGACGCGCTGACGGTGACGAGCCCAGACATGTCGCGAGCCTGGTCTCTCCGCACCTCACGCGAGAGGCCCGCGTCGATCACCAGCCGCACCCCGGGAACCGTGAGCGAGCTCTCGGCAAGCGACGTGCTCACGACGATGCGCGGCAACCCGGATCCGGGCTCGCGCCCCGACGTCGCACGGTCCTGCTCGCGCGCGGGCAGCTGGCCGTGCAGGGGCAGCGGATCCACGGCTGACGTGAGATCGCGGATCCGAGAGACGACCCTGTCGACGTCGCGTGCGGACGGGACGAAGACCAGCGCATCGCAGCGATCGGCGGCCTGAGCCTCCACCGCGACGCGCGCGACGTGATCGAGGAACGCGCGCGTGACGCCGCGCGCATCCAGCCGTGATCCAGCGGGCGGGGCGTAGTCGATGCGGAGAGGGTGGAGGGCAGAGGGGACCTGGACGACCGCGGCGCCGAGGAGCTCGGCGAAGGCGTCAGCATCGAGCGTCGCGGACATCGCAACGAGGCTGAAGTCGTCGCGCAGGGCGCGCACCTCGGCGAGGATCCCCAACAGGAGGTCGCCGTCGAGCGATCGCTCGTGCACCTCGTCGACGATGACGGCATCGACGCCGTCGAGTGCGGGATCCGCGAGGAGTCGCCGCAACAGGACGCCGGGCGTGACGATCTCGATCCGGGTAGCGGCCGAGACAGTGCGTTCGCCGCGGACGGTGAAGCCGACGGGTCCGCCGAGCGTGGAGCCGTCCAGCTGTGCGATTCGCCGTGCCGCCGCACGAACCGCGACACGGCGGGGCTGCGTGACGACGACGCGCCCGCTTCCGGTGCCGCCGAGGACGTTGGCGACGAGCGGGGGGACGAAGGTGGTCTTCCCTGTGCCGGGAGGCGCGGTGACGACGGCACTCCCGGTCGCGATCGCCCGTTCGAGGTCGGCGATCGCATCGGCCACGACGAGGCCCGCCCCAATCCGGCCGAGGTTGAAGAGATGCGGGCGCAAGGTCACCGTCTCATTCTCGCAGGCGACCGGCGCAGGACGACGGCTGCAACCGCGCGGACCTGGCCCTCCGACGACCTCTCGGCACAGAAGAGGCGGAGGTCACCGTATTCATGGTGGCGAGACGGCTTTACGATGGCGACATGCCTCTCCTCGACACACCGGTGCGCCTCGGCGTGCAGATCCAGCCCCAGCACCATTCGTCCTACTCCGCGATGCGCGACGCCGCGCAGCGATGCGAGGACATGGGGGTCGACATCCTCTTCAACTGGGACCACTTCTTCCCGCTCACGGGAGACCCCGACGGGACGCACTTCGAGGCGTGGACGGTGCTTGCCGCCTGGGCTGAGCAGACCGAGCGGATCGAGCTCGGCACGCTCGTGAACTGCAACGCCTACCGGAACGCCGACCTCCAGGCGGACATGGCGCGCACGATCGATCACATCTCGGCCCGGGACGGCGAGGGGCGCTTCCTCTTCGCGACGGGCTCCGGCTGGTTTGAGCGCGATTTCGACGAGTACGGGTACGAGTTCGGCACGGCCGGATCTCGTCTCGACGCCCTCGCCGACGCATTGCCGCGGATCGAGGCGCGCTGGGAGGCGTTGAACCCCGCGCCGACGCGCCGGATACCGGTCATGATCGGAGGAGCGGGCGAGAAGAAGACACTGCGGCTCGTGGCACGCCACGCTGACATCTGGCATAGCTTTGCGAGGCCCGACACCCTGCCGCACAAGCTCGACGTGATCTCGCGGTGGGCAGACACCGACGGCAACGACGCGTCGCGACTGGTGATCTCGAACGAGCTCCGCGGCAAGGGCGTGGAAGAGGCCGACGCGCTCTACGACGCCGGCGTGCGCCTGTTCACGCTGGGCGTCTCGGGCGACGACGTCGACCTGGACGCGATCCAGCGCTGGCTCGACTGGCGCGACAGCAAGAACTGACGTCAGCGTCGGCGTCGGTGCGTGCGTTGCCGCCCTTCGCCGGGCGCGCGGTTGGCGAGTGCGGTTGCGCCGTTCGAGGACGTGGAAAGGGCACCGATGCACTCGCGTATGCCACGTAGGGCGCCAATAAACGCCCCAGCGGGCGCCAACGCGGTGCGTCAGATCCCGAGCTCGGCGCGGAGCCTCGCAATGTGGCGCGCGGTGAGATCGTCCTCGGCGACGCCGTCGTCGAGCGCCGGACGCTCGCGGATCACCCCATACGGGACGTCCGGTACCTCGCCGTCGAGCCGGACATCGAGGTGGGTGACCTCGTAACCGGCCGCATGCAAGTGCTCGGCCATGTCGTAGTCCTGCCCGGAGTCTCCCGCCGTGAACCATCGTCGCGGAGGGTCCAGGCGTTCCGCGAGCAGCTCCAGCGCGCGCTGCGCTCCGAGGGCCTTGCCGCTGTCCACGTGCTCGATGTCGACGGCGATGAATGTCGGGTAGATCGACATCCGCTTCTCCTCGCCGCACTCTGAGACGCGGCGTTCTATGGCGGCGATGAGGTCAGGACGACGCGCGAGAAACGCCTCACTGGCGACCTCGACGTGCTGCTCGAAGG
The DNA here is from genome assembly GCA_019119065.1 of Candidatus Microbacterium pullistercoris. Lineage (GTDB taxonomy): Bacteria > Actinomycetota > Actinomycetes > Actinomycetales > Microbacteriaceae > Microbacterium > Microbacterium pullistercoris. Next base: position 900 of record DWXU01000152.1, on the reverse strand, counting down.
AGATCATCGTGCGCTTCGTGTCGTCGAAGAAGACGACGTCGGAGAACTCGTCTGCGATCTCCCGACTCGCCGCCACGAGCTTCTCGCCCGGCGCGAGATCATGGTCCTCGTGCACGGCGCCGACGTGCGCGGATCCGTCGCGATCCTCGAGCGAGAACCAGGTTCCGCCCTTCTCGCCGACGCCCCACACCGGGTCCGTCGGGGCGAGACCCGCGCGCACGAGGCGCGGCACGATCTGGTCGGCGAGGAACTCGGCGGAGCGCCCCGTGTTCAACACGACCGGGCACCCCGCCGCGGCGAACGCGACGAGGTCGTCGGCGAGACGGTCGAGACGCAGGGTGCGAGTGCGGGTGCTGGAAATCGGGCCGTCGACGTCGAGCAGGAGGCCGATCGGGGGAGTGGAGGTCACGCTTCCATCATGGCTCAGACGGATGTGCGGATCCGGCTCACGTCGCGCCGACGACGAGGAGCAACGTTGTCCCGTTCAGCCGCACCGTGTCGCCGAGCGTCGGGGCCAACGCCGAGAACAGCTCGTCGCGCACGCTCTGATCGGTGATCGCATAGCTTGAAATCGTGCCGAGGAGCCGCAGATAGTCGGCGGCCGACATCTCGTGATCCCAGGCATACGAGCGGCGGTCCGCGAGGTGCACGTCGGGATGCGCGTCGATCTCGCCGTCGGCCCACATGCGGGAGACGAGATCGCGCGGGAGATCCGGCGGCAGGTCGGGCGCTTTCTCTCCGTACACGGCGGTCACCGCGTCGAGGTCGTGATGGGCCGGGTCGAGGCTCCACGCGTTCCAGAAGAGGAAGGCGTGTCCATCGGATCCGAGCAGCGAGGCAAGGCGGCTCCATCGCGTTTCGGGGTCGGTCCAGTGGAACGACTGCGCGGCGACGACGGAT
>DWXU01000151.1:0-9059 GCA_019119065.1 Candidatus Microbacterium pullistercoris | reverse complement strand
TCGTAGGCACGCAGCGCGTCCTTGACCTCGGTCTCGATGTCCATGCGTCCAGCGTATGCGCGCGGCGCCGAGAACCGAGGATAGGCGGCACCGTCGGCCGGATGTCCCACCGCGCTCGTGTGGACAACCATCGGCGGCGTCGTCAAGCCCTTGACAGGCTGCGTCCCGTAAGTGAATGCTCGATAACCCACGGAGAAGAGGAGGGACCATGAGCACGAAGAAGGACATTGAGAAGGGCCTCGAAGAGGCGGCTGGGTGGAACCCGATGCGAACGTTGTCGGGGTTCGGCGTACGGAGTAATCACCTCTATATCGCCGGTCTCGTGTCGATCGGGTTCTCGGTCGTGACGTGGCTGTTCTCTCGCGGAAAGAACGACTCGAGGAGCCAATCGGACCGCTGGGGCCTGTTCGTCGGCGAGTGGGCACCGACGTTGTTCGCCGTCGGGGTCGGCCTCAAGCTCGAGGAGAGCAAGAAGTAGCTGCTGCGCTGATCCGTTCTCAGGAGGGGCGCTCGTTACGCCTCACCGTCGGCGTTCCGATTGCTGTCGTCGACGCACACGCGTCCATGGCTACGCCAGGTACCGAGAAGGCCCGGTGAGATTTTTGATCTCGCCGGGCCTTCTCCGTCACGACGTCGGGATGACAGGATTTGAACCTGCGACCTCCTCGTCCCGAACGAGGCGCGCTACCAAGCTGCGCCACATCCCGTGGCAACCACACAAGTCTAGCCGATGCGGCCACCACCGTCGAACCGGAGCGATCCGCGCGCGTCGCCATGTCCGCATGTCTCCGACAAGTCCGTTGCGAACAGCTGCGGACTCGTCGGAGACTTGTGGAAATGCGGGGCGTGCCCATCGGGCGCGGCCAACACGCGCGCGCGTCGCGCCCGCCGTTACTGCGCGACAGGGACTAGGCGCGTCAGCTGCGTGACGTGACGTGGCTCCAGCTCCTCGATCGAGCTCACGCCGAGCAGCGCCATCGTGCGACGGATCTCCGCCGACAGGATCTCGATCATCCGGTCGACACCCTCCCGGCCGCCCGCCATGAGGCCGTACAAGTAGGCGCGTCCGACCAGCGTGAACTTCGCTCCCAGCGCCATCGAGGCGACGATGTCCTGGCCGTTCATGATGCCGGTATCGACCATGACGGTGGCGTCCGCCCCGACCTCCTTGACCACCTGCGGCAGCAGGCGGAAAGGGATCGGCGCCCGGTCGAGCTGGCGCCCACCGTGGTTCGACAGGATGATGCCGTCGACACCCTGATCGATGAGCTTCACCGCGTCGGGGACGTTCTGCACACCCTTGATGACGATCTTTCCGGGCCACAGTTCTCGGATCGTCTTGAGGTCGTCGTAGCTGATGGTCGGATCCATCGCCGAGTTGAGCAGGTCGCCCACCGTGCCGCCCGTTGACGACAGCGATGCGAACTCGAGCTTCGGGGTCGTGAGGAAGTCGATCCACCACCACGGCCGTGGCAGCGCGTTCGCGATCGTGCCGAGCGACAGCTGCGGCGGAATCGAGAACCCATTGCGGCCGTCACGCAGGCGGTTGCCGGCGATCGGTGTGTCAACCGTGAACTGCAGGGTGTCGAAGCCGGCCTTCGCCGCGCGCTCCACGAGGCCGTACGAGATCTCGCGGTCGCGCATGACGTACAGCTGGAACCAGTTGCGCCCGTGGGGGTTCGCCGCTTTGACGCCCTCGATCGAGGTCGTGCCGAGGGTCGACAGCGTGAACGGGATCCCGGCTGCGCCCGCGGCGCCCGCTCCGGCCGTCTCACCCTCGGTCTGCATCAGGCGTGTGAATCCCGTCGGCGCGATGCCGAACGGCATCGCCGACGGTCCGCCGAGGATCTGCGTCTCCGTGGAGACCTCGGGAGCGGGCGCCAGAACGTCCGGGTGGAACTCGATGTCCTCGAACGCCTGACGGGCGCGCGTCATCGACAGTTCCTGGTCAGCCGCACCGTCGGTGTAGTCGAACGCCGCGGCTGGCGTGCGGCGCTGCGCGATCTTCCGCAGGTCGGCAACCGTGTACGCCTTCCGCAACCGCGCTTCCTTGCCGAATTCCGGAAGCTTGATCTTCAGGAACTCCATCACCTCGGCGGGCTTGGGAAACTGTCGCTGAACCATTCTCGTCCTCACTGTCGTTGTTGCTCGTCACGGATGCGCGTCGCCGCGTAATACCCGCCGATGTGGTCGTGGATCCGCTGGCGTGCGTCGTCGGCGTCGCCCGCCCGCACTGCCTCCAGAACGCCACGATGCTCGTGCTGCAGGCGGTCTCGCGCAGCCGACCAGTCGCCGATGGCGTGGGCGCGCGATTGCACGTAGGTCTCGATCGCGGCGCGCAGGCCCGTCATCACGGTGGCGAAGACGGCGTTTCCCGTCGCCTCCGCGAGCAGCCCGTGGAATCGCGCGTCGAGAGACAGGAATTCGTCCGAGGTGAGGGCGTCGTCATCCATGGCGTCCAGCACCTCGCGCGCCGCGCTCAGCTCCGGGGTCGTCGCCGCGAGTGCCTCGACGACCGCGGCCTCGAGCACGAGGCGTGCGTCGACGACGTCGCCGAACTCGAACGCCTGCGCGGCCGCCTGCAGCCCCAGCACCTGTGCGACACCCGAACTGGCCGATGTCGTAATCACTGCCCCGGACCGTGGTCCGGATCCCGTCGCCGTGTGAAGGACTCCCATGACCTCGAGCACGCGCAGCGCCTCGCGGACACTGGATCGGCCGACCCCCAGCTGCGTCGCGAGCTCGCGCTCGCCCGGCAACCGATCCCCCGGGCCCAGTGTTCCGTCACGGAGACGCTTCTCGACGTGATCGAGCACGACGCGCCACGCCTTGGTCTCGGCCATGGAACCCCCGTCGCGCCTGTGGTCTGACCACAGTACCGCGCCCGCTGCCCTGCGCCAAACAGCCGCGGGCGACATGTGTCGTCGTGTTGCGCACGTTTTGCGAGCAGGCTCCCGTGCGACGCATTCTCATGAGCATGTCCGAGACCCTCCATGCCCGCACAACCGCGCCTGCCGGCGCCGTGCGCATCGACGGCGTGGAGCGCACCTTCCCGACCAAGACCGGACCGCGCACCGTGCTGCGTGATGTCGACGTCGCGCTCGCCCCCGGCGAGATCGCCGCCGTCGTCGGCCCGTCCGGCTGCGGCAAGTCCACCCTGCTGCGTCTCATCGGCGGACTCGACGAGCCGACCCGCGGATCCATCACCCTCGACGGCGGGATCGCCCGCGCGCACGATGAATCCACGGCGATCGCGTTCCAGGAACCGCGCCTACTGCCGTGGCGCACGATCGCTCAGAACATCGCCCTGGGACTCCCCCGAGGCACGAAGCCGAAGCGGGCGAAGGAGCGCGTCGCGGAGCTGCTCGACCTCGTCGGCCTCACCCACGCGGCCGGCCAGCGTCCCCGCGAGGTCTCCGGCGGCATGGCGCAACGCGCATCACTCGCCCGCGCCCTCGCCCGCAGCCCGCGCGTGCTGCTTCTCGACGAGCCGTTCGGCGCGCTCGACGCGCTGACGCGGCTCAAGATGCACGATCTCCTGCTCGACATCCACCGCGCTCAGCCCACGACCGTCCTGATGGTCACCCACGACGTCGAAGAGGCGCTGTACCTCGCCGACCGCGTGCTGCTGCTGCGCAACCTGCACGCGACGACCGCACAGCCCGAGCGACCCCGCGCCAAGGTCGTGGCACTCGGATCCACCTCGGGCATCGGCGCGCTCGGCGCGTCCGGCTCGCACGGATCCGCCCCCCAGATCGCGGACGATGCCCCGGCGCGCGACGGATCGGTCGCGCGCGTCGTCACCGTCCCCGGGACCCGCCCGCGCGACCGCGGGGCCCGCACCCTCACCGACCTGCGCGCGAGTCTGCTCGACGGGCTCGGCGTCACTCACCACACCACAACACCGCTCACCGCCAAGGAGAACTCATGAGCATCATCACCCGCCGAATCATTCCCGCGACCGCCGTCGCCGGAGTGATGGCGCTCATGACGACGGGCTGCCTCGCGGGCGAGGGCGGCGGAGCGGAAGCCGCGACGGACGGCGGCGAATGGTCGAGTTCGACGCTCTCCGTCGACTGGGCGACGTACAACCCGCTCAGCCTCATCATCAAAGAACAGGGCCTCATCGAGGCGACGCTCGGAGACGACGTCGACGTGGAATGGCTGCAGTCCGCTGGCAGCAACAAGGCCAACGAGCTGCTGCGGTCCGGATCCGTCGACGTCGGTTCGACCGCCGGATCCGCCGCGCTGTTCGCGCGTGCGAACGGCTCACCGATCAAGGTGATCGACATCTACTCGCAGCCCGAGTGGTCGGCGATCGTCGTGCGTCCCGACAGCGACATCGCTGACCTCGCGGACCTCGAGGGACGCACGGTCGCCGCGACGAAGGGCACCGACCCGTACTTCTTCCTGCTGCAGGCGCTCGAGGAGGGTGGTCTCACGCTCGACGACGTCGAGGTGCTGAACGTCCAGCACGCCGACGGACGCTCGCTGCTCGACGGCGGCTCGGCCGACGCGTGGGCGGGCCTCGACCCGATCATGGCCGCTGCGGAAGTCGAGTCCGACGACCAGCTGATCTACCGCAACGTCGATTTCAACACCTACGGCTTCCTCAACGCGACCGAGGACTTCATCGAGAACCACGCCGATCTCGCGCAGGTCGTCGTCGACGCCTACGAGGAGGCGCGCGTCTGGGCGATCGAGAACCCGGACGAGACCGCGCAGCTGCTCGCCGATGCCGCCTCCATCGACCTCGACGTGGCGAAGACCGTGATCGCCGAGCGCTCGAACCTCGACGTGTCGGGCGTTCCGGGCGACGCACAGCTGGCGGTGCTCGAGGCGATCGCGCCGATCCTGGCCGAGTCGGGCGACGTACAGGGCGGACAGGACTCCCTCGACGAGGCGCTCGGCACGATCGTGCACGACGACTTCGCCGTCGCGGCCACGGAATGACCGGCGACACCGCACAGGCGACCGGGACCCAGCGCCCGCTCGTCGCGCTCTGGGCGCGTCCGTGGGTGAGAACGACCGCAGGCTTCGTCGTTCCGATCGTCGTCCTCGCGGCGTGGCAGTACGTCACCGCGAGCGGCATCGTTCCCGTCTACCGTCTCCCGCAGCCCTGGGCCGTCGTCGAAGCGGGCGTCGAGCTGTACGAGCGCGGCGAGCTCTGGGGGGAGATCGGGATCTCGGTCCAGCGCGTCGTTCTCGGCTTCCTCTTCGGATCCCTCATCGCGCTCGCATTCGCCGCGATCGTCGGATTATCGAAGCCGGGTCGAGCGCTGTTCGCCCCGACGCTCGTCGCACTGCGCGCCGTTCCATCGCTGGCCTGGGTGCCGCTGCTGATCCTGTGGATGCAGGTCGGTGAGGAGTCGAAGGTCACGCTCGTCGCGATCGGCGCGTTCTTCCCCGTCTACACCACCGTCGCAGACGCGTTGGGCCACGTGAGCCCGCAACTCGTCGAGGCAGGGCGCTCCTTCGGTCTGCGCGGCTGGTCGCTGTTCCGAACCGTGCAGCTGCCAGCGGTGATCCCGTCCGTCATGTCCGGACTGCGTCTCGGCCTCGCGCAGGCGTGGCTGTTCCTCGTCGCCGCTGAACTCATCGGCGCAACGATGGGACTCGGGTTCATGCTCAGCGATTCGCAGACCTCGGGGCGCGTCGACCGGATCCTGCTCGCCATCGTGCTGCTCGCGCTGCTGGGCACGCTCTCGAACGCGATCCTGGTGGTCGCGGAGAAGGTCGTTCTGAAGAGGTGGATGTGACAGCCGAACTTCGTCTCGCCGAGACGCGGTCGTTTCCCGCGCCCCCCGCGTTCGCCGCGCAGGCGAACGTCGGTGCGTCCGTCTATGAGACCGCGAACGCGGATCCGGTCGCGTTCTGGGAGCGCGCCGCGCACCGCCTCGAGTGGACCCGGCCCTGGCACACCGCGCACACCTGGGATCCGTCGGTGCCGGCCGCCCAGTGGTTTGCCGGCGGGCGCCTCAACGTCGCGACGAACTGCGTCGACCGGCACGTCGCCGCGGGCCGCGGCGAGAAGGTCGCGCTGTTCTTCGAGGGCGAGCCTGGCGACCGCGAGGCCGTCACCTACGCCGACCTGCAGCGACGGGTCGCGCAGGCCGCGCATGCGCTCGAACAGCTCGGCATCGGATCCGGAGACCGCGTCGTGGTCTACCTGCCCGTGCTCGTCGAGACGATCGTCATCGCCCTCGCCTGCGCGCGGATCGGCGCCGTGCATTCGCTCGTGTTCGGCGGATTCTCAGCCGACGCCGTCAGGTTCCGCCTCGAAGACACGGGCGCGAAACTGCTCGTGACCTCCGACGGACAGAATCGTCGCGGCACGCAGGTCGAGGTCAAGTCGGCCGCCGATGAGGCCGCCCGCGATCTGCCCGCGCTCGAGCACGTGCTCGTCGTGCGCCGCACGGGACAGGACGTGCCGTGGACCGCAGGCCGCGACGTGTGGTGGCACGATGTCGTCGACCCGCAGCCGGAGACGCACGAGCCGCAGGCCTTCGACGCCGAGCATCCGCTGTTCATCATCTACACGTCGGGGACCACGGGCAAACCCAAAGGGCTCGTGCACACCTCGGGCGGATACCTGACGCACACAAATTGGGCGCACTGGGCGCACTTCGACGCCAAGCCCGAAGACGTGCACTGGTGCACCGCAGACCTCGCGTGGGTGACCGCGCACACCTACGAGATATACGGGCCGCTCTCGAACGGGCTGACCCAGGTGATCTACGAGGGCACGCCGGACGCTCCGTCTCGCACGCGGCATCTCGAGATCATCGAGCGCTACGGCGTGACGGTGTACTACACGGCCCCGACGCTCATCCGCACCTTCATGACGTGGTTCGGCGACGAACTGCCCACCGGCTACGACCTCTCGTCGATCCGCCTGCTCGGCACGGTCGGCGAAGCGATCAACCCCGAAGCCTGGGTGTGGTTCCGCCGCACGTTCGGGCGCGACGAGACCCCCGTCGTCGACACGTGGTGGCAGTCCGAGACCGGCGCGGCCATGGTCGCTCCGCTCCCCGGCGTCACAACGCTGAAACCCGGGTCCGCGACCGTCGCACTTCCGGGGATCGACATGGCCGTCGTCGACGAGAACGGGGATCCAGTCGCCCCGGGGCGCGCAGGCACGCTCGTCGCGCGGCGACCCTGGCCGGGGATGGCGCGCACCGTCTGGGGCGACCCTGAGCGCTACCGACGCTCGTACTGGGCGGAGTACGCCGACCGCGGCTACTACGTGGCCGGCGACGGCGCGACGATCGACGAAGACGGCTGCATCTGGATCCTCGGGCGCCTCGACGACGTCGTGAACGTCTCGGGGCACCGGCTGTCAACGATCGAGATCGAGTCCTCGCTCGTCGCGCACCCCGCCGTCGGTGAGGCCGGCGTGACGGGAGTGACGGATCCGATCAGCGGACAGGCGGTCGCAGCCTTCGTCGTCGACGGATCCGGCGGGCCCGTCGAGCCGGACGCGCTACGGCAGCAGGTCGCCCGGGACATCGGCCCCATTGCGAAACCGCGGCACGTCATCCGCGTCCCCGAGCTGCCGAAGACCCGCTCGGGCAAGATCCTGCGCCGGCTGCTCGCCCAGCTGTGGCAGGGCGATACGCTCGGCGACACCACGAGCCTGCAGAACCCCTGGGCCGTAGATGGCGTGCGCGAAGCCGTGCGCCGGGCCCGCGAGAAGGAGACCCGATGAGCGAACACCAGTTCGGATTCCGCACGCGCGCGCTGCACGCGGGCGGCACGCCCGATGCGGCGACTGGCGCGCGCGCCGTGCCGATCTACCAGACGACGTCGTTCGTCTTCGACGATGCGAAGGACGCGGCGAACCTCTTCGCGCTGCAGAAGTACGGCAACATCTACTCGCGTATCGGCAACCCGACGGTCGCGGCGCTCGAGGAGCGGCTCGCCTCCCTCGAGGGCGGGATCGGTGCTGTCGCCACCGCGAGCGGGATGTCGGCCGAGTTCATCACGTTCGCCGCGCTCGTCGGTGCGGGCGACCACGTGGTCGCGTCGGCGCAGCTCTACGGCGGGACCGTGACGCAGCTGGACGTGACGCTGCGACGCTTCGGGGTCGAGACGACGTTCGTCGCGAGCGACGACCCGGAGGAGTTCCGGAAGGCGATCCGCCCGAACACGAAGGTCGTCTATACCGAGGTGATCGGCAATCCCGGCGGCGAGATCGCCGACCTCGAAGGGCTCTCCGCCGTCGCCCACGACGCCGGCGTCCCGCTCGTGGTCGATGCCACCCTCGCGACGCCGTACCTTGTGCGTCCGATCGAGCACGGGGCGGACATCGTCATCCACTCCGTGACGAAGTTCCTCGGCGGACACGGCACCACGCTCGGCGGCGTCGTCGTCGAGGCCGGCACGTTCGACTGGGGGAACGGGAAGTTCCCGAGCATGACCGAGCCGGTCGAGTCCTACGGCGGCATCCGCTGGTGGGACAACTTCGGCGAGTACGGCTTCCTCACCAAGCTCCGCAGCGAGCAGCTGCGCGACATCGGCCCCGCGCTCAGCCCGACGGCGGCTTTCAATCTGTTGCAGGGCGTCGAAACGCTCCCCCAGCGCATCGACGCGCATATCGCGAACACGCGCGTCGTCGCCGAGTGGCTCGCATCGGATCCGCGCGTCTCGTTCGTCACGTGGGCGGGACTCGACGAGCACCCGCATTTCGCACGAGCACAGAAGTACTTCCCTCTCGGCCCGGGATCCGTGTTCGCGTTCGGCGTGCGACCGGCCGGATCGTTCGACTCCGAGTCAACCCGACTCGATGCGGCGCGTCAGGCCGGCGAGAAGGTCATCGAGTCGCTGCAGCTCGCCAGCCACCTCGCCAACATCGGCGACGCGCGGACGCTCGTGATCCACCCCGGATCCACGACGCACCAACAGCTCACGTCGGAGCAGCTCGAGGCGGCGGGCGTTCCCGCCGACCTCATCCGCATCTCCGTCGGCCTCGAGGATCCAGAAGACATCGTGTGGGACCTGGATCAGGCCCTCACCAGCGCGACGGGAGAGACGCGATGAGCGACGCATGTGAGTTCACC
>DWXU01000150.1:0-2855 GCA_019119065.1 Candidatus Microbacterium pullistercoris | reverse complement strand
TCGGCTTCGCGCGCGTGAAGATGCGCGGAACGAGCCATCGCAGGCTCGGACCCGGCGACGTCGACACCGTCTCAGCCAACGCGCCTCCCGCGATTGGAGCCCGCCTCAGTCCTCATGCACCAATACTAGGCGTCGTCCCCTGCGGCCTTCCTCCGCGCCGCGAGGATCCGCTTGTCGCGCTGGGCGATCTTCGGCTCCTTCTCGCGCATCAGCGAGTACAGCGGCGCCGCGACGAAGATCGTCGAGTACGTGGCCACGATGATGCCGACGAAGATCGACAGCGAGATGTCGCTCAGCGTCTCCGCGCCGAAGCCGAACACGCCGATGAAGAGGATCGCGGCGACCGGCAGCGCCGCGACGACCGAGGTATTGATCGATCGCACGAGCGTCTGGTTCACACCGAGGTTGACCGCCTCACCGAAGGTGAGACTTCCCTCTTCGTCCTCGGTGTTCTCTCGGATCTTGTCGAACACCACTGTCGTGTCGTACAGCGAGTACGCGAGGATCGTCAGGAAGCCGATCACGGCCGACGGCGAGAGCTGGAATCCCGCCACCGAATAGATGCCGATCGTCACGATCAGCACGTCGACGAGACCGACGATCGCCGCGACGGACATCTTCCACGTGCGGAAGTAGATCGCCAGGATCAGGAAGGTCAACGCCAAGAAGATCGCGAGGCCCCAGAGCGACTGCTTCGTCACGTCCGCGCCCCACGTGGGGCCGACGAACGAGTCGGTGACCTCGTCGGCCGAGACGTCATACGCCTCGGCGAGGGCCGCGGCCAGTGCGCGTGACTCCTCGTTCGTGAGCGTGGAGGTCTGCACCTGCACGTCGCGCTCGCCGATCACGGTCACCGAGGACTCGGCCTCGGGGACGACCTCATCGACGGTGTTCGTCGCGGGCTCCTGATCAGTCGTCGACGGGTTCGAGATCGTGAACTTCGCCCCGCCCGTGAATTCGATCGACAGCGCGAACCCGCCGCGCACGACGGGCGCAAGGATCGACAGCGCCACCAGCGCGAGCGCGATGATGAACCACAGCTTGCGCCGTGCCACGAAGGGGATCGATGTCTTCCCGGTATAGAGGTCGTTACCGAGTTGGTCCATGGTGCGCATCAGGCGTCGCCCTCTCGGCTCGTGTTCGTCGTATCGTCTGCACGCTCCGCCGCGCGTTTCCGCTCGGCGATCGTCTGGCGTCGCTCCGCCTCGCGCCGGGAGCGTTGATTGCGTCCCGCCACCGCGACCGGCTCGCGGAATCGAGCGCGCTTCTCATAGACCGCTCCGAGCGCCGACGGATCCAGGCCGGAGAGCGGGTGCCCGCCGCCGAAGAAGCGCGTGCGCACGAGGAGCTGCATCACCGGGTGGGTGAAGATCACGAAGATCAGGATGTCGATGAGGGTCGTGAGGCCGAGTGTGAAGGCGAATCCCTTCACCGTCGCGTCGGCCAGGACGTAGAGCACGACCGCGGCGAGGACGTTGATCGACTTCGCACTGAAGATAGTGCGCTTCGCTCGCGACCAGCCGTCTTCGATCGCGGCGGTCGTCGTCTTGCCGTCACGGAGCTCATCACGGATGCGCTCAAAATACACGATGAACGAGTCGGCCGTGAACCCGATCGTGACAATCAGGCCCGCGACGCCGGCGAGAGAAAGCCGATAGTCAAGACGCCACGACAGCAGACACAGCATGATGAAGGTCAGCACGGCCATCACTACGAGCGAGGCGATGATCACGAAGCCGAGCGCACGGTAGCTCACGAGGAGCACCCACAGCGCGACGAGCACGAGACCGATGAGGCCCGCGGTCAGGCCGACCATGAGCTGCTGCGAGCCGAGCGTCGCGGAGATCGTGTCACTCGTCACGACCTGGAAGCTCATGGGCAACGCACCGAAGCGGAGCTGGTCGGCGAGGACCTTCGACGATTCCTCGTCGATGCCGGGGCCCGAGATCTGCGGGTTGCCATTGGTGATGACGCCGTCCATGCCCGGCGCCGAGATGACGTTGCCGTCGAGCACGAACGCGAACTGATTCTGGGCGCCCGTCAGGTTGTAGAGGCGCTGACTCACCTCGGCGAAGACGTCCGATCCCTCGTCGTCGAAGTCGATCGTGACCATCCACTGGCCGTTCTGCTGATTGATGCCCGCCTGCGCGTCATCGATCGCCGATCCATCCAGCTCGACGGGGCCGAGGATGTACTTGGCGACGCCGTCTTCATCACAGGTGATCAGCGGTTGGTCGCGCGGTTCGTGAGCGGGATCGTTCGAGTCCGCCGTGCAGTCGTAGGCCATCATCTCGGCCATCAGGGCTTCCGTCACCCAGGCGAGATCGCTGCCGCTCGATGGCTCGGCCGTCGGCTCCGCGTTGAGCGTCGGGTCCGGTGTGGGGTACGGCGTCTGCTCGCCGTCCTCCCCCACGAAGCTCGTCGCCGAGTCGGCGGCGTACAGCACCGGGCGCAGCTGCATCTGCGCACTCGCCTGGATCCGGTCGCGCGTCTCCTGGTCGGCGTTTCCGGGAATCGCCACGACGATGTTGTCCGACCCCTGGGTCGTGATCTGCGACTCGGATACGCCCGCCGCGTCGACGCGCTGGCGAATGATCTCGACGGCCTGCTGCATCTGCTCGGTCGTCGGCGTCGCACCGGCCGTGTCCGCCTCGAGTGTGATCTGCGTGCCGCCCTGCAGGTCGAGCGCCAGCTCGGGACCCCACGTGCCTTCCTTCATCACGTGGACGCCGACGGCGTTCGCTCCGAAGAGGATGAGCGTGAGACCGAGCAGGCCGATCAGAGCGCGCCATGCACGGCGCGTAGGGGAAGAAGTCGCCACGACGGGGTCGCCTTACGTCAGTTTGCTGTGTCTG
>DWXU01000149.1:0-9078 GCA_019119065.1 Candidatus Microbacterium pullistercoris | reverse complement strand
CGCGAGCGGGCCCTCCTGTATGAGTACTTCGAGGAGTACGTCTACCCGGTCCTCATGCCCCTCGCGGTGGATCCGGCCCATCCCTTCCCGTACATCTCGGGGCTGTCGCTCAACCTCGCCGTGCGGATCCGTCATTCGCGTACCGGCCGCGAGGAGTTCGCGCGCATCAAGGTGCCGCCGATGCTGCCGCGCGCCATCCGCGTGCCGAGCGAGGCCGACGGCGCGGACGATCCCGACAGCGCCCGCGACCGCTTTCTGCCGCTCGAGATGCTGATCACCCAGCACCTCGACGAGCTGTTCCCCGGCATGGAGCTGATCGAACACCACGCCTTCCGCCTCACGCGGAACGAGGACATGGTGATCGAGGAGGACGAGTCGGAGAACCTGATCCAGGCGCTCGAGGAGGAGCTGCTGCGGCGCCGGTTCGGGCCGCCGATCCGCCTCGAGATCACCGAGGACATGGACGACGTGACGCTCGAGCTGCTGCTCGACGAGCTCGACATCACGCACCAGGAGGTGTACCGGCTTCCCGCTCCGCTCGATCTGCGGGCTCTCTTCCAGCTGAACAAGGTGGATCGTCCCGACCTGCGCTACAACAAGCACGTCCCGGTGACGGCGCTGGCCTTCCAGCCCGTCGACACCGATTCGAAGCACGCCAAGGCCGACGTCTTCGCGCAGATCCGCAAGGGTGATGTGCTCGTGCACCACCCCTACGAGTCGTTCGCCACCAGCGTGCAGGCGTTCCTCGAGCAGGCGGCGCGGGATCCGCAGGTGCTCGCGATCAAGCAGACGCTGTACCGCACCTCGGGCGACAGTCCGATCGTGCAGGCCCTCATCGACGCCGCAGAGAACGGCAAGCAGGTGCTCGCGCTGGTCGAGGTGAAGGCCCGCTTCGACGAAGCCAACAACATCGAGTGGGCGCGGATCCTCGAGAAGTCCGGCGTGCACGTCGTCTACGGACTCGTGGGGCTCAAGACCCACTGCAAGATCGCATCCGTGCTGCGCGAGGAGCACGGCAAGCTGCGCCATTACACGCACGTGGGAACCGGAAACTACAATCCCAAGACGAGCCGCCTGTACGAGGACATCGGCCTGTTCACGTGCGACCCGGTGGTCGGCCGCGACGTCACGCGTCTGTTCAACGAACTGAGCGGCTACGCGATTGAGAAGAAGTTCAAGCGCCTGCTGACCGCGCCGCTCCACCTGCGCAAGGGGCTCCTGAAGCGCATCGATCGCGAGACGCGCCGCGCTGCGGAGGGCGGCTCCGCGCACGTGCGCATCAAGGTCAACTCGATGGTGGACGAGGAGATCATCGACGCGCTCTACCGGGCGTCGATGGCCGGCGTGAAGGTCGACGTCTGGGTGCGCGGCATCTGCAGCCTGCGCGTGGATCTGCCCGGCGTGAGCGACAACATCCGCGTGCGCAGCGTGCTCGGACGCTACCTCGAGCACTCGCGCATCTTCGCGTTCGGCGAGGGAGAGGACGCGACGGTCTACATCGGCAGCGCCGACATGATGCACCGCAACCTCGACCGACGCGTCGAAGCGCTCGTACAGGTCACGGATCCGCACCACATGCAGGACCTCATCGACTACGTCGACCTCGCGATGGACGATGGATCCGCGACCTGGCATCTCGGCGAGAACGGCTCGTGGACGCGGCACCACCTCGACGCCGACGGCGAGCCGCTCGCCGACGTGCAGGACACGACGATGTCCCTGATCCAGCGGCGCCGGCGCTCCCGGCAGGCGAGGCGCTGAGGGCGTGTCGCGCTATTTGAGCCGTCGCGAGCATGGGCGCGAGTGCGTGACTCGCGAGGCGGAGGACGGAGGCGATGCCGTCGCATCGTCGACGGACGACAACGAAGACGAGGCGCGTGCTCGCGCTCAGCGCAGTAGGCGATTAATAGCGGGGCACGCCCCAGGGGTGAGCCGGCGCGTCCTCGCGGCCGGCGGCGTCGTCTGGCGCCGCGTTGACGACCGCATCCAGGTGCTGCTCGTCTACCGGAAGAAGTTCCGCGATCTGTCGTTCGCGAAGGGCAAGGTCGATCCGGGTGAGACGTTCCCGGAGACCGCCGTGCGGGAGATCGCCGAGGAGACGGGGATTCGTGGAGCGCTCGGGCCGCCGCTCGGCTGCGTCGAATATCACCTGCCGTCGGGGCGCGAGAAGGTCGTGCACTACTGGGCCGTGGAGGCGACGCCGGAGGCGATTGAGGCCTCCGAGTTCACGCCGAACAAGGAGATCGCCGCGCTCGAGTGGCTGTCGCTCAAGAAGGCGCGGAAGAAGGTGAGCTACCCCGTCGACCGCGAGGTGCTCACGCGGTTCGAGGAGCTCATCGCCGCCGACGGGCTCGACACCTTCCCGGTCGTGTTGCTGCGGCACGGCAGTGCCGGATCTGCCCCCGTCGACAGCGAGCGCCCGCTCGCGCCGCGGGGCGAGAAGCAGGCGAAGGCCGTGGTGCGCCCGCTGAAGGCGTTCGGAGTGCGGCGCATCATCGCCTCCTCAGCCTTGCGCTGCCAGCAGACCGTCGCGCCGCTGTCGAAGAAGCTCGGGCGCCGGGTGCACGTCAGCGACGCGATCAGCCAGGACGCGTGGGCCGCACAGGACGGCGACGTCGCGTCGATCGTCGCCAAACGGATCCGCAAGCAGAAGGGATCCGTGCTGTGCTCGCACGGCCCCGTGCTGCCCGAGATCATGGAGGCGATCGCGAGCGAGACCGGAACGCCGCCATCGACCGAACTGCGTCGCGCCGCCGCGCTCGACACGGGATCCTTCACCGTGGTGCACGTCCGCCGCGGCGGCGCGGTCGTCGCGATCGAGACGCACGCCCCGCTGTCGGACCGTCGGCCGACATGAGCGTCGGGCGGCGCGCCGTAGACTGACCGGGTGACGAAACCACGCCTCTTCTCCGGTATGCAGCCGTCCGCCGATTCGCTTCAGATCGGCAACTACATCGGCGCCCTCATGCAGTGGCGCGGCATGCAGGACGACTTCGATGCGTTCTTCACCGTCGTCGACCTGCACGCGATCACCGTGCCGCAGGATCCGAAGGAGCTGCGAGAGAAGACCCGGCGCACCGCCGCACAGTACATCGCGGCGGGCATCGAACCCGACAAGTCGACGCTGTACGTGCAGTCGCAGGTCCCCGCGCACGCCGAGCTGGCGTGGATCCTGTCGACGATCACCGGCTTCGGCGAGGCCGGACGGATGACGCAGTTCAAGGATAAGTCGCAGCGCTACGGCTCCGACCAGGCGAGCGTCGGCCTGTTCACGTATCCCGTCCTGATGGCCGCCGACATCCTGCTCTTCCAGGCGGAGGCCGTTCCCGTCGGAGACGACCAGAAGCAGCACGTGGAACTCACGCGCAACCTCGCCGAGCGGTTCAACGCGCGCTTCGGCGAGACGTTCACCGTGCCGACACCTGTCATCCCCCGCGAGACCGCGCGCATCTACGACCTGCAGGAGCCGACGTCGAAGATGTCGAAGTCCGCCGAGTCGCAGGCCGGCGTGCTGTACCTGCTCGACGACGTGAACGTCACCGCGAAGAAGATCATGCGCGCGGTGACCGACTCCGAAGGTCTCGTGCGCTACGACCGCGACGAGAAGCCGGGGGTCTCGAACCTGCTGGCGATCTACTCGGCGCTGACCGGATCCTCGGTGCCCGAGATCGAGCAGGAATACGCCGGACGCGGCTACGGCGACTTCAAGAAGGGCCTGCGCGACGTCGTCGTGGCGGAGTTCGAGCCGGTACGAGCACGTGCGCTCGAGCTGCTGGATGATCCGGCGGAGCTGGACCGCGTGCTGTCCGCCAACGCGGCGCGCGCGGCCGAGGCCGCGGAGCACACGCTCGCCGCGGTGTACGAGCGCGTCGGGCTCCTTCGTGGGTGACGCCTCGCGCGGATCCGCCGTGACGTCGTCGCGCATCGCGCGCGTGGGCGATGAGTGACCCGGTTCCACTGACGACGCGACGGCTGGTGCTGACCGCACCGACCGGGTCGGACGTCGACGGGATCTACGAGGCGTGCCAGGATCCGGCGATCCAGCGCTACACGACGGTGCCGTCGCCGTACACCCGAAGCGATGCGGCGTCGTTCGTGGCGCTCGTGGCCGAGTGGTGGCAGGCGGGTACGGAGCACGTGTGGGCCGTTCGGGCGGACGACGAGTTCGTCGGCGTCGTCGGCCTGCACAAGATCCACGGCGGCTCAGCTGAGCTGGGATTCTGGACCGCGGCGTCGGCTCGCGGCCGTGGGTACATGACGGAGGCCGCCCGGGCGGTCATCGACTTCGCGTTCGGCCCGATGCGGCTGGAGCGCCTCGAGTGGCGCGCGGTCGTGGGTAACACCCCGTCTGCGCGCGTGGCGCAAAAGCTCGGCTTCCAGTTCGAGGGCGTGCGCCGCAAGGGCCTCGGCGACCATCTGGCCTCCGACGGCACCCGCGTCCGCGTCGACGCTTGGTCCGCCGCCCTCCTCCCCACCGACCCCCGCACGGATGCCCCCTGGACCGTGTAGGTCGGCCCCCGCCCCGGCCACGTCGCCCCGGCCGCCAGCAGGACTACGGCAATCCACGGCCACGCCCTTCTGCACCCGCCCCGACACCCCCGAGCAGAACTACGGCAACCCGGCGCAGATACGACCAAATTGGGCCTCATTCGGCGCTGGGCGGCCCCGATTGCCGTAGTCATGCAGGTGCGAAGCGGTCGCGGCTGCCAATCGGGTTTTGGAATCGGACGCGGAATGCCGTAGTCGTGCTACTCAGTCCAGTCGCGTGGACATCACCGTGCGGACGATCCGGGGTGGCCGTGGTCGTCCTCGGTGCGGGAGATGCCGATCCGTTCGGCAATGCGCAGCGATGCGATGTTCTCAAGCTGGATGATTGCAGCCAGTTCCTCGCCGGGGAACCGCCGACGGGCCTCGTCGAGGCACGCACCGGCCGCCTCCGTTGCGTATCCGCGCCGCTGCATATCGCGACGCACGTCGTAGAGGCCAGCTGGCTGCGTCGCTGTCAGCGCATGATGTGCCTGGCGTGCGCGGGGCGCCCCCGCTCGAGCAGGCCGCGCAGCGCATTTCGCAGCAGTTGGGGCTCGGTGAAGATCTGGCTCGCGGTCGGGCGCAGGCTTGCGAATCCCCGGTCGGCGAGGAGGAGGTCGCGGAGTCGATCCCGCTCCTGCATCTCCCACCCGCCATGGAACTGCCGGCTGTCGCACTCAACGACGATCCACCCGTCGATCAGGAGATCGACGCGACCAACTCCAGGGATGATGACCTGCAGGGCGACATCGACGCCCAGGGTCTTCGCGATGAGACGCGCAAAGGTTTCCGGCCCAGATTCCGCGCGCCCGTCGATAAGTCGGCGTAGGTGCTGAAGGACCGTCGGGAGCTGCTCGAATACGTCGGTCAGATCCGCTTCACCGATCACCCCGCGATTCAGCGCGCTGTCCAGTGTCGCGAGCGCCGGTCGGGGCCGCTGACACCGCACGGCCTGCGCGAGTGCGCGCGGGATCGCCGCAACGGTCGAGTCCCGCTCGGTGTCGTCGTCGCGCCAATGCGTCACGACGGAATGGACGCGGTGGTTCAATCGGATCCGGCGCGACGCCGGCGACCGCAGCGCCTTTCTCGTGCGGGGAATCTGCACGTGCAGCTTGCAGTCATCATGCAGGACGAACACCCCGAGTTCGCGCATCAGAGACACGCAGTCGAGCCGGCCACCGATGCGCACCGCGCCGACGAGCGCATCGCACGCCGATCCTTCGACGTAAAAGTCACGACGCGCTCGAACCAGCTGTCCGATCTCGAGCGCACGTTCGATCCCTGCGCGACTTGTCCCCTCCGCTCGGAGCTCGGCGTATGACCAAGTGCGCAGGTGTTCCCGGGAAATCGTCATGCGGTGAGGATGCCTCCGAGTCCCACGGTCGCGATGCGGCGTTCCCGCATGATTCCGCGCCCGCTGTGGGTAATCCGGAAGATTGATGGCCTGTGGCCACGTTGACCACCTCGCAACACCCGGGCACGAAGGCGATCTCCCCTTCGAACGCATGCAGGACTACGGCAAAATCTGACAGATTCCGCCGAATCGGCCCCGAACTGCCGGTCCGGCACCACATTGCCGTAGTCCTGCTGGCGGTGTGGCCGAGACCGACCCGAGGGAATAGCTGGCGCCGGGGCACGTTATGCTTGCTGGAGAACGTGCTCCGGGGTCGGTGTGAATCCGAACCGGCGGTAAAGTCCGCGATCCCCACTGACGTGGGGTTGATCCGGTGTAATTCCGGAACCGACGGTGATGCAGGGAGACCTGCTAGTCCGGATGGGAGGCAGCACGACAGGTCCGTGTGGGCCCGTTCCGTGAACCCCGGTGTCGAGAGACCGAAGGGATCCGGACATGGCCACCGACGTCGAGATCGCCGCGATGCGTCGCGCGCTCGAGCTCGCCGCACGCGGTCGCCGCACCCGCAATCCCCAGGTCGGTGCCCTCCTCCTCTCCCCCAGCGGCGAGACGCTCGCCGAGGGCTGGCACCACGGGGCCGGAACCGCGCACGCGGAAGTCGACGCCCTCAGCCACCTCG
The DNA here is from genome assembly GCA_019119065.1 of Candidatus Microbacterium pullistercoris. Taxonomy (GTDB): domain Bacteria; phylum Actinomycetota; class Actinomycetes; order Actinomycetales; family Microbacteriaceae; genus Microbacterium; species Microbacterium pullistercoris. The sequence continues at coordinate 2,518 of DWXU01000149.1, read as the reverse complement.
ACAGCGCGGTGGGCGCGACGGCGATCGTCACGCTCGAGCCCTGCAACCACACCGGACGCACCGGACCGTGCGCCGAGGCGCTCATCGCGGCGGGCGTCGCGCGCGTCGTCTACGCGCTTCCGGATCCGGGCACGAGGGAGGGCGGCGGGGCCGAACGCCTGCGCGCTGCCGGCGTCGACGTCGAGGCGGGCGTGCTCGGTGGTGAGGCGCGCGCGTTCCTGGATCCGTGGCTCACGGCACGCGAACTCGGCCGCCCGCACGTGACGGTCAAGTGGGCGCAGAGCCTCGACGGCCGCGCAGCGGCGGCCGATGGCACGAGCCAATGGATCACCGGGCCCGCCGCCCGCGCGGATGTGCACTGTCGCCGCGCCGCGGCGGACGCGATCGTCGTCGGCACGGGCACCGTCGTCGCCGATGATCCCGCACTCACGGCGAGGGACGCCGAGACATCCGGCCTGTTCCCCACACAGCCGGTTCCCGTCGTCATCGGCACGCGCCCGCTGCCGTCGACGGCTCGGATCCACGCGCACCCACGTACCCCGGTCGTGCACGCGACGCACGACCTCTCCGCTGTTCTCGACGACCTCTTCGATCGCGGCCTGTACCGCGTATTCGTCGAGGGCGGCCCCACACTCGCGAGCGCGTTCCTCGCCAGCGGCTTCGCCGATGAGGTGCTGGCATACATCGCGCCGACCCTCATCGGCGGCCCGCGCGCGGCGCTCACCGACATCGGCGTCACGACGATCTCCGAACAGCGACGCGTCGCGATCACGTCGGTCGACACCCTCGGCGACGACCTGCTGCTGGTCGCCCGCCCGACGAGTGCCGGCCCCGCCAGCCCCTCAGCCACAGAAGGAGAGATGAGCTGATGTTCACCGGAATCATCGAGGAGGTCGGTCGCATCGCCGCGGTCGAGCCCTCCGGCGACGGCGTGCGCCTGACGATCCATGCGCCGACGGTCGTCGACGGCGTGCGACACGGCGAGTCGATCGCCGTCAGCGGCGTGTGCCTCACCGTCGTGGATTGGACGGACGACGCCTTCACCGCCGATGTCATGAAGCAGACGCTCGACATGTCGACCCTCGAGGGTGTCGCCCCGGGCCGACGCGTGAACGTCGAGCGCGCTCTCGCCGCCGATGCACGCCTGGGTGGCCACATCGTCCAGGGACACGTCGACGGCACCGGCGCCGTCGTCTCCGTGACGCCCGGCGAGCAGTGGCAGGTCGTTCGCATCGGGATCTCCGCCGAGCTCGCACCGCTCGTCGTCGACAAGGGATCCATCACGCTCGACGGCACATCGCTGACGGTGAGCGCCGTGAGTGCGCCCGACGCGGATCAGCACTGGCTCGACGTCTCGCTGATCCCGGAGACCCTGCGCGCGACGACGTTCGGTGAGCTCCGCGCGGGCGACCGCGTCAACGTCGAAACCGACATCCTGGCCCGCCACGTGCAGCGACTCGCGGCGTTCTCGACCCTCAGGGAGAAGACACGATGACCGACCGTCAGCTGTCGTCGATCGACGACGCGATCGCGGCGCTGCGCGAGGGGCGTCCCGTCCTCGTCGCCGACGATGAGGACCGTGAGAACGAGGGAGACGTGATCCTCTCCGCCGAGCTCGCCACTCCGGCCGCACTCGCGTGGATGGTGCACCGTACCTCCGGTTACCTGTGCGCTCCGATGCCGGAGGAGTGGGCCGACCGCCTTGATCTCCCGCCCATGGTGGCGCGTAACGAAGACATGCGCGGAACTGCATACACGGTGTCCGTCGACGCTGCGGACGGCATCACCACAGGAATCAGCGCGAGTGACCGCTCCCGCACGCTCAACGTGCTCGCGGATCCGGATGCCACCTCCGCCAGCGTCATCCGCCCGGGGCACATCCTGCCGCTCCGAGCGCGCCCCGGGGGCGTGCGCGAACGCGCTGGCCACACCGAGGCCGCGGTCGACCTGATGCGCCTCGCCGGCCTCTCGCCGGTGGCGGTCATCGGTGAGGTGATCGCGGAGGACGGCGAGATGATGCGCCTGCCGGAGCTGCTCGAACTCGGTCGCGAGTCGAACGTCCCGGTGATCACGATCGAGGAGCTCGCCGCGCACCTCGACGCCGTGGATCCGCGCAACGGTGAGCCCATCGCCGCGCGCACAGTGAGCCTGCGGGCCGACACCGTCATCCCGACCGAACACGGCGATATGCGCTTCCTGGCATACAGGGATCGTGCGACCGGAACCGATCACCTCGCGATCGTCTCGGGTGACCTCACGACGGCGGCGCCGCTCGTGCGCGTGCACTCCGAATGTCTCACGGGCGAAGCGCTCGGATCCCTCAAGTGCGAGTGCGGTCCGCAGCTCGACGCGGCGCTGGCGAGCATCGCATCCGAGGGCGGCGTCGTGATCTACATGCGCGGACACGAGGGCCGCGGCATCGGCCTCATCAACAAGCTGCGCGCCTACGCGCTGCAGGAGCGCGGGTTCGACACTCTCGACGCGAACATCGAGCTGGGGCTCCCGGCCGACGCCCGCG
>DWXU01000148.1:0-31921 GCA_019119065.1 Candidatus Microbacterium pullistercoris | reverse complement strand
CTCCGACGTGGTCGCGACCGTCACGCTGTCGGTCTACGGCGTCGACGGTCGCCAGGACCCTGCCGGTGGCGAGATCGCGCTGTCGCCGAAGTCGCAGCAGGCCGTGCCGGTCGCGAGCATCGCCGGTGAGGAGCAGAGCCCGGTGATTCGGCTGACCTCGCGCGGCGCGCCCGTGCGGGCGACGCTCCAGTCGAGCCGCGTCGAGACGCTCGAGCCAGCGGGTCTGGATCTCCAATCGGGGACGTCGCCCACGACGGAGTCTGTCGTCCCGGGGATCCACGTCACGGAGGCCTCGGCCGGCAACGACGACCCGACGCAGGTGCGTCTGCTCGGCACGAACAGCCGGGGCGGCACCGTCGACGTCGAGGTGGTGGACGAGAGCTCCGGCGAGACGGCGTTCTCGACGACCGCGGACCTCACCGCGGACGTCCCCGTCACGGTCGGCTTCGAAGGGCTCGACGTCGGGACCTACGCCGTGCGCCTCAGCGGCGACGTGCCGTTCGTCTCGGCCGTGCGCCAGGCGTCGGGCGGTGACTACACCTGGCTCGCGCCCGAGGAGCCGCTCACCGGCACGAGCCTCGTGGCGCTTCCCGAGAGCCCGACCGGGCGGTTCGGTCTCAGCTTCGCCGCGGTCGGCGACGAGGGCGCGACGGTGCACGTCGAGCGCCTCGCCGGCGACAACTCCTGGACGCTCGAGCTCGAGCCCGGCCGGTCAGAGACGATCGACGTGCGCGACTGGCGTGCCTACCGTGTCACGGTCGAGAACGGGCGCGTCGCCGGATCCGCCGGCGTGGTCGAGGACGGTGCGATCGCGGCCTTCCCGCTCGCACCGGACGCCGCAGAGCCCGACACGATCACCGTCGCCCCGTAAGGCACGGTCGCGCGGTCTCAGTGAAACGGATCCGCGCCGAGCTCCCATGGCTCACGCCCGAGATACTCGGCAGCCGCACCGAAGACGGCGCTCTCCACGAGGATCCGCTTGTGAAAGTCATCGGCGCGGTGCATCGGCAGCCCGTGCGCGCGGTCGAGTCGCTCGACGGGGACCCGCTGCACGACGATCAGGTTGCGGTCGCGATCGATCGTCCAGCGGGGAACCGCATGATCGTCCTCATGCATCGGCATCGAGCCGACGTCGAAATGGACATCGCGCAGTTCCGGCCACGTCGCCCGCAGGAAGTCCGCCGTCGAGGTCACGATCATGCTGAACAGGTCGTAGCGCGACCCGACCCCGGGAAGCGGCGGCTTCGTGATCGGACTGCGACCGAGACGCCCATGCCGCCCGTGACGCGCAGGCCGGGGGAACGGCGGATCCTCCGCCTCCCGGCGCGCGCGGTCGAACCACTTCATGCGATCAGCATAGGCTTCAGGACGTGGGTGAACGAATCTGCTCGAAGGTCGCGTGCAATCGCGAGGCGGTCGCGACCCTGACGTTCGACTACGACGACCAGATGGCCGCGCTCGGCCCTCTCGGCGCCGGCGACGACCCGCACGCCCACGATCTCTGCGCGCAGCACACCGACCGGCTCTCGGTGCCCGTGGGGTGGACCGTGCTCCGCCACAACACCTTTCGCGAGTAGCGACGCCACGAGCGCACGCCTCGCGGTGTTGTCGGCGGTCGACGCACGCGGGGTGCGCCTTCCTTCTCCGCCTTGCGAGGCGCACGCTCGTGGCGTCGCTGGGGTGGACGTTTCGCGGACGCGCCCGGCGGCTCCGAGCGTTATGTCGCGGGGGCGCCGGTGAAGGGGTCGATGCCGCTGAGCCGCTTGGTGCGGGATGACTCGGCCCGGAGGATCGCGCGCTCACGCTCGCGACGTACGGCGGCGACGCCGGCGAGGAAGAGCTCGGGGTGCACGTCGGGAACCGGCGTGACGAACGGCGCCACGGCGGGTGCGAGCTCGGCCGCGACCCGCGCCCGCGCCGCGGGATTCATCGCGTGCGCGCCAGCAGAGAAGCGGGTCACCTGTGCGTCGAGACGGGCAGGGAGGCGAGCAACGTCGGCGACTTCTGCCCACCCCGCGAGCGGCTCGGGGATCCCGCCAGCCGGCTCCGGCAACGACGGCTTCCGGGCACGCTCGCTGTAGGTTCCGGCGACGAGGTCGCCGAGCCGCTGCGCACGCGGCGTGAACACGCCCACGAGCAACGCCAGTCCGCCGAAGGTCAGATACACCTCGAGCACGCCGACGAGCCCGCGGATGAACGCGTGGCGGAACCCGATCGCTCCGCCGTCCGTGCGTACGATCCGCCCACCCGCGGCGAGCTTGCCGAGGCTGCGGCCGCGCGCGAGCGTCTCGACCGTGATCGGCAGCGCCGCGAAGCAGACCACGAGCAGCACGATCGCGAAGATCCGCGAAGTGGCTTGAGTGAGGACCCCCGCCGCGACGAGCGAGCCGACGCCCCAGAGCGTGATCGCGAGGTAGAGCGCCCAGGCCAGCACAGCGTCGATGAGGCCCCCGAGCACGCGCAGGCCGAGGCCGACGGGCTGCAGGTCGAGCGCGACCGCCTCACCCGTGAGAACCTCGTCGTCCGCGACGAGCGGGCGGGGGCCGGCGACCAGAGACATGCTCCCAGGCTACTGGCCGTCGCGCGCTCGCGTGCGCCCCGGGAGGTGCGCGCTCTCGCCCTCGTGGTCGAAGATCGTCAGGATCTCGGCGGGGCCGTCGTGGGCCGAGATCGCGTGCGGGGTCATGGTGGAGAACTCGGCGGCCTGGCCCGGCCGTACCAGGATCGTGCGCGTACCGAGCTGCAGGCGCACGACGCCGTCGAGGACCGTGAACCACTCGTAGCCGGGGTGCACGCGCGGGTCCGGGGCGTCCGTGTTCACGAACCGCATCTTGGCGATCGTGACGCCGCGGCGATCGCGCTCGCGAGAGAGGATCCACACGGTCGCGCCGTGCATCGTCTCGGGCTCGGGGCGGATGACGACGTCGTCGTCGCCGGGCGGCTCAACGAGCTGGTCGAGGGAGGTGCCGAGCGCCGATGCGATCGCGACGAGATGTTCCAGGGAGATGCGCTGATGTCCCGTCTCGATTCGGCTCAGCGTCGACGCCGAGAGAAAGCTCCGACCGGCGAGGTCGTCCAGCGTCCAACCGCGCGCGCGTCGCAGCCCGCGGACACGCTGACGAACGACGTCTTCCGTGTGATCTTGCATAATCTGCAAGAGTCTACCCGCACTGTGCAATGCACGCGTAGCGTCCACGACATGACACACGAGAACTCAGACCAGAACACCGTCGACGTCGTCGTGATCGGAGGTGGCGCGGGCGGCCTCGCCGCAGCCGTCGCTCTGGCACGGTCGCGACGGGACGTCGTGGTGGTCGACGCCGGCGAACCGCGCAACGCGACGGCGGACGGCGCGCACAACGTCCTCGGAAACGAAGGGATCCCCCCGCAGGAGCTGCTGGCCCGGGGCCGCCGGGAAGCCGACTCCTACGGCGCGCGGATCCTCGCGGGGCGCGCGACCGATGCCTCGGGGAGTCTCGACGACTTCGAGATCGAGGTCGACGACGGAGCACAGCGGATCCGCGCTCGCCGCGTCATCCTCGCCACCGGGCTCATCGACGAGCTTCCCGACGTACCGGGTATCGCGGAGGCGTGGGGGAGCACCGTCCTGCACTGCCCGTTCTGCCACGGCTGGGAGGTGAGGGACACGCGCATCGCGATCCTTGCGCGCGACCCGAACGCAGTGCACCAGGCGATGCTGTTCCGTCAGCTGAGCGACCGCGTGACCTTCATCCGGCACGAGGAGGACGCGCTCGACGATGACGGCCAGCGGCGCCTCACAGCGCTGGAGATTCCGGTCGTGTCGGCACGCATCGAGAGGGTCGAGGTCGACGGCACCCGCGTGCGCGCGCTACGCCTCGCGGGAGGGGAACGGCAGGAGGTCGACGCCGTGGTGGTCGCGCCGCGTTTCCACGCCAGAACGGACCTGTACGAGGCGCTGGGCGGCCAGGCGGAGACGACCGCGTTCGGTCAGCAAATCCCCGTCGATGAGCGGGGCATGACGAGCATCCCCGGCGTCTGGGCCGCGGGGAACTCCTCCCAGCCGATGGCGATGGTGACCGGCGCCATGGCGAGCGGCCTGATGGCGGGCGCCGCCGTCCACGGCGACCTCGCGGCGGCCGATCTCGAGCGGCGACTGGTCGCGACGGCGACGGCGACGGCGTAGCGGCCGGCGCGGCGGGCGGTCAGCCGGCCACGAGGCGGGTGGTGCCGGCCTCGTACTCGGTGAGATCGCCCGTCTCGCCCGCCCTCACGGCGCGGCGACCGACCACCAGCATGTAGGCGAGGAAGACGCCGAGCGCGACCGCGCCGATGCCGATCTTGATCGCGTGCGGCCACTCTTGGCGTGTGATGAAGCCTTCGACGAGGCCAGATAGCCCGAGAGCGATCACGAGGCCGACCACGACGGTGGCGAGGGCGCGGCCCTCCGCCGCGAGCGCGGTCGCGCGCGTGCGGGTGCCTGGAGCGACCCACGCCCAGAAGATGCGCATGCCGGCCGCTCCCGCGACGAAGATGCATGTCATCTCGAGCAAACCGTGGGGGAGGATGAACAGCAGGAAGTCGTCGCCGCGTCCGTACCAGTTCATCACGGCCGCCGAGGTGCCGAGTCCGACGGCGTTCTGCATCAGGACGAAGACCGGGTAGACCCCCGTGATCCCGAACATGATCGCCTGCGCGGCGATCCAGGCGTTGTTCGTCCAGACCATGCCGGTGAACACGCCCTCGGAGTGCTCGCTGTAGTACGCGACGAAGTCCTCCTCGGCGTACTTCTTCAGCTGGGCCTCGTCGCCCATCGCGGCCATGTAGGCGGGGTCCTGCTGGGCCCACCAGCCGACCAGTGCGACGATGCCGATGAACGACACCGCCACGATGAGCGAATCCCGCCGGATCCGGTACAGCGCGGCCGGCAGCTGTCGCGCGAAGAACCGGGGCACCTGCCGCATCACGTTGTCGGGTGCGCCCGTCAGCACCAGGCGCGCGCGGGCGAGGATGTTCGAGAGATAGTCGCCCGCCGCGGAGCGCCCGATCGAGGTCTTGATATCGGCGAGGTCCGCGGAAGCCGCCCGGTACAGGTGCACGAACTCGTCGGTTTCGGCACCGGTCAGCCGGCGGCGGCGCGCGAGTTCGTCGAGCCTGTCCCACTCGGCGCGGCGCTCGTCGATCAGGGCGTCGATGTTCATCGGATCCAGCCTACGCCGCCCGCACACCGCACTTGGCGAGTGCCTGCGCGTCCATCTCGTCGCCGCGGAGGGCGGGATCGCACTCGCGAATGCCGCCGACAGCGGACGAGCACTCGCCGAGCGTTACTCGCAGTCGGCGCAGATGCCGCGGAAGGTGACGCTCGCCTCGAGGATCCGCATGTCGTGATCGTGGCTCGGCGTCAGGCACGGAGCCTCGCCGACCACGCAGTCCACGTCCTCGACGCGTCCGCAGACGACGCACTGCACGTGGTGGTGGTTGTCGCCGCGGGCGAGTTCGTACAGCGAACTCGACGCCCCCGGCAAGCTCACGCGCTGGGCGATGCCCGCCGCGGTGATGTCGTTGACGATGCCGTGCACGGTCTGGAGGGCGATGCCGGGGATCTGCTCGTGCACGCGCTCGTGCAGTTCGTCGACCGCGACGTGCGCGCTCTGTCGCAGAACATCGAGCACGGCGGATCGCTGCGTGGTCACGCGCAGACCCGCCGCCCGCAGCATGGTCGGCGCGTCGACGACCTCAGCGCGCGCCGTGGCGCGAGAGGAGGCGTCGATCGAGCTCATCTCCCGATTCTATCTTGTTCTGAACGATTCGGGTCTTGGGACGATCGGGACGGGGAGGAGGTTCACAGCCGGCCTGCCTTCTTCAGAGCGAGGTAGCGGTCGGCGATCCGCGGGGGCAGGTCCTCCGGGGTGTCGGCGATCGCCTCGGCTCCCGCGCGCGAGATCGCTGACGCCACGAGCTCCGCGTCGCGACGCGTCGCCTCGGCGGCGGCCGCGCGGTAATAGTCCGTGACGGACCCGCTCGCGCGTGCGGCTTCCGCGAGCCCGGCGTCGGTCACGGTGCCGACGAGAACGGTCGTCGCGGCATCCGGGATCCTCGTCAGCCGCGCGAGGAAATCGCGCGAGGACGAGAGCGCCTCCTGCGCGGTGAGGATCACCACGAGGCTCGGTCTCCGGGCGAGGCGTCGCGCCTCGGCGAGCGCTCCGTCCCAGTCGGTGTCGATCATCTGGGCCTCGACGGGGGCGAGGGCGTCCACCATCGCCGGGAGCAAGCGTGCGCCGTCGACGCCCGTGACGCGCGCGCGGACGAGGCGGTCGAACGCGACGACGTGGACGTGGTCTCCTGCCCGGGTCGCAAGCGCCGCGAGCAGAAGTGCCGCTTCGAACGTCGCGTCGAGACGCGTCTCGTCGCCCACCCGCGCCGCCGCCGTGCGGCCGGTGTCGATGATGATCGTGACGTGACGGTCGCGCTCCGGCCGCCAGGTGCGCAGCATCGTCGTCGACGCTCGCGCCGTGGCGCGCCAGTCGATGGAACGCACGTCGTCCCCACGTACATACTCGCGCAGCGAATCGAACTCCGTGCCCTGACCGCGTACCTGCAGTGACGTCGCGCCATCGAGCTCGCGAAGGCGCTGGACGCGGCTGGCGAGGTGCCGTCGGGCGCGGAACGGCGGCAGCACACGGATCGCCGTGGGCGACTCGAGCGCGCGAGAGCGGCCCGCGAAGCCGAGCGGTCCGAGCGTGCGCACGGCGACGAACTCGCTGCGCAGCTCGCCACGGCGGCGCGGCCGGAGATCGACGCGCACCGTACGCGACTCGCGTGGCGGAATGGTCACCCGCGGTCGGCTGCCGTCGGCGCCCGCCGTGGGCTGCCAACCGTCGCGGATCCGCGCGCGCACCGTGCGATCGCTGTCGTTGATCACCTGCAGCCGCGTGACCGCGTCATCGCCGAGGCGGACGCGCTGCGGGACGGCGCGGGAGAACCGCAGCGCGTCGGGCGCGGGCGCCGCCACGACGTCGAATGTGCCGACGAACGCGACGAGGAGGATCCACCCGACGAACACGAGCCACGCGTCGAAGCCCGCGGCGCTCAGCGCGACGATCGGCACGGCGCCGAGAGCGACGAGCAGCGGGAAGCGACCGGTCAGGAACACGGACTCTCCTAGCGGGGCACGGGGGTCTGGCGCTGCACGGAGGTGAGGACGGCATCGACGGTGACGCCCTCGATCTCGGCATCGGCCCGCAGCTGCACGCGGTGCCGCCACACGGGGGTGATCATCGCCTGCACGTGGTCCGGCGTGATCGCCGGGTATCCGCCGAGCCAGGCCCACGCCTTGGACGCGGCGAGCAGCGCCGTCGCGGCACGGGGGCTCGCGCCCACCTCGACCGACGCCGCCTCGCGCGTCGCGCGGGCGAGATCGACGATGTAGGCGAGCACCTCGTCGGTCGCCGTGACGCCCGTGGCCGCCTGCTGGGCTGCGAGGATCTCGTCGCGCGTGACCGCGCGCGAGACCGCCTCGAGATCGCGGGGTGTGAAACCGGCGGCGTGTCGTTGGAGGACGCCGATCTCGGATTCACGGTCCGGAACGCGAATCTGCAGCTTGAGCAGGAAGCGGTCCAGCTGCGCCTCGGGCAGCGTGTACGTGCCCTCCTGCTCGATGGGGTTCTGCGTCGCGGCGACGAGGAACGGCTCGGGCACGGGCCGCGTGACGCCGTCGCTCGAGACCTGGCGTTCCTCCATCGCCTCGAGCAACGCCGACTGCGTCTTCGGAGGCGTGCGGTTGATCTCGTCGGCGAGCAGTACGTTCGTGAACACGGGACCTTCGCGGAACTCGAACTCGCCCGTCTTCGCATCGTAGACGAGGGATCCGGACACGTCGCCCGGCATGAGGTCCGGCGTGAACTGCACGCGCTTCGTGTCGAGACCGAGCGCGCGCGAGAAGGTGCGCACGAGCAGCGTCTTGGCGACGCCGGGCACGCCCTCGAGCAGCACGTGGCCGCCCGCGAGGAGGGCGATGAGCAGTCCCGTGACCGCGCCATCCTGGCCGACCACGGCCTTCGCGACCTCGGTGCGGACGCGCTGCATCGCTTGACGGAGGCGTTCGGCCTCGTCGGGGAGCCGCTGTGCGCTCTGCGGCGGCCGAGGATCCTGCGGCGGCACCGGCGGGTGTGGCGTCGAGTCGGTCATCGTGCGCGTCCTTCCCAGGGGTCGATTCTCCCGAGCGCATGCTCAAGGTCACGGAGGTGGTCGGCGAGTTCGGCGAACTCGGCCTCATCGTGCGGTTGCGCCGTCCACGTGTGCAGCACGGCGCGTGGATCGCGAGCGAGCGCGGCGGCGATGGCGTGCGCGACCTCTTCGGCGGACGCATCGGCGGAGAGCCCGAGGCGCCGCGAGAGTCGGGCCGCGGCGCCGCGTCGTAGCGCCGCGAGCGCGTGCGCAGGGTCGTCGGCGGCGCGGTAGAGACGTGCGCGCCCGTCCAGCGTCTCGCTCGCGCGGACCGTGACCGGGAGCGTCTCGGCGACGAGCGGCCCGAACCGGCGTCCGCGCCAGACCGCGGCGGCGATGCCCACCAGCGTCGCGAGCACCAGAACCGGCGTCACCCACGTCGGCACGAAGTCGCCGAGCGCGGGGACCCCGTCGGCGGAGGCGTCATCGTGAGAAGGCAGGTACCAGATCAGGCGGTCGTGGGTGCCCAGCAGGCCGAAGGCGAGCGCCGCGTGACCCTCGGTCGCGAGATGCTCGTTGACGAGCACAGCGGCGCCGTCGAGGACGGTGACGGTCGAGTCCGCGTCGATGTCGGCGGTGAGCAGAGCGTAGCCGTCGTCGACGGGATAGCACCCAGTGGCGTCCGCTCCGAGGTCGTACGCGGTGCCGGGAATGATCGCCCCGGCGCTCGCGGCGACCGGGAGGTCACAGGCGGGGGAGACGGGCTCGGATCCGCCGTACGCGGCGAACCCGGTTCCTTCGATCACCGCCTCCAGTGCGACGGCGTCGCCACCGAGCACGACGAGGGCGGATGCGTCCGTGGCGAGCTCGCGCAGGTCGTCCGGATGAAGGACGGTGGGGTCGGTGACGACGAGTGTCTCGTCTCCGGTCAGCTCCTCGCGCGCGGCGGCGAGGCGGTCGACCTCGACGACGTCGACGCCGCGTTCCGTGAGCAGCGTCGTGACCGCGAGCGCCCCGTCATAGCGGGGGCTGTCGGCCGCGAGAGGTTCAGGCGCCTGCCATTGGCGATCAAAGACGGCGAAGGTGCCGCCGATGACGACGATGAGGGCGATGAGGCCCACCCACGACCAGGCGCGCTTTGCGCGCGACGCTCGCGGTGTCTGATCCGCCCGATCTGCGGTGTGCACGAGGCTCATGAGAACGCGGCCTCCGGGGTCCTCGCCGGGCGCGTGTCCGCGACCGCGCGGTCGAGCGCCGTGATGCGCTCGGCGGCTTCTGCGGAGGCGGGGCGCCGCAGGTAGCGCACGTCGTCGAACGTCCCGGCGGCGGCGCGGAGCTCGTCGCGATGATCGGGGAAGGGCGAGGCTGCGGCGCTGGCGAAGGCCTGCGCGGTCATGCCGGGAGGCGCCATGAGGACGCCGCGCTCTTCGGCGGAGCGAGCGATCGCGCGGAAGCGCAGCACGACGGCGTCGTCCCAGCGACCTTCCCTCATCATCGCGTCCGCGGCGGCGCGCAGGTCGGACGCGGAGCGCTCATCGTCGTCGAAGACGGTCGACGACGGGATGCGATGGGCGCGGTGGTCGCCGCGCGGAGCTCCCCAGATGATGAAGGCGACCACGATCATGGCGACCAGGATCGCGACGATCACGATAGTCCAGACCGGACTCCACGTGGCGCCCCCGATCTGCGGGTTGAACAGGGAGGCGAGGAAGTCGCCGATCGCCCGCGCGACGCGATCGAACAGCGTCGGCTCGGACTCGCGATAGACCGCCTTCTCGAGCTCGCGTTCGGCCCATTCGCGTGCCTCGTCACGATCGGGCAGATCTGCGGCGAGACGGAGCATCATGACGGTGGCGCGAAGGGCGGCTGTTGGTCGCCGTCCTGAGCCGGCGGCGACGGCTGCTGGGGCGGGGATGCCTGCGGCTGCTGCGGCGGATACGGCTGCTGCTGGGGTGGGAAGGCCTGTGGCTGCTGAGGCGGGTACGGCTGCTGCTGGGGCGGATAGGCCTGCGGCTGAGGCGGGTAGGCCTGCTGTTGCGGCGGGTACGCCTGCGGCTGTTGCGGGTACTGCGGCTGGGGATATGCCTGCGGGTATCCCTGCGGCTGGTTCGGATATCCGTACGGGCCGCCCTGGGGGGAGGAAGGCCGCTGTGGGGCGGCGTACGGCGACGGCTGAGCGTCCGGCACGAACGTGTAGGGGTCTTCGGCCGCGCCGCCTGCCTCAACGTACTGGCGCATGCGCAGGTCGATCCCCTCGTCGCGCATGCGGGCGTCGATGTATGCCAGCGTGCCGCCGGCCCCGGTCACGATCGTCATGATGGCCGCGATGGCGAACGACAGCACCATCGAGAGGATGAAGACCAGAGCGCCGATGACGGACGCCGCGGTGAGGTCGCCAGTCGACGTCGAGAGTGGCACGAGAATGGTGGTGATCAGCGGCGTGAACATCGACACAACGCCCGAGATGATCCCGGCGACGAACTGCGTGATGAGCGAGAGTAGGACGACCACGCCGAACGTTGACCAGAAGCGGCCGCGCGTCAGCTTCCACGAGCGTCCGATGGCGCGGATCGGCCCAGCGCCCTCGAGGACGATCGCCGACGTGCTGAGGTACAGCTTCGTGCCGATCCATGCCGCCAGCACCAGGAAGCCGAGGCCGGCGAACAGGAGTCCGACACCGAACCCGATCCACGATGCCGCGGTGTTGGCGAGAGCGAGCAGGACGAGCGGAACCGCGACGAGCGCGATCGCGATCATCACGCCGACGCTGATGAGGAGGGAGAGGCCGATGAGGCGCCAGAAAGCCGGGCGGACGCGTCGCCACAGCGTGCCGAGCCGAGCCTTCTCGGCGAGTGAGGCGTGAGCCACTTCCGCGACGATGAAGCCGTGCGCGATGACACTGACCCCGGTGAGCGCGAGAGAGACGGCCACGGTCACAAGCAGGATGATCAGCACGGAGCCCGCGAAGATGTCCTCGAACTCCGGAGACGTGGGCGAGACGGTGTCCAGCCGGCCCATGGCGAGGAAGGTCACCACGAAGATGATCACGGTCGACAGCGCCATCGAGAGCGTCTGAACGCCGACGACGAACAGCAGAAGAACCTTCGGGTTGCCCTTCAGCACGGCGAAGGCCTTGCCGAGGATCGTTCCGAATCCGTAGGGGTAGAGCGGCACCAGCCCGGGTCGGGGCGCGGGCGCCCAGGTCGCCTGGGTGTTCTGTGTCATATCTGTTCCTCCCACCGCCATGGTTTCACACCTGGCGCGCCTCAGCCGCCGCGCGTCGCGCGCGATTAGGCTGTCGGCATGACTGGTCGCATTCTCGTCGTCGACGACGACACTGCGCTCGCCGAGATGATCGGCATCGTGCTGACGAGCGACGGCTACGACGCCACGTTCTGCTCCGACGGCATGCAGGCGTTCGACATGTGGCGCGAGACGAAACCCGACCTGGTGCTTCTCGATCTGATGTTGCCCGGCAAGGACGGGATCGAGATCTGCCGCGAGATCCGCGCGGAGTCCGGGGTCCCGATCATCATGCTGACGGCGCGTTCCGACACGACCGATGTCGTCGCCGGGCTTGAGGCCGGCGCCGACGATTACGTCGTCAAGCCCTTCAACCCGAAGGAGCTCGTCGCGCGGATCCGCACCCGACTGCGCCCCGTGCTTCCGGACGACGGACGATCGCTGCGCATCGGCGACCTCACAATCGACGTCTCTGCGCACGAGGTCCAGCGCGGCGACGAACTGCTGTCGCTCACCCCCCTCGAGTTCGAGCTGCTCGTCGCGCTCGCTTCGAAACCGAACCAGGTCTTCACGCGCGAGCAGTTGCTTGAGCAGGTGTGGGGTTACCAGTACAAGGCCGACACGCGACTCGTGAACGTCCACGTGCAGCGCCTGCGCTCGAAGGTGGAGCGCGATCCGGACAATCCCAAGGTCGTCATGACGGTGCGCGGCGTCGGGTACCGCGCCGGCGCCACCACGTAGCGACGCCGATGTCCGACGCCTCGACGGGGACGCTCGGCGGCCGGCTGCTGGCGCTCATTCGCCGCCCGGCCTCGGCATGGCGCAGCTCACTGCTGTTTCGCACCGTCCTCATCTCCGCGGGCGCGACGACTGTGGCGATCGTCGTGGCAACCGTGTGGGCCGCGCTCGCGATCCAAGCGGATCTCTACGATGCGCGGATCGAGCGCTCCCAGGTCGATACGGCGCGCGCGATCGACTTCACCCAGCATTTTGTGAACGAGGAGCCACCCGCGACCGACCTCGCGGCGATTCAGTCACTGCGCGGAAGGATGCTCGACAACCTCGCGACCGCATCGTCGACCGACCTCATCGTCGGGTTTCCGATCGCCGAACAGTCGGGGCCCGACATGCCGTCCGGCTTCACGCGGCCGAACGACGTGTTCGACGAGTCGCTGCTCTCGGACGGCTTCCGCGAACAGGTGCGGCTGCTGTCCGAGCAGCAGTGGTATCAGCCGCTGGGCCTGCCGCTGGCTGACGGCACGGAGGTACCCGCAGTGGTCGTCGGACAGCAGCTCACGCTGCCCGAAGTGGGTGTGTACGAGGTGTACTTCGCCTACCCGCTCAGCGATGTCGCGCAGACGCTCGCGTACGTGCAGGGCGTGCTCCTCGTCACCGGCGTTGCGCTCGTCGTCATCGTCGGTGTCGTCGTGTGGCTCGTGATGCGCTCCGTCGCGGCGCCCGTCGTGGACGTCTCGCGGGCGAGCGCACGATTCGCCGATGGCGACCTCTCGGCGCGGCTCGTGGAGTCCGGATCCGATGAGCTCGCGACGCTCGCGAAGTCGTTCAACCAGATGGCGGACAGCATCGAGCACCAGATCCGCGAGCTCGCTGAGCTTTCGCTCGTGCAACAGCGCTTCGTATCCGATGTTTCGCACGAACTGCGCACACCCCTGACGACGATCCAGCTGGCGAGCGAGGTCATCCACGCTTCGCGCGACGAGTTCGATCCGGCGACGGCGCGCTCGGCCGAGCTGCTGCACGATCAGGTCGCGCGGTTCGAGCAGCTGCTGACCGACCTGCTCGAGATCAGTCGCTACGACGCGGGATCCGTCGAACTCACACGCGAGGACGCGAGCCTGAGCGAGATCGTCGAGCAGGTGGCCGAGTCGATGCGTCAGGTGGCGTGGCAGAACGACACGGAGCTGCGATTCCGGGGGGCCGACGGTGACGATGTCGTCGAGATGGACCCGCGTCGCGTCCGACGAATCCTCCGGAACCTCGTCGGCAACGCGATCGAGCACGGCGAACGCGAGCCCGTCGAGCTCACCGTGGCGCAGGACGACACATCGGTCGCGGTCGCCGTGCGCGACCACGGGCTGGGCATGAAGCCGGAGCACGTCGAGCGTGTCTTCGACCGCTTCTGGCGTGCGGATCCCTCCCGGCAGCGAACGCTCGGCGGTACGGGGCTGGGGCTGTCGATCGCGTTGGGCGACGCGCGCCTGCATGGCGGGACGATCGACGTGTGGTCTCAGCTCGGCCAGGGCACGCAGTTCGTCGTGACGCTCCCGCGCAATGCCGACCTGGGTCTCCTCTCATCGCCGATCCGGACGGAGCCGCGCGACGCGCTTCCGCATGGCGATGGGCGGCGCGCCGCTGCCGGCGACACCGAGACGATCGTGGTGCGGAACGCGCCGGATCAGGAGGACGCATGAGCATGCGACGCACACGGAGGATCGGCGCGGCCGTCGTCGCCGCGCTCGCGCTGTGCCTCGCCGCGTGCTCCGGACTGCCGACCGAGGGCAGTTTCCAACCGGGGCTGTCGACCGAGGAACGCTCGAGTGAGGCGCGCTGGCAGTTCAGTCCCGATGGGCCGGCGACGGGCGCGGAGCCCGCGGCGATCGTGCTGGGATTCCTCGACGCGGGGGAGAGCCCGCTCGACGACTGGAAGGTCGCGCGCGAGTTCCTGGCCCCCGCAGCGCAGGCCACGTGGGATCCGAATGAGCGGATCACGGTCGACAGCGTCAACGACCGCGCCGTGGGTGACTTCGAGGCGGAAACCGACGGCGACGGCGGCACCGTCACGGCGCGCATCACGCCGACGGCCACGGTCGACGAGACGGGCGCCTACCGACTTGCCAGCGACAACGTGCGCTCTCTCGACTTCGAGCTCGAGCAGGTCGACGGCGAGTGGCGGATCTCGTCAGCGCCCGACGGCGTGGTGGTCCAGAGCGGCAGCTTCACCAGCATCTTCGCACCGCAGGCACTGTACTTCTCCTCTTTCGACGACCGCCTCGTTCCCGATGTCCGCTGGTTCGCGGATTCGCCGACGCGCGTCGAGCGCATCGTGACCCAGCTCGTCGAGACGGGGCCGTCGCCGTGGCTCGAGAACGCCGTCTTCACCGCGTTCGAGGGCATCGACGTCGAGCAGGTGACGGTCGGCGAGACCTCCGCGACCGTCGAGCTGTCCCGAGCCGCGGCCGAGGCGAGCCCCGAGCAACGCGCGCGGATGCAGACGCAGCTCTCGCGGACGCTCAACATCGTCGACGTGCGCATGACCGTGGACGGCAGCCGGATCACGGCACCGGACGACCGTATCGTGTCGACGGAACCGGACCCGCGCGCGATGGCGCTCGCGGAAACGGACGACGGCGTCGCGTTCGGATACTTCACGAACGGCGAGATCACGCCGATCCCCGGGCTCAGCGACGTCATCGTGGAGCAGTTCGCGCCCGACGGTGCGGCCGACGACCCCGCGACGTCGATCGTCGTCTCGCCCGATCTGATGACCGCGATCGTCCAGACGGAGTCGGGCCGCATGTGGTGGGTCGACGGCGAGGACGGTTCGTACGACGTCTTCAATTACGAAGAGGAGTGGACGGCACCGTCGCTCGACGCGTTCGGCTACGTCTGGTCGGCGCACCTCGACGAGACCGGACTGTTCCAGACCTGGGACGACGAGCGCGATCCGCGCGAGCTGAACGGGCTGTCGCAGCTGACCGAGGTCTCGGCGATTCAGGTCTCTCGCGACGGTGCGCGCATCGCCGTGACGGGGCGCGCCGACAACCAGCCGGTGCTGGTCGTCGCCGGCGTGCGCCGGGACGGCGATGCGCGGCCCGTCGGGCTGTCGGCACCGCAGGACGTGTATCCGCTTCCCGGCGACGCACAGGCGGTCGCCTGGGTCTCGGATACCACCGTCGCGGCGATGGTCATCTCGGACGGCCGGACGGTCATCCGCGAGCAGCAGGTCGGTGCGCGCGGAGCGCGGCTGACGCCGTCGTTCGTTGCGGAGGACATCACGTACGGGAACCCCGAGTCGAGCGAGCGTCTGCTGGCGGACGACGGCTCCCTGTATATCCGCAACACGACGAGCTGGCAGCAGGCCGGCGGCGGCGTGCTCGTACTCGCGACGCAGACGGGCGCGCCGCCCATGACCGACACCGCGCCATAGGCGCGTCCACAGACCGGATCGCCGCGGCCGGTTCTCCACAGTCGGCGCACGGTGGCCGCACGCGACGGACGATGAGGAGATGGCTTCCCTCATGCGTGTGGCGACCGATGCCCTGGCGCTGCTGCTGCCGGTCTCGTGCGCGGCGTGTGCGAACCCAGGCGTCGCGCTGTGCGACGGATGCCGAGCCGAGCTCGCGCCGCGCCCGCGAACCAGCTTCGTCGGATCGCGGGAGGATCCGCTGGCCGTGTGTGCATCATTGTCGCTGCACGGCGGCGCGGCCCGCGCCGTGCGCGCGCTCAAAGAAGAGGGGCGCACCGACCTCGCTCGCCCGCTCGGACGCGCGTTTCGGGCAGCGCTCGCACACGCGGCGATCGGCGAGGAAGGCCTGCTCGCGGTGGCCGTGCCGTCGGGGCGAAACGCCACGCGCCACCGCGGGTATCGCGTCGTCGAACGACTCGTCCGAGCCGCGGGGGCACGTCCGACACGCGGGCTGACGTGGGCGCGGCAGGCGGCGGATCAGCGCGGGCTGGGGCGTGACGCGCGGGAGTGGAACCTCCGCGGCGCGCTGACCGCGCGTCGCGTGGGAGCGGACGCACGGGTCGTGATCGTCGACGACGTCGTCACGACCGGCGCGACAATCCTCGAGGCCCGTCGTGCGCTGCGCGCGGTCGGCGCGCATGTCGTGGGAGCGGCCGCGCTCGCACGCACGCCGCTGCGTGCCGAGATGAACGACGGATGACACGCCCGTGAACCGGATCTCGCGAAAAGAGTGACAGCGACCTCATCTGGCAATACGGTGGGAGGCCAGAAGCGACGTGGTTCGCTCACTCCGGGCGAACCGGAATGGGAGGCACAAGATGGACACGAGCATCGTCGGGGTGGGCGTCAGCATCACCGACAGGTTCCGGACCGTTGTGGATGAGAAACTCTCTCGCGTCGAGACTCTCGCGCCGCGTGCCGCGGCGCTTGATGTGAAGGTCACGCAGTCGGCACACCATCGCGGACGGGTCGAAGAGGCCAAGGTCGAACTGACCGTGACGGGCAAGGGCAAGGTCGCCCGGGCCGAGGCGCGGGCTGAGGACAAGTTCCAGGCGCTTGAGGTCGCCCTCGACAAGCTGACCAATCAGCTGCGTCGCGCGAAGGAGAAGCGCGTGAGCGACCGTCAGCGGCCGCACGGTGCGCACCTCAAGAAGGACACCGGGTCTCTCGAGGGCATCGACATCACCCCCGTCGACGCCGAGACGCTGCACGCCGTCACGACCGGAACGATCCCGACGTCGCAGGAGGAGACCGAAGAGGCCTACTCGCCCGTCGTGATCCGCACCAAGACGTTCGAGCCCGAGTGGATGACGGTCGAGGAGGCGGTCGACAGGATGGAACTCGTCGGCCACGACTTCTTCCTCTTCATCGATGCCAAGACCGACCGCCCGAGCGTTGTGTACCGCCGCATCGGCTGGGACTACGGCGTGATCGAGCTCGAGACCGAGGCGCCGCCGGCGCAGCAGATCGCCAGTTGACGCGCGGTCAGGAGGCGGTGAGCGGAACCCGCTCACCGCCTCCGTCGTGTGCGGCTCAGGTCGATTTGCGGATGTGGAACGCGAAGAACTGCGCTCCGAGCCCGTTGATCGGATAGCCCGAGACCGTGTCTGCCGCGACGACGAGCGTGGGCGTCACGTAGAGCCATTCGCTCACAGCATCCTCGGTGATCGTGCGCGCGACGAGCTTGAGCAGCTCGGTCTGCTCGGCGCTCGTCGTGACGAGCTCCGACTGTTCGATCCACTCCGCGACCTCCGGGTTGTCGTACCCCCAGATCGCGTTCGGATCCCCGTAGGTGAGCAGGTCGCGCACGCCGGGGCGGTTCACGATCGTCGCCTCGTACTCGCCGTCCTCGATGACGAGCCGGCGCCACTCGTCGGGAGCGACCTCTTCGACATCGGCGGTGATGCCGGCCTCGGCGAGCTGGTCGCGGATGAGCTCGGCATCTGCCGCGTGGTCGGAACCGGTCGGCAGGGGGAGCGTGAACGTGAGCCCGTCCGGATAGCCGGCCTCGGCGAGCAGCTCGCGTGCCTGGTCGGGGTCGTACGCATCGCTTCCGGACAGGTCTTCGTACCAGGCGTCGGTCGGCGGGACCATGGATCCGATGACCTCGCCGCGATCGCCCCAGGCGGCCTCACGCACGGCCTCGTCGTCGATTGCCGCCGAGACGGCGCGTCGCACGCGAACGTCGTCGAACGGCGCCACACGGTTGTTGAAGGCGAGCACGACCTCGTTGGTGGAGGTGCCGTCGCTCACGACGATGGAGTCGTCCGCCTGGAACATCGCGGCGGCACCGGGCGTGGCCATCCCCGTCGCGATGTCGATGTCGCCGGCCAACAGGGCATTGCCGAGGGCGGTGGTGTCGGCGAAGTGCTCGAACACGACGCGCTCGTTCTCGGCGGCGTCGCCCCAATATTCGTCGTTGCGCTCGAGCGTGATCTCGGATCCCGGTTCCCACGGGACGAGCGTGTACGGTCCCGTGCCGTCGGCGGTCGTGGTCCGGTCGTCGTCGGGACGATCGTTGGCGATCGGCACGCGGGCGAGATCTGCCGGCAGGGAGATCGACGGACGCACAAGGTGGACCTCGACGGTTTCGTCGTCGAGCGCGATGACCGAATCGACGGCCTGCAGACCCGCTCCGCCGGGTGAGGCTGGCGTGGTGCCGCGCGCGCGCTCGATCGAGTCGACCACGTCGTCGGCGACGAGCGGATCGCCGCTGTGGAACGCGACATCGGGGCGCAGCGCGAAGGTATGGGTGAGTCCGTCCTCGCTGCGCTCGTGCGCGGCAGCGAGCAACGGCTGAACGGCGCCGGAGTCGGTCACCACGAAGAGCGTCTCGTAGACGTTGCCGATCAGTGCCTCGACAGCGCCCGACTCGTCGTCGGCTGCGATGTCGAGACTCTCGGGGGCGCGGAGCGAGCCGATGTGCACGGGCGCCATCGGGTCGACTTCGGTGCCCTCGGGAGGCTGCTCGGGGCCACCCGAGGGCGGATCTGGCGTCGACGGTGCGCACGCCGCGAGCGTGAGCGCCGCGACGAGTCCGACGCCGACGCCAGCGAATCTGCTCGTGCGCATCCGGATCCCTCTGCTCCGTCCCGCGTCCGCCTCAGCGCCGACGTGGGGCCTGTCGTCAGTCAAAGATATCGCCGATGAGCCCGCCGAGGATCGCACCGCCGATGAGGCCGCCCAGCATGTCACCGCCGCCCATGCCGCCGCGCCGACCGTAGCCGCCGCCCATGCCCATGCCCATGCCCGGGCCGCCCCAGTTGCCCTGCCGCGCCCGGTCGATGTCGCGCTGGGCGATCTGCATCGCCTCGTGGGCCAGCGAGGCGCTGCGGCGGGCAAGCTGCTGCGCGCGCTCCCGGGTGTCTTCGTCGGCGACGAGCGTGCCCGCGTCGATGCGGATCCGCTCAGCCTCGGCGAGTCGCGTGCGTGCGTCGGCACCGATCGCGCCCCGGTGACTGTCGATGAGGCTGCGCGCCGACGTGATGGCGCGGTCGGAGGCGTCGACATCGTGGCTCACATGCTCGAGCGAGGGGATGTGTCGCTGGGCGTGTTCGCGCGCCTGGTCGAGCGCCGCGTTGAGCTTGCTCACCCGTGCGAGCTCCGAGAACGGGTCCCCGGCGGCCCCGGGAGCGGTGAGCGACGCGAGCGCGTCGTCGAGCGCGGCGATCGCCGTCGTCACCGCCGTGGTCTGGCGCTCGCGGCGCGCCTCGGCGATGTCGGAGCGCGAATCGGCGACGACGTCGGCGAGCGTGTTCTGCGCGCGGATCGCCTCGATCTCGAAATCGTCGACGGCATCGAGGATCCGCCGCGCGCGCCGGACGGCCTCGATGGCGGCCTCGAGCGCGACGAGCGCGTCGTCGCGTCGTCCCGCCTCGCGTCGGCGGCGTGCCACGTCGATGGAGTGGCGCGCGAACTCGATCAGCTGGTGGCCCTCGGCGGGGTTCGCGCCGATCCGCTGCAGCGCCTCGGCGGAATAGCGTTGCCGCAGCCGCTCGATGGTCTGCTCGGCCGCGGGTAGCAGCCCCGCGATCCGCTCGGCTTCGCGTGCCGTCTGCTCTCGGACGGCCGGCGCCTCGCGGATCTTCTCGATGCGTTCGCGCAACACCTCGGTGCGCTCGTCGAGGACGTTCTCTGCCCAGTCGCACAGCTGCACGATGCGGGCGTTGCGCGTCCGCAGCTCCTCGCGGGTGTCCGGGATGTGATCGTGATTGAGCTGGTGCAGCTCGAAGGCCTCGCGCATGTGCTGTTTGACGGCGTCGAGTCCGTCGCGGAGGTCCTTCGTCGCATTCGCGCCGAGCTCCGCGGAGGCGAACTCGAGCTCGTCGAGAGTCGTGCGGATCCGCTCGTCCGTCGCGACGAGGGCGGTCTGCGCGCGCACGGCGAGATCCTTGTCGGCGGCGTCCTGCTTCTCGGTCTCCGCGCGCTTTCTCTTGCCCCAGAACACCATGGATCGAGTCTACTGGTGCCGATCAGGCGATCGAAGTGTGGTCACTCCCGCCCGCGGCCGAAACGGATCCTTGACGACTGAGCGTGGCCATAGCCTCGGGCCGATAGCATGGGCGAGCATGTCTTCCGCCGCCGGCGGACGCATCCGGCGAGTCGCCGACGCACCCGCCGCATTCGATTTGGGAGTGACACGTGGCAAATCCGTTCGAGAAGCTGCTCCGCGCAGGCGAAGGACGCCTGAGGCGCAGACTCCAGCGCGTCGTGAACGCCGTGAACGACCTCGAAGAAAGCTACGCGAAGCTCACCGACGACGACCTGCGGGGTGAGACCGACGGCTTCCGGGCGCGGCACGAAAAGGGCGAGAGTCTCGACGACATCATGCCCGAGGCGTTCGCGGCCGTCCGCGAAGCGGCCAAGCGCACGCTCGGCATGCGGGCCTACGACGTGCAGGTCATGGGCGGCGCGGCGCTGCACCACGGCAACATCGCCGAGATGAAGACGGGTGAGGGCAAGACCCTCGTCGCCACGTTCCCGCTCTACCTCAACGCCCTCGCAGGCAAGGGCGTGCACTTCATCACCACGAACGACTACCTCGCCTCCTATCAGGCCGAGCTCATGGGCCGCATCTACCGCGCCCTCGGCATGACGACCGGCACGATCGTCTCCGGTCAGACGCCCGCTGTGCGTCGTGAGCAGTACGCGTGCGACATCACCTACGGCACGAACAACGAGTTCGGCTTCGACTACCTGCGCGACAACATGGCGTGGCGCAAGGACGACCTCGTGCAGCGCGATCACCACTTCGCGCTCGTCGACGAGGTCGACTCCATCCTGATCGACGAGGCGCGCACGCCGCTGATCATCTCGGGGCCATCGGCGGGGGAGGCCAACCGCTGGTTCTCCGAGTTCGCCAAGGTCGCACGAGCCCTCGAAGAAGACGTCGACTACGAAGTCGACGTCAAGAAGCGCACGGTCGGCGTGCTCGAGCCGGGTATCGAGAAGGTCGAAGACTACCTCGGCGTCGACAACCTCTACGAGTCAGCGAACACGCCACTCATCTCGTTCCTGAACAACTCGATCAAGGCGATCGCGCTGTTCCAGCGTGACCGCGACTACGTCGTCATCGGCGACGAGGTGCAGATCGTCGACGAGCACACCGGTCGCGTTCTCGCGGGCCGTCGCTACAGCGAGGGAATGCACCAGGCGATCGAGGCGAAGGAAGGCGTTCCGGTCAAGGCCGAGAACCAGACCCTCGCGACCGTCACGCTGCAGAACTACTTCCGTCTCTACGACAAGCTCGCGGGAATGACGGGTACGGCCGAGACCGAGGCCGCCGAGTTCATGTCGACCTACCAGCTCGGCGTGTTCCCGATCCCGACCAACCGTCCGATGATCCGCAAAGACGAGTCGGATCTGATCTACCGCACCGAGGACGGCAAGTTCCAGAAGGTCGTCGAAGACATCGTCGAGCGCCACGAAAAGGGTCAGCCGGTGCTCGTCGGCACCGTGAGCGTCGAGAAGAGCGAGAAGCTCTCCACTCTGCTGTCAAAGCGCGGCATCCGCCACGAGGTCCTCAACGCGAAGAACCACGCGCGAGAGGCGGAGGTCGTCGCGGTGGCCGGCCGGCTCGGTGCCGTGACGGTGGCGACGAACATGGCGGGTCGCGGAACGGACATCATGCTCGGTGGGAACTCCGAGTTCCTCGCGGTCTCCGAGATGAAGTCGCGCGGACTGGATCCTGAGGAGAATCCTGAGGAGTACGAGGCGGCCTGGGACGAGGTCTTCGACGACGCCAAGAAGCGCGTCGAGGAGGAGGGAGACAAGGTCCGCGAGGTCGGCGGGCTCTACGTCCTCGGTACCGAGCGCCACGAGTCTCGTCGCATCGACAACCAGCTGCGCGGTCGCTCCGGTCGTCAGGGAGATCCCGGCGAGAGTCGCTTCTACCTCTCGCTCGAAGACGAACTGATGCAGCGCTTCCGCTCGCCGCTCGCGGACGCGATGCTTGCGCGCACCGACTTCGATGACTCGCAGGTCATCACCGGCCGCGCCATCACGGGGCTCATCAAGAACGCGCAGGCCCAGATCGAGGCGCGCAACGCGGATTCGCGCAAGAACGTCCTCAAGTACGACGACGTGTTGAACCGCCAGCGTCTCGCGATCTACTCCGACCGCCGCGTGATCCTGGAAGGGGACGACATCCGTGAGCGGGTGCACCACTTCATGGAGGACGCGATCACCCAGGTGATCAAGGATCACACCTCTGTCGGTCACAACGAGAGCTGGGACTTCGACGCACTCTGGACCGAGCTGAAGTCGCTCTACCCGATCGGCGTCACGATCGAAGAGGTCGCTGCCGAGGCGCGCAGCCGCAAGGGCGGCATCGACCAGGTCGGCCTGACACGCGAGCTGCTGAGCGACGCGGAGATCGCCTACGAGAAGCGCGAGGAGACCCTCGGTCACGAGGCGATGCGCGAGCTCGAGCGCCGCGTCGTCCTGCAGGTGCTCGACCGCCGCTGGCGCGACCACCTCTACGAGATGGACTACCTCAAGGACGGCATCGGGCTGCGCGCGATGGCGCAGCGCGACCCGCTGATCGAGTATCAGCGCGAGGGCCACACGATGTACGAGTCGATGATGGCGCAGATCAAGGAAGAGACCGTCGGGTACCTGTTCAACCTCGAAGTGAAGGTGAACGCCGCATCCGACGGATCCGCGCAGCAGGTCGAGGCGAAGGGGCTGACCGATGCGCCGGCCACCGACCAGCAGAAGCTCGCCTACTCGGCCCCGGACGAGGACGGCGACGTCGAGGTCCGCGGCGCGAACGGCCAGGTGAAGACCAGTCGCCCGGACAGCGAGCGCACGGCGACCTCCGGAAGCCGCCCGATGAACCGCGAGGAACGGCGCCGCCAGGCGAAGAAGAAGTAGCGTCGCGAAGCGGCAGGGGGCTCGGCCCGTAGAATGACAGGATGAGCCCCCTGCGTCACCTCGATCAGTCCGCGAAGCTCCGTAACGTACTGTACGAGATCCGCGGCGCAGCGCTGGCCGAGGCCGATCGACTCGAACAGGACGGGCACACGATCCTCAAGCTCAACACGGGCAATCCCGCCGTGTTCGGCTTCGAGGCGCCGTATCAGATCGTGCGCGACATGCTGCACGCCGTGCCCACCGCGCACGGCTACACCGACGCGCGCGGCATCGTCGAGGCCCGGCGCGCGATCGTCAGTCGGTACGAGAACGTGCCCGATTTCCCGGTGTTCGACGTCGACGACGTCTACCTCGGAAACGGCGTCTCCGAACTGATCACGATGACGATGCAGGCCCTCCTCGACGAGGGCGACGAAGTGCTGATCCCGGCTCCCGATTATCCGCTCTGGACCGCGATGACGAGTCTGTCGGGCGGAACGCCGGTGCACTATCTGGCCGACGAGCACGCCGGGTGGCAGCCAGACCTTGAGGACATCCGGGCGAAGATCACGCCGAAGACCAAGGCGATCGTCGTGATCAATCCGAACAATCCGACGGGCGCGGTCTACTCCCGCGAGGTGCTCGAGGGGATCGTGCAGATCGCGCGCGAGAACTCACTGCTCCTCCTCGCCGACGAGATCTACGATCGGATCCTGTACGACGACGCGCAGCACGTCTCGCTCGCGACGCTCGCGCCCGATCTGCTGTGCCTGACGTTCAACGGTCTGTCGAAGACGTACCGCGTCGCAGGCTACCGTTCCGGATGGCTCGTGATCACGGGCCCGCGCGACCACGCGGAGGGCTTCCTCGAGGGAATCCAGCTGCTCGCCTCGACGCGACTGAGTCCGAACGCGCCCGGCCAGCACGCGGTGCTCGCGGCGCTGACGGGTACGCAGTCGATCGACGCGCTGATCGCGCCGACCGGCCGTCTCCACGAGCAGCGTGACATCGCGTACGAAGGCCTCAATGCGATCCCCGGCGTCAGCTGCGTGAAGCCCACCGGGGCACTGTATGCGTTTCCGCGCCTCGATCCCGAGGTGCACGAGATCCACGACGACCGGCAGCTCATCTACGACCTCCTCGTCGCGGAGCACATCCTCATGGTCGAGGGGACCGGCTTCAACTGGCCGACGCCCGACCACCTGCGTCTCGTGAACCTCCCGGAGCCGCGCGTGCTCAGCGAGGCGATCGAACGGCTCGGGAACTTCCTCGCCTCCTACAAGCAGTAGTGCGTCAGAGCACGGCGAGCGACGTGGCGCGCCAGCGTCGATCGTAACCCTCGAGGCGGATCGCGATCGCTCGTGTGCGCGCCATCGTGGCCACGATCACGGTCGCCTCGACGACGCCGTCGGTCGGCGACGTGCACAGCACCCGTTGGATGCGATAGACGGGCTGGCGCGCCGACTGCGACCGGGCACTGCGTGCGCGTGCGGCGAGGTTGGCGCGCAGGACGAGGTTGCGGTATGGCTCTTCCGCGAGCCATCGGGAGAGTTGGTCGACGTCACGCACGCCCGCGATGACCTCGACAGCCCCTCCGGCGAGCGTCGCGAGAAGCGGCTCCGCATCAGGAAGGCTCTTCGTCGCGGTGCGCTGCGGAGCGAACATGTCATGGATCTGATTCGTGCGGTATCGACGTATGGCGGGCGGCATGATTCTCTCTGCTCTGCGATTGTGGGAGCGCTCTTCTCGTTCGATATCGACTCACACAACCAGTGCCGGCGCGGCGGAGCCAGCCGATTATATGCCTGTGGATCCACGCGGAACGGCCCGCCCGAGCCGCTACGCTCGCAGCCATGCCGTCCGATCGCTGGGAGAGTCTCTTCGAGGATCTCGAGCTCCAGTTCGCCGCGGAACGTGACGCGGCGGGTGCCGTCCTCGAGGCGGAGCGTGACCGTGTGCGGGTCGGTCGGCTCACCCTCCGCCAGCGACTCGCAGCGGTGCCGGCCGGAGCCGACATCGTCGTCGACGACACGACGGGAGAGGTCCATCGCCTCCGCGTCGACGCCGTCGGCGCGAACTGGGTCGCCGGCACGGTGACGGAGAGCACGGGGATCCTCGTTCTGCGTCTCGACGCGATCGACGCCGTGCGGATGCCCGACCGCGCAGCCGACGCACCGCAGGACGCTGATCCGCTTCTGGAGCGCATGGACGTCGGCTTCCTCTTGCGCGGGCTCGCACGTCGCCGCGCCGCGGTCACGATCGGATTCGTGCGCGGCGGACGACTGACCGGCACCCCCGCGCTCGTCGGGGCCGATCACGTCGACCTCGCGGTGCACGATCCCGGAGATGCGCCACGCCCCGCGGCGGTGCGCGGTGTGCGCACGCTCGCGTTCGCCGCGATCGCGTGGGTACGCGTCGGCGCGCGCCGAGACCTCGGCCTCGGGTGACGCCGATGTGCTCAGAGGCGCGTCTGCGGGCCCCACAGCTCGGGAATGCTCGCGATGTTCGACTCGTGCCACAGCGCGTGGCGCCGGCTCAGCTCGGTCTGATCGTCGAGGTAGTCGCGGACGCTGTCGCGCTCGATGCGCCAGGCCTCCGGGTGGCCGACCTGCGCACCGCGCAGTCGGCCGTCTATCACGAGCGTCACGACCTCGTCGGGCGTGATCGTGAGCAGCTCCGCCACCTCAGCTGGCGTAAGGAAGAGCGCACCCTGATCGGTCGACATGCCTCCATTATGCGGCCGCGCATGCGGTCACGGCTTCGCCTGTGGATAACTTTCGAGGCACATCCGCGATTTCTGCCACCATTCCGAACATGCCGCCATTCACTCGCGACGCACGTCGAGCCCGGCCCGCGTGGCTCGACGCCCGCTTTCTCATCGGACTCGTCCTCGTCGTCGCCTCCGTTGCGGGCGTCTGGGGCGTCGTCAACGCCGCACGCCAGACCGCTCCGGCGCTCGCCGTCGAGCGCCCCGTCGTACCCGGCCAGTCGATCACGGCGGCCGATGTCGTCCAGATCGACGTGCAGCTCGGCGCCGCCGCCGACGGATACCTCACCCCGGCCGACCTGGACGACGGGCTCGTCGCGACCGCCGCCATCGCCGCCGGAGACCTCATCCCCGCGGCCGCGGTCGCGGAGGCCGACGCCACAGACGTCACGGCCGTCGTGGTCCGCAGCACGCTCGACGTGCCGGCGAACATCGACGTCGGCTCCACGGTCGAACTGTGGGCATCGCCCGCGGAGGAGCCGGGGGAACACGGCGAGCCGCGCGTGATCGTCACGCGCGCGACCGTTGCGAATCTCGTGACCGACGACGGCGTCATGCGACAGGAAGGCGCCGTCGTCGAACTCGTCGTCTCGCGCGACGTCGTCGGCGAGGTGCTGCGGCACGTGTCCGGCGGATCCGCTCTGTCGGTCGTGCCCGCGAGCCTCGCACGCGAACCGGACGCCGCGGATCCGCCGGATGCCGAGAACGGGGAGATCGACAACGAGCATGCCGGGGACGACACCGGCACCGACGAGGTCGACGAATCCGTCGATGACGCTTCGAAGGACGACGAGTGAACGTCATCGTCGCGGCGGCGGAGCCGCACGGATCGCGGATCGCGTCGGCACTTGCTGACGAAGACGTCGACGTCGTGCTCACCGTGGCACCGGCCGAGCTCGTGCGCACCGTCGGCGATCAGGCCTCGCGGATCTGGGACGCGCTGCGTGTCGCCGACACCGTCGTGATCCATGCCACGCGTACGGTGCTCGTGCCCGAGGTCGTCGCGATGTGCGATCGCAGCGGTGCGCGGATCGTCGCACTCGGCGACCGTGCGGCCGAGCGCCGAACCGTCGCGGCTTTCGGCCTGCCGCCGGCGCTGCCGCTGGCGGCGTCGGGGCCCGAGCTGCGTGACGCGATCGCGACTCGCTCGTTTCCCGCGGAATCTCCCGACGAGGTCACCCGGGGGTCCGTCACCGTCGTGTGGGGGCCCCACGGGGCGCCCGGCCGTACCACCCTCGTGCTCGCCCTCGCGGCCGCGCTCGCGCTCGACGATCGCAGGGTGGCGATCGTCGACGCCGATACGCACGCGCCGTCGGTCGCCCAGCGGCTCGACCTTCCCGACGAGGCACCGGGTTTTCCCGCGGCCTGCCGACAGACCGACTACGGCGTGCTCGACGACGCTGAGCTGACGCGCCTGAGCGCGCCCGTCGACCTGGGGTCGCAGCCGATCGAGGTGCTCACCGGCATCAACCGTCCCGCTCGGTGGCCCGAGCTGTCGTCGGGGCGGGTCGTCTGCGCGCTCGACGTGGCGCGGTCGTGGGCGGATCACATCCTCGTCGACGTCGGCGCGAGCCTCGACGCTGACGAAGAGATCGCGAGCGACATCGACGCGCCGCGGCGCAACCAGGCCGCGCTCGCTGCGCTGGGTGCCGCCGACTCCGTGATCGCGCTCGGGCTCGGCGACCCGGTCGGCATGTCACGACTGATCCGCGGTCTCGCTCGCCTCGACGAAGTCGCCGCGGCAGCCGAGAGGAGGACCGTGGTCAACCGCGTCTCCGGAGGGGCCGTCGGCGTCGACGCGGCGGGGCAGGTGCGGCGAGCACTCGCGCAGTACGGCGACATCGACGACGTCTGGCTGCTGCCGGACGATCCACGCGCGGCCGAGCGGGCGCTCCTCGGGGCGCGACCGGTGCTCCCGAGGCGACGGCCCGGGCTCGCGCACGCGGTCGGCCGCCTCGCCGCTACGCTGTGAGGGTGTCGACACTCAGCGATCAGCTCACGAAACTCAATCAACTGAGCGAGAAGGACATCGAGTGGGTCCACCGCGTGCATGGCGACGGGCAGCTGCTGGCGGACCTCGCCTCGGCGGACATCGTCATCTGGGGCGAAAGCCCTGACGGCTCCTTCCGCGCTGTCGGACACGTGCGTCCGAGTGGCGCCGCGACGCTGTTCTATCGCGACATCGTGGGCGAGAAGGTGCGACCGCAGTGGCAGAGCCAGGTGCGTGAGGCGTTCCGTACCGGCAACATCGTCGATTCGTCGAGCCCGGAGTGGTTCGAGGAGACGCCGACGCGCGTCAAGGCTGTTCCGATCGTGCGCCGCGACAGCGACGGCACGGCCGTGATCGGTGTCATCACCCGGCATACCAACCTCAGCGAGGTGCGAGCGCCGTCACGGCAGCAGCGCACCTTCGACGAGTGTGCGAACGCGGTCTTCGGGATGATCTCGACGGGCGACTACCCCGACATGACAGCGCCGATGGGTCCGCGTCGCGGTGCGCCGCGCGCGGCCGACGGGATGATCCGGCTCGACGTCGACGGCGTCGTCACCTTCGCGAGCCCGAACGGGCTCAGCGCGTTCAACCGCATCGGCTTCGTCGACGAGCTTGAGGGGGAGACGCTCTCCGACGTCGCGCGTCAGATCATGCCCCCGGCGCGTGACGCCTCGGCGGACGAAGCCTCACTGCCGGTCCTGCTGACCGGACGCACGCCGTGGCGAAGCGACATCCAGGCGCGCGGCGTGACCGTCGCGCTGCGGATCATCCCACTGCGCGATCGCGGCGAGCGCATCGGCGCCATCGTGCTCTGCCGTGACGTCAGTGAGCTGCGCAACCAGGAGCAGGAGATCCTCACCAAGGACGCGACGATCCGCGAGATCCATCACCGCGTGAAGAACAACCTGCAGACCGTCGCGTCGCTGCTGCGGATCCAGGCACGCCGGACCGCGAGCGACGAGGCGAAGGAGTCGCTGCTGCAGGCGATGCAGCGCGTCTCGGCGATCGCGGTCGTACACGACACGCTCTCCGAAGGCCTCAGCCAGAAGGTCGATTTCGACGAGGTGTTCAGTCGCGTGCTGCGCCTCGTCGCGGAGGTCGCCGCGGCGCAGAACACGATCGCGCACACGCGCAAGACGGGATCCTTCGGCACGCTGTCGAGCGAGTATGCGAACCCGCTCGCACTCGTCCTGACGGAAGTCGTCACGAACTCCGTCGAGCACGGCCTCGCCGGACGCGAGGGTCACGTCGAGATCACCGCGGATCGCGATGAGGACGAGCTCCGCGTCCGCGTTCGCGACACCGGATCAGGTCTTCCCGAGGGGCGCGTCGGTCACGGTCTCGGGACGCAGATCGTCCGCACGCTCGTGCAGGGCGAGCTGAGCGGGACGATCGAGTGGCGGACGATCAGTGGGTCGGATAGTGACTTCGAAGGCGGCACCGAGGTCGCGATCGACATCCCTCTACGGTGGACCAAGAGCGCCGAGAGCACGCGCCCCGCCGAAGGCGAGGGCGTGCTCTGAGGGAAGGCGGCGTCAGCCGGCGCGGCGGGCGCGTGCGGCGCGGCGCTTCAGGGCGCGACGCTCGTCTTCGCTGAGGCCACCCCAGACGCCGGAGTCCTGGCTCGTCTCGAGCGCGTATTGCAGGCAGACCTCGGTGACCGTGCAACGCGCACACACCGACTTCGCCTTCTCGATCTGATCGACCGCAGGTCCCGTGTTGCCGACGGGGAAGAAGAGTTCCGGGTCGACCGTAAGGCAGGCCGCCTTGTCACGCCAGTCCATGCTGAGGTGCTCCTTGAGGGGGTGGTGGGGTAATAGTGGTTCAGCAGTGGTCGGGTGATCGACTACGCTGGATGTGTGACGGGCCCGTGGCCCCGCACCCCACCACACTGTGGGAAACACACCGTGAACAATTGTCGTACAGGTGTTGCCCACGATCAAGGGTTTTGGCAAATGTCCAGGATTTCCATGCAGCGCGCCTCCGTTTCGCTGCTCGCACTCGAGTCCATCGGACTCGCCGCCCTCGCCGTGTGGGAGGTCATCTCCCTGGTGCGCGGGGACCTCTCCTCGCTCGCGACGTCGCTCGCGCTCCTCGTGATGACGCTCGTCGCAACGGGTGCGCTCGCGGGATTCGCGTTCGCGGTCCACACGGGACGCGCCTGGGGACGTTCCGGCGGAATCGTGGCGCAGGTGCTGATCTTCGCCGTCGCCGTGGGTGCTGTTCAGGGCGCCGACGCGCACTGGGGGATCGCCGCTGCGCTCGCGCTGCCAGCGATCGCCACCTTCGCCGCGCTGATCGGCTCCGCGCGTCCCTCCGACGAGACACCGCGCGACTGATCGTCGCGTCGTGCTGAGCGCCCGGGGGCACCGGGCGCTCTGTCGTGGGCGGGAATACTCCGCATCGCTGAGCGTTGAACTTGACAAGAGGCGACTCAAGGTCGCAAAGTTGAGTCGTGTCGCATCACGTTTCACGAGGAGTAGATACATGCCCGAAATGGACCTTCCCGGAGGATCATTCGACGAGTTCCTCGCGCGCTACCTCCAGGGTCAGCGTGCGCGTCAGACGCGCTCGATCGATCTCCGCGAACTGCTGAGCGCTCGATCGCACGAGATCATCCAGCGTGCGGGCGCGTTCGCGCTCGAGCGCGGACAGCGGGAAGTCGACGCACTGCACCTCTTGCGCGTTCTGCCGGATGACGACTCCGTCGCCGCAGCGCTCCGTGCCGCCGGGGCCGACGCAGAGCAGATCGTGCAGGCCGCCGAGGCCGCGTTGCCGCAGCCGGCCGCGGCCGTCGACGTCCCCGCCGCCGAGATGACGGCCGCATGCCGGCGCGTGCTATACCAGGCCGTGCAGGTCGCTCGCTCGTCTGGTGCCACCTACGTCGATCCGGAACACCTGTTCTTCTCGATCGTGCTGTCGCAGGACACCCCCGCGGGCCGGATCCTGGCGGCGCACGGCGTCACGCCGGATGCCCTGCTGGGAGCCGCACGCGAGCGCCACGACGTCAGCGCGCAGGGGGCGCAACAGGAAGCGAAGACGAACGCGACGATGCTCGAGACGTACGGCACCGACCTGACGGCACTCGCCGAGGCCGGCGAGCTGGATCCCGTGATCGGACGCGCCGACGAGATCGAGCAGACCGTCGAGATCCTCTCGCGCCGAACGAAGAACAACCCCGTTCTCGTCGGCGAGGCTGGCGTCGGCAAGACCGCGATCGCCGAGGGGCTCGCCCGCGCGATCGTCGCCGGATCCATCCCGCAGCAGCTCTCCGGCAAGCGCGTCGTGAGCGTCGATATGGCGGGCATGCTCTCCGGCGCCCGCTACCGAGGAGATTTCGAGGAGCGCCTCACGAAGACCCTCGAAGAGGTGGCTGCGCAGAAGGACGAGATCATTCTCTTCATCGACGAGCTGCACACGATCGTCGGTGCGGGCGGAAGCGGCGAGAGCGGCGCGATGGACGCGGGGAACATCCTCAAGCCGCGCCTCGCCCGCGGCGAGTTGCACCTTGTGGGCGCGACGACGCTCGACGAGTTCCGCCGGATCGAGAAGGATGCGGCGCTCGCCCGCCGCTTCCAGCCGGTGCGCGTGGGCGAGCCGAGCGTCGCCGACGCCGTGCAGATCCTGCACGGTCTGCGCGCGGCGTACGAGACGCACCACGCCGTGACGTACACCGATGACGCGCTCGAGGCCGCCGTCACGCTCAGCGATCGATACCTCTCAGACCGCGTACTGCCCGATAAGGCGATCGACCTGATCGACCAGGCCGGTGCCCGGCTGCGCCTGCGGCTCGGTGAGAGCACCTCGCGCGAGGACCTCGACCGGCAGCGCGCTGAGCTCGAGCGCGAGAAGACCGAGGCCGTCGCCGCCGAGGACTACGAAGAGGCGTCGCGGATCCGGGACGAGATCGTCCGGGTCGCCGAACGGATCGATCGCGGCCCCGCGGACAGCGCGGCCGTGGTCGACGAGGAACAGATCGCGGCGGTCGTGAGCCGCGCGACGGGCATCCCCGCGAACCGCATGACCTCGGGCGAGCGCGAACGTCTCGCCCTGCTCGAGCAGGAGCTCCACGCGCGCGTCATCGGCCAGGAAGACGCGGTCACCGCGGTGTCGAAGGCCGTGCGGCGCAGCCGGACCGGCATGGCGGACGCGCGTCGTCCGGTCGGATCCTTCCTCTTCCTCGGACCGACCGGCGTCGGCAAAACCGAGCTCG
>DWXU01000147.1:0-9162 GCA_019119065.1 Candidatus Microbacterium pullistercoris | reverse complement strand
TGAGCGCATCGCGATCGCCCGCAGGACCGCGGGCAGGTCCTGCCCTTGCAGCGCGACCGCGCGATCGACGACCTGCGTCGGCGAGAGATCGGATCCCCCGAGAAGGTGGTTCGACCATCGGATCCGGCGGGCGTGCATCGACGTCAACGTCTGCATGGCCACAGGCTAGCGCGTCGCCGCACCTGCACGACATGAC
Source organism: Candidatus Microbacterium pullistercoris (assembly GCA_019119065.1). Lineage (GTDB taxonomy): Bacteria > Actinomycetota > Actinomycetes > Actinomycetales > Microbacteriaceae > Microbacterium > Microbacterium pullistercoris. The sequence goes on along the minus strand of DWXU01000147.1, from coordinate 8,966 downwards.
GCGAAAACGCGGGCAGGCTATCGGTGCATGTGCGGAAGGTGGGGCGAGGCGACCGCGGCGCGGCGCTGGCGGAGGAGCGGGAGCAGCGCGAGGCACGCGACGATCGGCACGCTGAGCGCCAGATACATCGCGCCGTATCCGTCCGTCTGCCAGGGAAGCAGCCCCGGAACGACGAGCGCCCCCGCGACGACAGGCGCGACGGCCGGCGCCAGCGTGTTCGCGACGTTGAAGACCCCGAGACCGAGCGCGGATCGCTCCGGCGGAAGCACCGCCTGCGCGATCGAGCGGGTGGCCGTGAAGCCGGCACCGATCGCGCAGCCGGCGACGAGGGTGGCGAGGAGGAAGATCAGCACGTTCGGAGCGAGTGCGCGCGCAAGGGTCGCGACGGCCAAGCCCACGAGAGCGGATCCGAGCAGCACGCGGGCCGGCGCGCGTCGTAACGGGCTCGCGGCGATGATCGCGGCCGTGGCGACGAGGCCGACCGCGCCCACGGCAGTCATAAGGGACACGAGCGGGACCGCATCCGTCTCCGCGATCTGCCAGCGGTCGGTGAACAGATACAGCGCGAAGACGAGCCCGGCGGCCAGCTCGAACGCGATCACGAAGCGGACCGTGATGACGACCACGAATGCGCGCGAGGCGACGGTCCGCACAACCTCCATCGGGCGACGGGACGGAGCCGCGCCGTCGACGCGCGCGCTGCGGGGGAGACGCAACGCGAGGATCGGGATCGCGACAGCGGCGATCGTCGGCACCACGAGCATCATCGCCGCGACGTCGTGGGGGAGAAGCGCCGCCGCAGCCAGCCCGGGGAGCGTTCCGAGGATGCTCACCGACGACAGGACGCCGGCGGCGCGCGTGCGGTCCGTGTCGGCGAGGCCGTGCGAGATGAGGCCGTTGATCGCCCCGAAGCACATGTTGTACGCCGCCTGTGCCGTGATCCATGCGGCGGCAAGGGCAACAGGTGACGGTGCCCACGCGACGCCGACGGTGGCAACGAGGCCCGCAACGGCGCCGAGGGTGAGCGCTCCGCGGCGACGTCCTGTGTGATCGGCGAGCCATCCGAACAGGGGGTTCGCGATCATCGCTGCGAGGGATCCGAGCGAGATGATCGCGCCGAGAAGACCGGCGGCCGCGTCAGGCTCGACGAACTCGCGCACGCGGACGGACAGACCGACGACGGCGGGCGCGGTGAGCGCGCCCATCGCCAAGCACTGCGCGAGCGCGAGCAGGACGACGCGCTTCACGGCGCGTCGTCCCCGTCGCTGTCCCCGGCGATGCCGAGCGCGACAGCGCGGGCGAGCGCCTGCTCGCGCGTGCTGACGCCGAGCTTCGCGTACAACGAGCGAAGCTGGCTTTTGACCGTGTTGACGGAGACGAAGAGCGCGTCCGCGAGCTCGGTGCGGCTCTCGTGCGTGAAGAGCGCGCAGAGCACCGCACTCTCGCGCGGCGTGAGGGCGGGTCGCGCCAGCGATTGCCACGTGGCCTCCGTCGCGACCGGGCGGATCGCTTCGAAGAGCGTACGCATGGTCGTCGCCGGTTCGTCCGCCCCGAGCGCGTCGATCAGGCGCGTGCGATCGGCCTCGGGGAGGAGAATCACGGGCCAGCGGATGCCCGGATCGATGGCGAGATCCACGATGCGGCTCGCGAAGTGTCCCAGCTCGTCGTCCCAGGACAGGCGCGAGGCGCAGAGCGCACCCGCGACGACGGCGATCAGCTCCTGCTGTGGAGCGAGCGCAGCGGCTTCCGCCTTGCGAAGGAGCGTGGACGCGGTGGCGGAGTCATCGTTTGCGCCAGCGCTGATCGCCTGCATCGCGAGCACGATGCTGCGGTGCGTGCGTCCCGCGTTCTCCGATGCGGATGACGGCTCTCGTCCGTTCAGGATCCGCAGCACGGCGTCGGCGCCGCTGACGCGATCGCGCACGATCGGCAGCGAGGTGCGTGTGAGCCGGGATCGCACGGTGCGGGTGAAGGTGTGGGCGGCGGAGCGCGCGTGTCCGAGACGACTCTCGGCGAGCGCGCGTGCAACCGCGATGAGGTCCCAGTGTTCGATCGTGTCGACGTGGGGATCGAGCACATCGAGCTCCGCGAGCACGCGCTCCGGAGAATCTGAGGACAGGGCGATCCACGCGCGTCCGAGCCGTCCTAGGGATCCGGCGTATCCCGCGAGCCACGGCTCTGGCCAGTCGTCCTCACGGATGCGGTCGAGCGTGCGTGCCGCGTTGGCGACATTTCCCGTGGCGGCGTCGACGAAGGCCATCCCGGCCAGTCCGAGATTGCGACGGTGCCGCATTGCGAGCCGGTCGGCGAGTGCGACGAGCGCGGCGAACGCATCACGGGCCTCGCCGATGGCACCGGATGCGTACAGCGAGACGCACGCTTGATTGAAGACCGTCCCGACGATTTCCGCGAGCGATGTATCGAACTCCGGATCCGCGGTTGCGGATTCGATGAGGGCGATGCACTGTCGCGCGGCGTCAGCCATCCGCGTGGGCTGCCCGATGAGGCGCCACGTCAGGCTCTCGAACCCGCGGAGCACCGCACGTTCCGCGGGTGAGAGCGTTCGACCGCGGGCGCGGCCCATGGCTGCGGCAGAGACGAAGAAGGGGGCCGCGCGTGACTGTGTCGCCGGATCCTCGTTGAGCAGGAGCCCATACCAGAGCGCGAGCAGCGGCCGACGGTGGATCTGCGCGACAGGGAGCGTCTTCACGAGCTGGCGGAGACGCGGTTTGTCCTCGTGGTTGAACGGCCACGCCCGCAGCATGAGTCGACTCGCATGGTCGTAATCGCGTCCTTCGAGCGCGAAGAGGAGCGCGGTTGAGTAATCGCGGAGCCGCATTGCGATCCAGCGAGCGATCTTGCGTTTCGCAGCGAACACGAGCCGGGCGTGGCGCGCATGGAAGTCCGCAGAGGCGGCCTGCCGGACGCCGTCACGGTACCGAAAGAGCGCCTGCCCGCTCTCGTGCGGGATCCAGCCTCCGGCCCCCTGGCGCGCGAGACGGTCGAGCACCTGTGCCGCATCGGCGCGACCGGTGAGGTCGCGCGCGAGGTCCGCATCGATCACGGGGGCGAGAGCGATGACGCCCGCGAATTCGCGGATCCCGCTGTCGGCGAAGCGCTCCATGATCGCGGGGTGCAATGCGAGCGAATCGGCAAGTACGGGGGCATCGTGATGCTCGATGGCGAAGCGCAGGCTGGCGACGCGCTGGGCGGCCTCGCTTGTCAGGATGGCCTCGCGACGGTCCGCGTCGATGCGCGATGCGTCGCGCTCCACAATCTCGCGCGCTTCGCGCGGCGATAGCGCGAGGTCGGTCGTGGTCAGTTCGACCCAGCTAATCGGCGGTGGGTCGGCGAGTAACGCGTCGCGAACGGCAACCGATGAGCAGGCTACAAGGCAGCGCATATCGGGGCGATGCTGCAACAGGGTGACGAGATCGTCAACCACGGGGCGCCACGTTGCAGCTTCGTCGGGGAGCCCGTCAATGACGAGCGTGCGAGGCGTGATGTTCTCGTGAACCAGCCGCCGAATCACGCTGTCAATTGATGCGGGCGATTCTGAGATCGCGATGACCTTACGGGCGAGCGTCGCGTCATCGAGCCAGCCGTCGGCGTGCAGTCGGGTGAGGACGCGCAGCCAGAACCCGGCGCGGGACGAGAGGTGCGAACGCAGGTCAAGCCAGAGGACCGGCTCACCGGCGTCAGAGGCCCACTGTGAGAGCAGGACGGTCTTGCCCGACCCGCCTTCGGCGTGCAATACGCACAGTTGCTCTGATCCAGTGAGACGTTCGAGCAACCGTGCGCGAGGAAGGGCTTCGGCGGTGTCGACGTGCCCGAACGTCGGCGCGCCAGTGCTCATGGATATCTCCCTCGCTGTGACTCTCCGCGCCCTCGCGACCGCCGTGCAAGATGTGGAGCAGCTCGCCGCGTAAATGGCCCAGAGCGGCCAATTCTAATCACGGAGACGTCGGATGTCGCGCGGGGTGAAGCGCGGGGTGAAATTCCGGTCGACCGCTATGAGAGTCCCGGGCGCCGCGCTTCAATCGCGAGTGGATCCCGTCGGTCCCGTGCGTCATATCTCGCGCGACATACGTCGGGTGCACGCCGGTCGTTCGCGTCGTCGGCGTGCCCTGAACGAGAGGAGAGATTCTTGCTGTCAAGAACACAGCGTTCCCGCGGAGGGCGCGCGTGGTGGTCGTCTTCGCCGAGAAATGGCGAACCCTCGAGGGACGTGCGACGCTCCGCACGACGACACACGGCGTTCGCACTTGCGCTCGGTCTCGTGATCCCTCTTCTCGGAACAGCGGTCGCCACTCCCGCGGCCGCCGCACCGGGCGATGCGTTCGACCCGGCCGATCCGACGATCTTCATCTCCCAGGGCAGCACGACTCAGCTCTATCGCTCACTCGCGAACCCCGACGGAACGTTCTCCTTCACACCAGAAGGTGACGTTCAGGACGTCACTTACAACGGGATCGGGTACGACGAGGCCAGCGGGTACATCTACGCGATCGTGTCGGGCGGGAACGCTGAGATTCCCAGCGGTTCACTTGTGCGCGTCGGACAAGAAGGTGTGATCGAGCGCGTCGGCAGCGAAACGTTCGTCGGACCGACCGGGGCGTCGAACTTCCAGGCGGGCGCCGTCGGTGACGACGGCTATTACTACATCATTCAACAGAACTCCAACGTCGCCTATCGCATCGACCTCGCGACCGGCGAAGGCGCGGGCGAAGTAGAACTGACGGCGAACTTCGCGGCGCCCGACTTCACGTTCGCTGCGGGGTTCGCCTGGGCTCTGAACCTCCAGGGTCAGCTCATCCGCGTGAACATGGCCGACGGCGGCCTGACGGTTTTTCCCGGCTCGATCGCTGAGCCCTCGAGCATCGGCTTCGGCGCGGGGTGGACGTTCGGAAACGGCAACCTCGGGTTCTCGGACAACGCCACTGGCGCGGTCTACCAGTTCGCGATCAGCGATGTCGCGGCGGCTCAGCCGACCGTAGAGCTGATCTCGGTCTCGGAGGGGCCCGCATCGTCGATCAATGACGGCACGATGGTTCCCGGCCTTCCCGTCGATCTCGCCGTGGAGAAGACCTCCGCAGCGACGCACCTCGTCGATGACCAGGTGCAGTACTCGATCACGGTGCGCAACCTGAGTGACGCCGCCTCGAGCGGATGGTCGGTCACCGACGTGATCCCCGAGGGTCTCGGCGAACCCGCCGTCGTCGAGGAGGTCTCGACCGCATACGACGAGGAGACGCGTCAGCTCACGGTGACTGGCGGCCGACTTGAGGGCGGTGCCGAGTACACGTTCACGATCGTGGCCGAGTCGAACCTCGCCGCTGGCGAGTGCACCGAGAACACCGCGACGGTGATCGGTAACGAACGCGATGATGTCGTCGACAACGACAGTGACACCGCCGAGACGTGTGCCATCGAGCCTGCGATCGACTTCGGTGACGCGCCGGAGTCGTACGGCACGCTGCGCACCGACGACGGTGCACGCCACCTCATCCCCGACTACGACGAGGACGCCCTGACGGCTCCCGTCATGCTCGGTGAGTCGATCGACGCCGAGGAAGACGGACAGCCGAGCCCCAACGCGGACGGTGACGGCGCGGACGAGGACGGTGTCGTCTTCAACCCGCAGCTCGGGTACGGCAACGCGGTGATCCGCACCGGAACCGACCCGGTGTCGCTCGCTGGCATCACGAACACCCTCGAGGTCACCGCGACCGCGGACGGGTTCGTATCGGTGTGGGTCGACTGGGACCTCGACGGCACGTTCGGCAACGACGAGCGCGTCGTGAGCTCGGAGCCAGTGGCCGCCGGAGCGAACGACCTGACGTTCGAGATGCGCGACAACCCGGATGACATCTCATCGATGGTCCGCGTGCGCTACAGCACGGATGCCGACGCGGTTGCCGCTCCCACCGGACCCGCGCCCGACGGCGAGGTCGAGGACTACCGCGTGCTCGTCGAGCGCGTGCTGACGCCGAACGGGTGCACGGCTTCGGATACGGAGCACTACGCCTTCACTTTCAGCGATCCTGTCGAGCGAAGCGGCGACGGCGGCGCCGGCACGACGGCACTGTTCGGTGACGTCAGCGTCGTGAACGGGCAGGCTGTCGACATGTTCGTCGAGGTGCTCGACGGATGGACGAACGCCATCCGTCGCGGCAACGGAGGGATCTTCGGCGAGGACGACGCGAACTGGCAGATTGCGGGCAACGCCTCGCTGCGCTACAGCTTCTTCGTCGCGGGCACCGAAGAGCCGATCGGTGTCAACGCCGCCTACACGGTGAGCGACATGGACACGGGCGAGATCGGGACCTTCGCCGCCGCAGACCTGGCGAGCTATGCCGTCACGGAGGGCAGCGCCGTTCAGATCACGGAAGAAGCTGGCGAGGTCCGTTTCCGCGGATCCGGCCAGTGGAACGGCAACCCGGAGAGCCGCTTCCAGATCGTGCTGGAGGACATCGCCACGTTCGAATCCGACTGGCAGGGCGGATCCAATTCCGGTTTCGGGTTCGACGGCGACGGCGACCTCGCGATCGAGCCGTCGTGTTTCGACTTCGGTGACGCGCCGGCTTCCTACGGCACGATGCTGGAGGACGACGGCGCTCGCCACGTCCTGACTTCGGGCCTCACGCTCGGCGATCTCATCGACTTCGATCCCGACGGGCAGCCGTCGGCGGACGCGAGGGGCGACGATGACAACCGCGCTGCGGACGAGGACGGCGTGACCGCTCCGATCGCCGTGTCGACGACGGGCACCACCGACGTCGACGTGACGGCCGTCAACAACACCGACGACGCGGCCACGATCGCCGCCTGGGTGGACCTCGACGGCAGCGGCACGTTCGATGACGGCGAGCTCGTCACCGCGGATGTGCCCGCAAACAGTGGCTCCGGGTCGTACACGCTGACGTTCGGCGAAGCCACGACGACCGAGGACACGTACGCGCGATTCCGGCTCTTCCCGACCGGTGTCACCGAGTTCCTTCCGACGGGCGAGGCCTCGGCCGGTGAAGTCGAGGACTACACCGTCGAGGTGGTTGACCGCGACATCGAGCTGACCAAGGAGTCTGACTTCTCGGACGCCTCGCGTCCTGGCGACACGGTCACGTACACGGTGACCGCGACCAACCCCGGCACGGATCCGTACACGGATGACACCCCCGCGGTGATCCTGGACGACCTGTCCGGTGTGCTCGACGATGCGACATTCGTCGACGGATCCATCGTCACGTCCATCGCGGGTGAGCCGGCCGATGTCGAGGCGACCTTCGACAGCGACTTCGAACTGCTCAGCTGGGTCGGCCCGCTTGGCGCCGGCGAGACGGTGACGATCGAATACCAGGTCGTGCTCGGATCGGACGGCAACAACACCGTGCGCAACACGGTGTGGCACGCGGAGGAGCCTCCGGGCGACGACCCGCCGACCACTCCGGAGTGCGAGCCGGGTGACCCCGACTGCGTCACGATCACGAATCTCCTTCCGGAGCTCGAGGTCGAGAAGTCCGCTGACTTCACGGAGCTGCCTCGCGTGGGCGAGACGGTGACCTACGAGGTCACGGCGACGAACGTCGGCCCCGGCGTCTACACGGACGAGGCACCCGCCGTGGTTCTGGACGACATGACCGACGTGCTCGACGACGCCACCTTCGTGGACGGCTCGATCACCACCAGCACCGGTGCCGACGCCGCGCTCGAGGACGGCCGCCTCAGCTGGGCGGGCGCTCTGGGCGTCGACGAGACGGTGACGATCACCTACCAGGTGACCTACACGGCCGAGGGCGATGCCATGCTCTCGAACGTCGCGTGGCAGCCGTTCGATCCCGAGAACCCGGGCGAGAAGCCGGTCTGCGACCCGCGCGATGCCGATGGGCGCGACCCGGTGACGGGCGAGCCGTGTGGCTTCGTCAACATCCCCGGCGGCCAGTACACGGTGACGAAGGACGTCGACCCCGAGGACGGCAGCACTGTCGTCGCAGGTCAGGAGCTGACGTACAGCATCACGTTCGACAGCACCGGATCCGCTCCCGCGGACATCGTGTCCTGGACGGACGACCTCTCGGGCGTGCTCGACGACGCGGAGCTCATCGTTGCTCCCGTCTCTTCCGACCCCGGGATGCTCGAGGTGACGGAGGTCGAGGACGGCCAGTTCTCGGTCAGCGGACTGCTGCCGAACGGTGAGTCGGCCACGGTGTCGTACACCGTGCGCGTGCTGCCCGACGGTGAGCGTGGCGACCACACGCTCGGCAACGTCGTCTTCCCGACGAACACCCCGCCCGGTGACGGCGATGTGTGCGACGAGGACGACCCGCTGTGCACGGTGAACTACGTGCCGGAAATCGTCGACGCGAAGTCGGTGGACCCGGACTCCGGATCCACGGTCGTCTCGGGTGATGAGCTTCAGTACACGCTGACGTTCACGAACAACGGAGCCGCTGCGGGCGATGTGGACCGGGTCGATGACCTGACGCACCTGCTCGACGACGCCGACGTGACGGTGCAGCCGTCCGCCTCGGACGACGCACTGGTGGTCTCGGAGATCGAGGAGGGACGTTTCTCGATCGTCGGCGAGCTCGAGGCCGGACAGACGGTCACGGTGACGTACTCCGCGACGGTCAAGCCGGTCGACGAGATGGGCGACGCCGTGCTGGCGAACTTCCTGATGGGGCCGGACGGCGACACGCCTGAAGACCCGACGGTGTGCGAGCCGGGCGACGAGGACTGCACGACGAACCTCGCGCCGAGGATCATCGACGCGAAGTCGGTGGATCCGGAGTCGGGCACTGTCGTGCAGCCTGGTCAGGAGCTGACCTACACGCTGACGTTCCAGAACATCGGCGCCGCACCGGGTGATGTGGACCGGGTCGATGACCTGACTCACGTGCTCGACGACGCTGACGTCACCACCGCACCGGTGTCGTCGGATGAGGCGCTGGCGGTCTCGGAGATCGAGG
>DWXU01000146.1:0-4076 GCA_019119065.1 Candidatus Microbacterium pullistercoris | reverse complement strand
GCGGCTACGCGTCGGTGGGGCCGCCGATGACGGGGGAGGCGCCGGTGGGGTTCTCCATCGCTTCCACCTCGTCGACGTCGACCGCGGCGTGTTCGAACTGGCTCTGGTAGAGCCGCCAGTACGCGCCGCGGCGGGCGATGAGTGAGGTGTGGTTGCCCTGCTCGACGATGGACCCCTGTTCCATCACGAGGATGAGGTCGGCGTCGCGAATCGTCGACAGGCGGTGTGCGATCACAAACGAGGTGCGCCCCTCGCGCAGCGCCGCCATCGCCTTCTGGAGCAGCAGCTCTGTGCGGGTGTCAACCGAGCTGGTGGCTTCGTCGAGGATGAGCACCTGCGGGCGCCGGACAAATGCGCGCGCGATCGTGATGAGCTGCCGCTCGCCGGCTGAGACGTTGGCGGCGTCCTCCTCGAGCAGGGTGTCGTATCCCTCGGGGAGCGAGTGCACGAACCGGTCAACATAGGTCGCCTCGGCCGCCGCATACACGTCGTCGTCGCTCGCCTGCTCGTTGCCGTAGCGGATGTTGTCGCGAATCGTGCCCGCGAACAGCCACGGATCCTGCAGCACCATGCCTGTGCGTGACCGCAGATCGCCGCGGGTCATCTGCGCCACGTCCTGCCCATCGAGCAGGATCGCGCCGCCGTCGACCTCGTAGAACCGCATCAGCAGGTTGACGAGCGTCGTCTTGCCAGCGCCCGTGGGGCCGACGATCGCGACCGTCTGGCCGGGCTCGACCCGGAAGGAGAGATCCTCAATCAGCGGCTGATCGGCCGAGTAGCTGAACCGCACGTGCTCGAATTCGATCACGCCCGTGCCGTCGGCCGGCGCGGTGGGAGCATCCTCGGCATCCGGCTCCTGGTCTTCCTCGTCGAGCAGCGCGAACACGCGCTCGGCTGAGGCGGTTCCCGACTGCACGATCGGCAGCATGCCGCCCAACTCCGTGAGCGGCTGCGTGAATTGCTGCGAGTACTGCACGAACGCCTGCACGTCGCCGATGCGGATCTGGCCGCCCGCGACCATCACGCCGCCGAGCACCGCGATGCCGGCGTAGGTGAGATAGCCGACGAACTGCATCGACGGCATCATCACGCCCGAGAGGAACTGCGCCTTGAACGACGCCTGGAACAGCTCCTCGTTCTCTTCGCGGAACGCCTCGCGCATCGCCTCTTCGCGGCCGTAGACCTTCACGAGGGCGTGCCCGGAGAACGACTCCTCGACGCGCGAGTTCAGTCGACCGACCTTGCGCCACTGCGCCTGGAATGCCTTCTGCGACTTCGGGCCGATGACGCCCATGATCACGCCGATGAGCGGGATCGACACGAGCGCGACGAGCGCGAGCTGCCACGAGATCGTGAACATCATGATCAGCACGCCGACGACGGTCAGCAATGACGTCAGCGCGCCGGATAGCGACTGCTGCAATGTCTGCGTCATGTTGTCGACGTCGTTCGTGACGCGGCTGATGAGCTCACCGCGCTGCACCTTGTCGAAGTGGCTCAGCGGCAGGCGGTTGACCTTCTCCTCGATCTGCTCGCGGACGCGCCACATCGTGCGCACCATGATGACGTTGATGATGTAGCCCTGCAGCCACTGCAGCAACGATGAGGTGACGTAGATCGCCATCGCCCACAGCACGATCACGCGCAGGCGCTCGAAATCGATGCCGGAGCCCGGTGAGAAGTCGTGCATCGCGCGCACCATGTTCGCGAACTCGTCCTGGCCCGCCGACTCCAGCGCGGCGACGACCTCGGCCTGGCTCATGCCCTCGAACTGCGCGCCGAACGTCGTCGACAACACGCCCTCGAACACGACGTTCGTCGCCTCGCCCAGCACCTTCGGCCCCGCCACCATGAGCACGACGCCGATCGCGCCGAGCACGGAGGCGAAGATGAACGCCCACTTGTGGGGCTTCAGCAGCCCGAGGAAGCGCAGGAAGCTCGGCCAGAAGTCCTTCGGCTTCCCGCCCATCGCGCCCGGTTCGTCGGCGCCGGCGGCGATCATCGCCTCCTGAGCGGCCCGCTCCTCTTCGCGCTCGTCGACCTCGACGCTCATGCCGTCACCCCCTTCTCCTCGGCGCCGCGTTGCGAGGCGATGATCTCGCGATACGTCTCGCTCGTCTCGATCAGCTCGTCGTGCGTGCCGAGGCCCGCGCTGCGGCCGTCGTCGAGCACGAGGATCCGATCGGCGTCGGTGATCGTCGATACGCGCTGGGCGACGACGATCTTCGTGACGTGCGGAAGCTCGCGCCACAGCGCCTGTCGCAGCCGGGCGTCGGTCGTCAGGTCGAGCGCCGAGAACGAGTCGTCGAAGACGAGGATGTCCGGCTGGTGGACGATCGCGCGCGCGATGGCGAGGCGCTGGCGCTGGCCGCCGGAGACGTTCGTGCCACCCTGCGCGATGCGGGTATCGAGCCCGTCGGGCTTGTCACGCACGAAGTCGGCGGCCTGCGCGATCTCGAGGGCATGCCACAGCTCCTCGTCGGTGGCGTCCTCGCGCCCGAACCGCAGGTTCGACGCGATGGTTCCCGTGAAGAGGAAGGGGCGCTGTGGCACGAGGCCGATGCCGCGCCACAGCACGTCGAGGTCGGCCTGCGTGACGTCGACGCCCTGCGTCGACACGGAGCCGTCGGTGGCGTCGAACAGGCGCGGGATCAGCGAGATGAGCGTCGTCTTGCCCGCTCCCGTCGAGCCGATGATCGCGACGGTTTCGCCGGGGTCGGCGCGGAAGGAGATGTCGGACAGGACCGGCTTCTCGGCGCCCGGATATGTGAAGGAGACGTGGTCGAAGGCGACCTCGCCGCGCGTCGGCATCTCGCTCACGGGGGACTCGGGTTCGACGAGCGTCGTGCGGCTGTCGAGCACCTCTGAGATGCGCTCGGCGGAGACGGCCGCGCGCGGGATCATGATCGCCATGAAACTGGCCATCATGACGCCGCCGAGGATCTGACCGACGTACTGCATGAAGGCGAAGAGCGTGCCGATCTCGGTGTTGCCAGCCTCGATCTCGAGGCCACCGAACCAGACGACGCCGACGATCGTGACGTTGAGCACGAGCATGACGAGCGGGAACATCAGCACGAAGAGGGACCCGACCTTGCGGCCGACGATCATGATGTCGGTATTGGCCGCGCGGAAGCGCTCGGCCTCGATCCTCTCGCGCACGAACGCGCGCACGACGCGGACGCCCGTCAGCTGTTCGCGCATCACGCGGTTCACGGCGTCGATGCGCGTCTGGAACATCCGGAACAGCGGCACCATCCGGCTGACGATGATTCCGGCCACGATGAGGAGCACCGGGATGGAGATGCCGAGGATCCAGCTGAGCCCGACGTCCTGCCGCAGGGCCATGATGATGCCGCCGATGGCCATCATGGGCGCCATGATGAGCATCGTCGCGCTCAAGACGGCGAGCATCTGCACCTGCTGTACGTCGTTGGTGTTGCGGGTGATGAGTGACCCGGATCCGAACGCGCTGACCTCGCGCTCGCTGAACGAGCTGACCTTGGCGAAGACGTCGTGGCGGATGTCGCGGCCGAGCGCCATGGCGGCGCGGGCCGCGCAGAACGTCGCGATGATGGCCGCGAGGATCTGACCGAGCGCCACGACGAGCATCCAGAGGCCGGTGCGGATGATGTAGCCGACGTCGCCCTGCGTGACACCCGTGTCGATGAGGTCAGCGTTGAGCGTCGGGAGGAACAGCGCGGCAAGCGCCGATGCGAACTGGAAGACGAGTACGCCCACGAGGAGAAGCCGATATCTGGAGAGATATCGGATGAGGAGTTTCAGGAGCACGCGTGAAATCCAACCACCTTGCCCCGACACACGAAAGTGTGGCGGTGAAATTCCTGACAAAGGTCAGGAAGTTCAGGCTCCCAGGCCGAGCAGTTCGAGCGGATGGGTGAGGCGCCACTCGAGGCTGGGACGCGGCAGTTCCTCGGTCGTGATGAGGTCCACCTCGGCCGAATCGAGCCCGCCCGACACGGTCATCGTCCCGACCGTTGCGCCCGCGGCGTCGCCGAGATCGACGTCGACATCGGTCTCGATCTCCGCTTCCTCGCCGCTCCAGAGCGTCAGCT
>DWXU01000002.1:0-2845 GCA_019119065.1 Candidatus Microbacterium pullistercoris | reverse complement strand
GTGCCGGGCTCCGAGATGGGCTCGGTCCCCTCCGGCATGCCGTCCATGTACATCCCCAGCGCGTCTCGGTTCTCGTCGCTGAACACGCGCGGGATGGCCTCGACGAGCGCCGCGCGCTTCTCGTCGCTCATGTGCTGACTGCCGAGCACGCCCATCGACACGGGCATCGAGATGCTCTCGCCGATCGAACGCGTCTCGCCCTCCTCGAACGGGAACATCGGATCCCCCTGGCCCGCCATCTGCGGGAAGATCGTCGATGTGCAGGCGATGTCGGCCTGCCCCTCCTTGAGCGCGATGAAGCTGCGGTCATGCCCACCCGCGAAGAGCGCCTTGAAGTCGCCCTCGTCCTCTCGTAGCCCGTGCTCGCCCAGCATGTAGGTCGGCATGTAGAAGCCGCTCGAGGAGTTGGGGTCGGCGAACGCGATGGTCGTCTCGGCGGTGATGTCGTCGAACGACTGGATGTCCGCCTCGTCGAGCACCAGGCAGGTCGATACGGGTTCGTCGACGCCGGGCCACGCGACGAGCGCGTCGACCTCGCCGGTGTTCACGGCGAGCGCGGAGGGGAAAGCGCTCATGATGCCGATGTCCTCATGACCTGCGCGCACGGCCTCGATCACCGCTGAATAGTTGGGGACGTCGGTCATCTCGACGGTCATGCCGGTCTCGGATTCGAGGAGCGCCGCGATCTCGTCGATCGGCGTCTCGACCGACGGGTCATCGACGAGCGGCAGTGTCGCGAAACGGATCACGTCGTCGGCTGCAGCAGGATCCGCAGAAGTGCCGGAGCAACCAGCGAGGAGGATCGCGGACCCCGCGGCGAGAGCGCCGAGGGCAAGAGGAGCACGAAGTCGCATGGAGGGCCTTTCAGAGGTGTTCTCCGGGTGGGGACCTCCTCATGAAAGGCGCTCAAGGTGACGTCGAATTACGAGACTGGTGGTATCAGAACAGAAGAGTCGGTGAACGGTCGGTTACGGAACCGCCGGTCTTGTGACGAGCGCGGCGGCATCACGCGCGACCCGCGTTCGGCAGTGGCGCGATCGACCGCGTGCGTTACGTACCGTGGAGGCATGCACAACTTCGACGCGAGCGCCCTCAGCGAGCCGATCGATCGGAACGAGCTTCGCGCTTTCAAGGCCTCCGTCGCCCAGCGGTTCCCGCACTCGCATCAGGGGAAATCCTCCAGCAGCATTTTCGCGCTGATCGTGCTCAGCCTCATCGGGGTCGCGATGCTCGTCGCGGGCATCGTGATGCTGGCGGCCGATGCCAGCCTCATCACGGGCGGCATCTTCACCGTCGTCGGTCTCGTGTTCGCGGCCCTCGGCATCGGCACGCTCGTGGTGGGCGACAGCGCCAAGCGGCAGTTTCGACTCGATCGTTTCGCGCGTGCCAACGGCATGCAGTTCCACCCCGGGTTCAACAACCCGAAGCTGCCCGGCATGCTCTTCGACATCGGCCGACAGCGCAACTCGCAGCTCCTCGTCCGCGGCGACCGGCCGCGCTTCGTCGAGTTCGGCAACTACCGCTACACGACCGGCTCCGGAAAGAACTCCACGACCCACACCTGGGGGTACATCGCCGTCCAGCTCGATACGCCCTTGCCGCACATCGTGCTCGACGCCGAGGGGAACAACAGCTTCTTCGGGTCGAATCTGCCGATCGGGCTGCAGAAGGACCAGCGCCTGAGCCTCGAGGGCGACTTCGACGAGCACTTCAGCCTGTACGCACCCGTCGGTTACGAGGCCGACGCTCTGTACCTGTTCACGCCGGACATCATGCAGCGCTTCATCCGCAACGCCGCTCAGCTCGATGTCGAGATCGTCGACAACTGGCTGTTCTTCTACACGGGCAACGACGTCTCCACTCTCGACGCCGATCGGTGGGCGTGGTTGTTCTCGGTAGTCGGGGCGATGCTTCAGAAGATCGAGCGCTGGGGGCGCTGGCGCGACGAACGCCTGCGGGTGGCGAATGCCGCCCCGCTCGCCGCCGGAGCCTCCGACATCCCCGCCGTACAGAACCCGGAGATGCTGCGCCCGCCGGAAGGCGTCGCCGATCCCGGAAAGCGGCTGAAGCGCCGCGGATTCGCCTGGACCGGCCTCATCGCGATCGTGGTCGTCGTCATCCTGCAGGTGGTCTCGCGCCTGACGTGACGCCGCCGCGGCGGCGTCAGACGAGTGCGAGCTCCGCGTCGATCGCCCGCGTCGCCTCCCGCAGCGCCGGCAGGTGCTCGCCGGTGAGGCGATCGAGGTCGACGCGGCTGGCCGCCGTCGAGACGTTCACGGCGGCGACGACGCGTCCACCGCGGCCCCGAATCGGCGCGGCGACCGACCGCACCCCTTCTTCGAGCTCACCGTCGACGAGCGCGTAGCCCTGTTCGCGGATCCGCTCGAGCTCGCGCGCGAGGGCTCGAGGATCCGTGACGGTCGTCGGCGTCACCCGTGCGAGCGAGCCCGTCAGAGCCTCCCCCGGCTCCTCGGCATGCGCCAGGAGGACGCGCCCCATGCTCGTCGCGTGCGCGGGGAAGCGCGTGCCGATCGTGATGCCGACGCTCATGATGCGCCGGGTCGGCACACGCGAGATGTAGACGATGTCGGAGCCGTCGAGGACGGCCGCGGACACGCTCTCGTCGACCTGCCGTGAGAGCCGTTCGAGATGCGGGTGGACGATGTCCGGCAGGCTCAGCGCCGAGAGATAGCTGTGACCGAGCTCGAGTACGCGCGGGGTGAGGGCGAAGTCACGCCCGCTCTCGCGCACGTAGCCGAGTTCGACGAGCGTGTGCAGGAAGCGCCGCGCGGCCGCTCGGGTCATCTCCGCGCGCTGGGCGACCTCGCTGAGCGTGAGCACCGGG
>DWXU01000018.1:0-10869 GCA_019119065.1 Candidatus Microbacterium pullistercoris | reverse complement strand
TCGATCACCACGCCGCGGCGGCGACCGCCGAACAGCGCTGCGTCCTCGCCGGACAGCCCCACCGCGAACGGGCCGTGCGAGTTGATCTTGGCGACGAGCTGCGGGTTGATCTGGCCCGTCAGAACCATGCGCACGACGCTGATGGCCTCGGTCGAGGTCACGCGGTAGCCGCCCTTGAACTCGCTCGGGATCGCGAGCCGGTCGAGCATGTTCGAGATCTGGGGGCCGCCGCCGTGCACGACCACGGGTTTGATGCCGACATAGCGCAGGTACGCGATGTCTTCGGCGAACGCATCCTGCAGCTCCTCCGAGATCATCGCGTTGCCGCCGTACTTGACCACGACGATCTCGTCTCGGTACTGCTTCAGCCACGGGAGCGATTCGATGAGCGTCGAGGCCTTGAACTCGGCCTCTTCCGCACTCGTCTGCTGCAGGTCGATCGGTGTCATGAGGAATAGGCGCTGTTCTCGTGGACGTACGCGTGCGTCAGGTCGTTGGTCATGATCGTCGCTTCGGCGTCGCCCGTGCGCAGATCGATCTCGATGTCGGTGCGGCGCGGTGTCAGGTCGACGTCTTCGCGCGGCCTGTCCGGGCCGCCCTTCGTGCACACGCGCACGCCGTTCATCGTCACATCGACGTCGTACGGGTCGAATTCCGCATCCGTCGTGCCGATCGCGGCGAGCACCCGCCCCCAGTTGGGGTCGTTGCCGAAGATGGCGGTCTTGAAGAGGCTGTTGCGCGCGACGGAGCGGCCGACCGTGACGGCATCGTTCTCGTTCGCGGCGCCGATGACGCGGATCAGGATGTCGTGGCTTGCGCCCTCGGCATCGCCCATCAGCTGCTCGGCGAGCGAGAGGCACACCTCGCTCAGCGCGGCGCCGAACGAGGCTGGATCCGGGCGCACGCCGCTCGCGCCACTCGCCAGCAGCGTGACCTGATCGTTCGTCGACATCGCGCCGTCGGAATCGAGGCGATCAAAACTGACGCGCGTCGCGTCACGGAGATACCGGTTCGCCTCGTCGGCCGAGAGCTCGGCATCGGTCGTGATGACGGCGAGCATCGTCGCGAGGCCGGGCGCCAGCATGCCCGCGCCCTTCGCCATGCCGCCGACGGTCCAGCCGTCCCGCGACACCGTTGCCATCTTCGGCACGGTGTCTGTGGTCATGATCGCGTGCGCGGCTTCGTCGCCACCGCGCTCGGAGAGTTCGGCTGCCGCGCGCGTCACGCCGTCGAGAACGCGGCTGCGGAAGGTCTCATCGCCGGTGCCGATCAGGCCGGTCGAGCAGACGAGGACATCGCCCGCCCCGACGCCGAGCGCGCCCGCGGCCTGCTCGGCCGTGTGGTGCGCCGTCTCGAACCCGAACGACCCGGTGAAGCAGTTAGCGCCGCCCGAGTTCAGGACGATCGCTTCGACGACGCCATCCGCGACGACCTGCTGCGACCAGATGATCGGGTTGGCCTTCGCGCGGTTCGTCGTGAAGACGGCTGCGCCGACCTTCTGCGGTCCGCGGTTGACGATGAGTGCGACGTCGGGTTTGCCGGTGCTCTTGAGTCCCGCTGCGACGCCGGCCGCGGTGAAGCCGGCGGCTGCCGTGACGCTCACGGGGCGACCCCGTCCACGGGGAGGGCCGTCGTCTCGTCCAGGCCCAGCGCGATGTTCATCGACTGGATGGCGGCTCCCGCCGTGCCCTTCGCGAGGTTGTCGACGGCGGTCACGACGACCACGCGGTTCGCCGAACGGTCGATCGCGAGCCCCATCAGGGCGGTGTTCGCGCCCGTCACATCGACGGTGCGCGGGAAGCGACCTTCGGGCAGGAGCTGCACGAACGGCTCGTTCGCGTACGCGTTCTCCCACGCGTCGCGCACCTCCGCGTCCGTCACACCCTCCGCGATCGGCGCGGAAGTCGTCGCGAGGATCCCCCGCGCCATCGGCACGAGCACCGGCGTGAACGACACGCGCGGTTCGGCAGCGCCTGCTGCGCGCAGGGCCTGCTGGATCTCGGGGATGTGTCGGTGCGTCCCGCCGACCGCGTACGGTGTCGCGGATCCCATCAGCTCGGCGCCGAGGAGGTGCGGCTTGACCGCTTTGCCGGCGCCCGACGGGCCGACCGCGAGCACGGTGACGATGTCGGTCGCGTCGACGACGCCCGCGGCGACGCCAGGCGCCATGCTCAGCGACACCGTGGAGGCGTTGCACCCCGGCGCCGCGATGCGCGTCGCGCCGGCGAGACGCTCGCGCTGCTTGGTGCCGTCAACGAGCAGCTCGGGCACGCCGTACGCCCACGGCTCGTGGAACGATCCGCCGTAGAACGCGTTCCAGTCGTCTTCCGAGGTGAGCCGGTGATCGGCGCCCGCGTCGATGATCAGCGCGGCGTCGCCGAGCGCATCCGTGTACTGGCCAGACTGCCCGTGTGGCAGCGCGAGGAACACGATGTCGTGGCCCGCGAGCACCTCGGGCGTCGTGGGCTGCAGGGTGAGCTGCCGCAGCGAACGCAGGTGTGGCTGGTGGTCCACGAGCGGGTCGCCCGCGCTCGAATGCGCCGTGACCGTGCGGATCTCGACATCAGGGTGGCGCGCGAGCAAGCGAAGGATCTCGCCGCCCGCATAGCCGGAGGCGCCGGACACGGCGACCGAATACGTCATGGGTCTACTCTATTGCGTCGTGCGGTGTCGACCGTGTCCGGCGGCTGTCAGATGATCTGCTTCCCTTGCTCACGCGCGCTCCGGGCGTCCTTCACGAACGCTCGGATGAGCACGGCGAGAGTGCCGGCCACGATGACCGGCCACACGAGCACGTACAGGGTGAGTGCGACGGTCATCGCGTGGCTCCTTCCTTCGTCTCCTGCTCTTCATCCGCGGGGTCGAAGTCACCCGTGCGCACCTTGATGAGCGAGAAGTCGAACGATTTCGAGGTGTTGAACATCGTGATCGCGACGCAGACGATCGTGCTGACGGCATAGGCGATGAGTGAGCCCGACAGCACGGCATACTGGTGCAGGAATCCGATGGCGAACGGCGCGCTCGCCAGAGTCGCGACGATTCCGATGATCAGGCCCGCGCGACGCCCGAGGAAGCCGAACGCCATGAGGCCGAGCACGACTCCGACGCCGACGGTCGACAGCACGTCGCTCGTGATCGCGATCGCGCCCGTCATCGGGATCCATTCGAAGCGCACCGGGATGAAGGCCGCGAGCGCGACGAGCACGGAGACGGTGAACGCGACGTTCGTGACACGCTTCCAGTAGAAGCTCGAGATCACGGGGAAGACGAGCGCGCCCCACAGTGCGCCGACGAACACGAGCAGATCCAGAATGCTGAACTGGATCGATGCGAAGCCGAGCGCAGCGACGACCGCCACGATCATCGTGACGCGGCCGATGAGCAGCATGATCTTCGGGTTCGCGTTGCGCTTGCCCGCGACGTTCTGGCCGTAGACGTCCGCCATCATGATCGACGACAGCGCCGTCAGATCGGAGTCGGCGGTCGAGGAGAGCGAACCGATGATCATCACGAAGAACACGCAGATCAGCACCGGTCCCAGGTAGGTCGCGGCCATCTGCGGAATCAGGTTGTTGACGTCGCCGCCCAGCGGCTCGATGCCCGCGTAGAGCGCGATCACTCCGAGCATTCCGACGCCGATGATGGTCGCGCCGTAGCCGACCGTCGCCGTGACGAAGGTCTTCTTGATGAGGTCCTCGCGCACCGCGAACAGGCGCTGCGCAATCGTCTGGTTGCCGATCGCATAGGCGAGAACGGCGGCGATGTACGGCGCGCCCTGCTCGAAGAAGGCCTTCGACGAGAAGAAGTTCCCCTGCTCCGGCGTGAGGTTCTCGGCACCGGTCTCGAAGAGCCCGGGACCCCCGGCCGCGAAGAACACGACGGGCACGATGACGACGACAGCACCGAGCATCGCCATGACCTGCGCGAAGTCGGTCAGCACCGACGCGCGGAAGCCGCTCCACAGGGTGTACAGGAGCACGCCGGCGCCGATCGCCAGGATTCCCTGCGTGAACGTGAATGGCGACAGCAGCGAGATGAGAGCGCCGCCCGCGATGAGGTTCGACGTCAAGCTGATGACGCTGCCGAGAACGTTCGATCCGGCGAGCATGAGCTGACTCGAACGACCGTGACGAGCGAACATCACCTCGGCGATCGTGTGCGCACGCGGTGCCACCTTGCGGATGCGGCGACCGAACGGATAGATCAGGAGGATCATCAGGGCTCCCCAGAGCCCATAGTGGATCGGGCCGGAGATGCCGAACTGGTAGCCCGACGTTGCGGACGCGTACATCGACGACGCCCAGATCCAGGTGGCGGTCATCGAGGCCGCCGAGATGCCGAAACCGATCTTTCCGCCGCCGGTCATGTATCCATCGGCATTCTCGCGTTTGCGGGAGATGCGCGTCGACATGTAGAAGCTGCCGCCGTAGAAGGCCAGCATGAGGATGACCACGACGGGCCATGCGATCTGTTGAAGTTCGCCCACGAAGGCGTTCCCTTTCTCGAGTCGCGCGAGCTCGTCGCGCAGGAGGATGAGTACGAACCTGGGCCACTGCTGCGGTCACAGCGCGGGCGAACAGCCCGGGGTGCAGCTCCTTTCCGGCATGGTTCAATCACCGCTGTGCGCAGAGGCACAGCGGTGCGAGGGGGTCCTCATGCGAGGCGATTCAAGCCGTCTGTGACACGGCGATCGCGGCCGGAGGAACGAAGCCGTCGTTCCACTCCTACCCTCGCGCTGATGCGCGAGCACCACACCACCCTAGCAAACGGATGATTGTTCGCTGAATCCTGCCTGTGCGTGCACGGAAAAGACGCCCGGGGTGTGCCCCGGGCGTCCGTTCGGTCGTCGACGTCAGTCGCGGATTCGTGCTCCGAAGCGCTGCTCAGCGACCGCGACCCCCGCCAGCTTCGCCCCCGACGCCTCCGCAGCGGTGAGCGTGCGATCCTCGGCGCGGAACCGGAGCGCGAACGTGAGTGACTTCTGCCCCTCTTCCAGGCCCTGCCCGCGGTAGTCATCGACCAGGCGCGCATGCTCCAGGAGATCCCCGGCGCCCTCCACGAGCGCGGCGCGCACGTCGGCGGCCGGAAGCTCCGCGGGCACCACGACCGACACGTCCTGCGTCGCGGCCGGGTACGTCGACAGCGATCCCGCGGTCACGCGACTCGGCGTGAGCGCGATGGCGCGGTCGAGGTCGAGTTCCGCGATGACGACGCGGCCGA
Source organism: Candidatus Microbacterium pullistercoris (assembly GCA_019119065.1). Lineage (GTDB taxonomy): Bacteria > Actinomycetota > Actinomycetes > Actinomycetales > Microbacteriaceae > Microbacterium > Microbacterium pullistercoris. The sequence goes on along the minus strand of DWXU01000018.1, from coordinate 5,649 downwards.
CGAGGTCGGCCTCGCTCGCGACGTCGGGGTGGAGCTCGCCCACGTACCCGATCTCCTCCCCCGCGACCGTCAACTGCCCCGCGCGCCCCGGGTGAAGAGCGGCGCGCTGCGTCTGGGCGACATCGATCGTGACGCCGACCGCGGCGCCGATGACGCGAACCGCGTCGAGCGCAGACGCGAGACCCGCGGCCTCCGCGGGGCGTCCCGGCTGCTTCGGAGCGACGTCGCCGGCGAACAGCACGGCCACGTGACGCGGCTGCGGCGGAATCGACGCGTGGATCCGATCGAGGTCGTCGTCCGACGGGCGCGCGGCGCGCGGCGGGTTGAAGTCCGTCCCGTACGTCACGCCGTCCTCGGGGAGGAACACCGCGCCCGTCTCGAAGAGCGAGAGGTCGGTCACGCCGCGCGCGAGGTTGCGGTGCGCGGCGGCGACCAGTCCGGGAATCAGCGAGCGCCGCAGGAACGGCGCGGTCTGGTCGAGCGCATTCGCGATGCGCACCGCGGGCGCCCCGTCACCCGAGGCCGAACCGTACAGCGCGTTCGCCTGCTCATCGACGAACGGGAAGGAAATGGTCTCGACGAGACCCGCGGCCGCGAGCGCATCCGCGACGCGGCGGCGAGCCTGTTGCGCGCGGGTGTAGCCGCGACCGGAGGGCGGAGTCGGCAGGATCGACGGAACCTTGTCGAGACCGTCGACGCGGGCGATCTCTTCCGCGAGGCTCCACTTATCGGTGATGTCGGGGCGCCATGAGGGCGGCGTGACCGCGAAGCCTGTCTCGGAGCGAGCCACGCCGCATCCGATCCGCTCGAGGATCCGCTGCTGCAGGTCGGCGTCGTACGAGACGCCGATGAGATCGGCCGCGAACGCCTCCGGGAGCTCGATGGTGAGCGGCTCGTACGCGTACGCCAGGTCGGTGCCGACCTCGCCAGCTGTTCCCCCCGCGAACTCGACCATCAGGTCGACCACCCGCTGAGCGGCCGCGTGCGCGACCAGCGGATCCACGCCCCGCTCGAATCGCTTGGAGGCCTCGCTCGGCAGGCGGTGACGTCGCGCGGTGCGCGCGATCGACACGGACTCGAACGCGGCCGCCTCGACGACGACGTTCGTCGTGTCGTCGCCCAGCTCCGTCGTGGATCCGCCCATGACGCCCGCGAGACCGATCGGCCCCGAGTCGTCCGTGATGAGCAGATCTTCGGCGCTGAGTGTGCGCTCGACGCCGTCGAGGGTCGTGAGCTTCTCCCCCTCCGTCGCGCGCCGGACCGTGATCCCGCCCTCGAGGCGGTCCGCGTCGTACCCGTGGATCGGATTGCCGAGTTCGAGCATCACGTAGTTGGTGATGTCGATGAGGATGCCAAGCGGGCGGATGCCGGCGAGCAGGAGGCGTGAACGCATCCAGGTCGGGGTCGGGCGCGAGGGATCCACGCCGTGCACCGTGCGCACGACGAACTGCACGACGCCCTGCTGGCCCCGGATCGGGTTGTCGTCTGCGATGGTCAGTGCGAAGCCGGATCCTGGCGCGACGTCGGCCGGCTCACGCAGGCCCGGATCCGCGAACGCCACGCCGGTCGAGAGCGCGTACTCCCGCGCGAGGCCTCGAATGGACAGCGCGTAGCCGCGGTCGGGCGTGACGTTGACATCGACCGCGACATCGTCGAGGCCGAGAAGCGCGATCGCGTCCGTGCCGACCTCGGGGTCGAGGCCCCATTCGGCCAGCCGGATGATGCCGTCGTGGTCGTCGCCGAGTCCGAGCTCCTTCGCCGACGCGATCATGCCGTCGGACACGTGCCCGTACGTCTTCCGCGCGGAGATGGGGAACGGCCCGGGCAGCACCGCGCCGGGAAGGCTCACGACGACCTTGTCGCCCGGATGGAAATTCTGTGCGCCGCAGATGATGCCGCGCGGCTCCGATTCACCGACGTCGACCTGGCACCAGCGGATGACCTTGCCGTTCTTCTGCGGCTCGGCGTCGAATGACTCGACCCGTCCGACGACGACCGGGCCGGTCACGTCGAAGCCGATCGCGTCTTCCTCCTCGAAGCCGACGGCCACGAGCGACGCGTACACGTCGTCCGGCGTCGCGCCCTCCGGGACCTCGACGAACTCACGCAGCCACGAAAGCGGGACGCGCATCAGACCACCATCCCGAACTGCTCGCTGAAGCGGACATCGCCCTCGGCCATGTCGCGCATGTCCTGCACGTCGCTCCGGAACATCAGCGCGCGCTCGATCCCGATCCCGAAGGCGAACCCGCTGTACACCTCGGGATCGATGCCCGCCGCACGAAGCACATTGGGGTTGACCATGCCGCAGCCGCCCCACTCGATCCATCGGGCGCCGCCGGAGAAGGTCGGATGCCACAGATCGAATTCGGCGCTCGGCTCCGTGAACGGGAAGTGGTTGATGCGCAGACGGGTCTCCGCCGCGTCGCCGAACAGCTGCTTGGCGACGTGATCGAGCGCGCCCTTGAGGTGCGCCATCGTGATGCCCTTGTCGACGACGAGGCCCTCGGCCTGCGTGAAGACGGGCAGGTGCGTCGCGTCGAACTCATCGGTGCGCGCGACCTTGCCGGGCGAGAGGATGTAGATCGGCACGTCGCGTTCGAGCATCGTGCGCATCTGCACGGGGCTCGTCTGGGTGCGCATCACGAGGTGACGTTCGGGCGGATCCACAAAGAACGTGTCCTGCTCCTGGCGCGCGGGGTGATCCTCATCCAGGTTCAGGGAATCGAAGTTGAACCACTCGTGCTCGAGTTCCGGTCCGTCGGCGATCTCCCACCCCATCCCGACGAAGAGATCCGCGATGCGCTCCTGCATGAGCGCCACGGGGTGGCGTGCACCGGTGCGCGTGCGCTGGGGAATCGCCGTGATGTCAAGGCGCTCGGCTTCGAGACGCGCCGCGTCCTCCGCTGCCTTGAGGTCCTCCTCGCGCGCCTGGAACGCCTGGGCGACACGGCCACGCGCCTGCCCCACGAGCTTGCCGACTTCCGCCTTGCGGTCCTTCGGTATGTCGCGCATCTGCGCGTTCAACGCGGCGAGCGCGCTGCCGTCGCCCTGGTGCGCGGAGCGCGCCTTCTTCAGCGTGACCGTATCGGGGGCATCGGCGGCCGCAGCGAGGGCGTCCGCGACGGCGGCGTCCACTCGCTCGGGAGTGATCTCGGGTACGTCAGACACGAGAGATGAGTCTACCGGGCGCGCCTCGCTCACCCCTTCGGGGCGTACAGAGCGATCCCCTCCGCCTTCCAATTGGGGTCGCGTTGGCGCAGGTTCTGTGCCTCGGTCGCGTTCGCGGTGTAGAAGTGCTTGCCGAACTTCTCGCTCCAGAAGCGGTACACCGGCACGGTGCCCGCCTGGCTACTCGTCGCCGCGCAGAAGCCAATGCCCTCGTAGGCCCAGTTGCGGTCGTTCGCCCTGACGTCCCTCATCTCCGCCTGATTGGTCGTGAAGAAGTGCGAGGCGAACTTCGATGACCAGAAGCGGTGCACCGCGATCGTGCCGGCGCGGCAGGCTCCGTTCGACACGGGCCACGCGCGGAAGTCGCGCCCCTCATACGCCCAGTTCCGGTCCGTCCGGCGCAGGGTGTTCGCCTCGGCGTCATTCAGGGTGTAGAAGTGCGCGTTATCGAACTTCGCGCTCCAGAAGCGGTGCACCGCCACGCTGTCGCGCGGATTGGCCGTGCCCCCGCCTCCGCCGCCCTGCGTCGAGCCGAACCAGTCGGTGAAGTAGTTGTAGAAGTTTCGGTTGCCGTATGCCGAGCACCCATCCCCCGTGCCGTAGCCGGCGTTGAGCGCCGCACGATTCGGCTGATAGGGCGTGTAGTAGTACAGCGCCGCCGTGGCGTTGTTCCGGATCGTGACCGGACCGGATCCGCAGGCTGCGTTCGGGTGCCAGCGCACCTGCGAGGTCTTGCCCACGGGGTACCAGCTGAAGTACGAGTCCTTCGTGTAGCGCTGCAGCTGCTTCGCCGCCATGTACACCTGGTTCTGGAACCCGAAGTACTGCGAGTCGCACGCCGCACCGTCCGGGCATCCGAAGCCCATCGCGATGTCGTAACGCCAGTCGCTCGGCCACGTGTGCGTCACGAGCCCCTGCTCCTTCTGCAGGGTCACCAGCAGCACGCGCTCGCTGACCTGGCACGCCTTCGACACCTTCGAGATAATCTGCGCCGCCGTGTCCTTCGCGGCGCCGCGGTACGCTCCGGAGCAGTAGGCGTTCGCCGGCTTCGTCGCCGTGCGCATCGCGAAGTTCTTGAGGCACGTGTAGTTGGGGTCGCACTTCGCGACCTTGCCGTTGAGGAATCGCTGGATCTGCGCTGCCGACATCGTGCCGGAGCGGTACATCGTCTTGTCATTGATGATGTTGCCGGGGTCGAAGCCCTTCAGCGTCGCGGGCTGCACGCCCGGCATCGTCTGCGCGTATCCGCCGGGGTCGGCCTCGTCCTCGGTCATCGACCCCAGATAGTCGCCGTTTTCCGGCAACGGGATCTCGTCGGCGGGCGGCGTCGCCTCGTCGGCCGACGCGGACGCCGGCAGGACGGCGACGGCGAGAGCGCCGATGGCGATGAGGGCGAACGCGAGGCGTTTCAGGGACATGCGAGTCAGCGCAGCGGGCACGGATTAAGTATGCCAGTCGCGCATCGTCGGCTCAGAACTTCCCGGTCGATTTCTGCGCCGCGATCGCCTCGGTCATGGTCCCCTCGTCGTCGGCGGCGGGGTCGGCTTCGTCGACCACCTGCTTCGGCGACCGGCGACTGCGCTTCTCCGCGACGTTCGCGAGCCACGACAACAGCAGACACATCACGATGTAGATGCCGCCGATGACGAACGCCGCCTGCAGAATCGGGCGACCCAGCGTCGCCTGACTCGCGAGCAGCTTCACGTAGTAGAGCAGCTCGTGATACGTGATGATGAACCCGAGCGCGGTGTCCTTCATGGTCACGACGAGCTGCGCGATGATCACCGGAAGCATCGCGCGGACCGCCTGCGGCAGCAGGATGAGCGTCATCACGCCGCTCTTCCGCAGTCCGATCGCGTATCCCGCCTCCTTCTGGCCGCGCGGGATCGCTTCGACGCCGGCGCGCAGCGCCTCGGCCAGGACGGATCCGTTGTACACCATGAGCGCGAGGACAACGGCCCAGTACGGCGACATCGCGATGCCGAGCGTCGGAAGGCCGTAGTAGAGGATCATCATCATCACGAGCACGGGAACCGCACGGAACCCCTCCGTGACGACAGTGGCGGGGATCCGGATCCACGCGTGATCGGAGAGTCGGCCGACGGCGAGCACGAACCCGAGTGCGAGGCTCAGGACGCCGGCCAGCAGGAAGGCCCGCAGCGTGCCCCAGGCGTACTCGGCGATCGACATCCATACCGTGGTGTAGGAGAAGACCTCCCATTTGGCGGCGGTGAACTGCTCGGTCAGCGCGAGTCGCCAGCCGACGAACGCGACGACCGCGAGAACGACGATGATCGTCACCGCCGCGAGGATGCCGTTGCGGCGGCGAGCCCGGGGCCCGGGCACATCGTAGAGAACGGACGTCATCGTGCGATCCTCCATCGGTTCTCGAGCGTTCGCTGCAGCCAGGTGAGGAGCATCACCACGGCGATGAAGAATGCCGCCACCCAGAGCAGCACTTCCATCGGGCTTCCCGGG
>DWXU01000017.1:0-8232 GCA_019119065.1 Candidatus Microbacterium pullistercoris | reverse complement strand
GTGACGGGCAGGAGACCCCATTCGGCGGTGCGCGCGGCGATCACCTGCATCGCGGTGTCGTGCAGCTCGCGGAACTTCATCCCGGGCCGCGCGGCCGCGAACGCGGCGTCCGCGGCTTCGCGGACCGCCTCGTAGATGGTGCGCTGGATCGGGGTGAAACGCCCCGAAACGGGGATGGTCCGCGTGATGTCAGCGGTGTAGAGGCTGTCGAGCTCCACGCCCGCGTCGATGAGCATGAGGTCGCCCGGCACCACGGCGCCGTCGTTGCGCGTCCAGTGGAGGTAGCAGGCATGCGGACCGGACGCGGCGATGGTGTCGTAGCCCTCCCAGTTGCCGTCGCTGCGGGCGCGGAGGTGGAAGACCCCCTCGACCACGCGCTCACCGCGCGGGTGCTCGACGATGCGGGGGAGCTCGCGGACGATGTCGTCGAATCCCTTCGCGGTGACCTCCACCGCGAGGCGCATCTGCTCGACCTCGTACGCGTCCTTCACCAGGCGCAGTTCGCTGACGGCGCGGGTGAGACCGTCGTGGTCGCCGACGACGAGGTCGTCGTCTCCCGCGGAGAAGCGCTCGATGTGGTCGGTGGCGACGCCGAGCTCGGCCGCGACCGCGGCAAGCGACGGCCTCGGACCCACCCAGAACTCGCCGATCGACGCGTCACGGTAGAACTCCGGCGTCTCGCGCGTCGCGCGATCGCGCACGTACAGGGTGACGTCGTGCGCGTCGCCGTCGGGGTCGAAGACGAGAACGGAATCCGGCACCGCGTCGGCTCCCCAGCCCGTGAGGTGGGCGAACGCCGAGTGCGCGCGGAAGGGATAGTCAGTGTCGTTGGAACGCTGTTTGAAGGCGCCGGCCGGCACGACGAGTCGTCGACCCGGGAAGAGCTGGCTCAGCGCCTCACGCCGGTGCGCGGCGTAGGGCGCGACGTCGCGCGGGGCGGGGATCGTGTCGGGGCGCTCCGCCCAGCCGGTCCCGATCGTGTCGAGGAAGCCCTGGGGGAACGGCTGCCGGCGATTCGTGTTCGTCTCGCCCTCGGCCGTGGTGGTGTCGGTCGTGTCGCTCATGTCCCCAGTCTCTCACCGTCCTGTCGAGACGTGACCGGGAGAGGCTTTAGTCGGCCGGCTCGAGCTGCACGACGAGCGGGCGATGGTCGCTGCCCGCGTCGTCGACGTTCGTCACGACGATGGATCCGCTGACCTCCCACGCGTCGGAGACGAGCACGTGGTCGATCGGCGTGCCGAGGGTCGATGGCAGCCAGGTCGGCCAGGTGCCGACGGCCCCGTTGCCCGACTCTGCGGCCGCATCGCGACACCAGCCGAGGTCGTTGCCGCCCTCGCCGAGAGCGGCCATGTGGTCGAGCGTCGCGTTGAAATCGCCGACCATGATGACGTTGTCGTCGACGCACTGATCGGCGAGCCAGCGCAAGTCGCTGCGCCACTCGGACATGTACCGGGCCTGCGGTGCGACCGCGTGCGCGGCGACGATAATGGGCCCGGATCCGTCGTTCAGCGGCATCGCGACGGCGCTCGGCAGCATCGTCGTGCCGTCCTTGGACGCGTCGATGACGGAGTAGTCGCCGAGACCGGGGGAGACGAGCAACGTCGTCTGCCACGCCTGGGGTCCGCGTTCGACGTCTTCGTTGTAGATCTCGCTGTGCACCCACATGGGGCTGCCGAGGTCGCGCATGAGGACCGCGACCTCCTCGCCGACGCCCTTCGCGGTCTCCGGCAGCGCGACGATGTCGGCCTCCATGGCGACGGCGGTGCGCGCGATCGTCTCGGCTCCTGTTGCGTTGCCGAGCGTGTTCCACGTCATCACTCGCACGCTCGACTCCTCCTTGTCGGGCATCGTCGCGGCACCGTAGCCGCGCAGTCCGAGTGTGACACCGCCGGCGATCGCCGCCGCCGCGCTCACGACGGCCATCGAGACGGCGAACCCGCGGAGCCGGCGGGACGCGGCGAAGCAGAGGAACAGCACCGTGAGGACGGCGAAGACGACGACCGTCGCACCGCGAACGGCGACGATCTGTGCGAACGGGACCTTGTCCTCGAGACGGAAGAAGCCCGGCCACGTGACGACGGCCGCGGCGCACGCGAACAGCACGGTGACGAGGACACCCAGCGATCGCAACACGAGTGGAGCCTACGTTTGCGTCCTGGGAAGTTCCGCCATCGCGGGCGAACGGAACCTGCGGATCGGCATAGGATCCTCGTGTGCCGTCCCGTGCTCCCGGCCCTGCCGATCTCCACCTGCATTCTGTGCGTTCCGACGGCACAGAACTGCCTCGGGACGTCGTCTCCGCCGCGGCCGACGCCGGTATGGGGACGATCGCGCTGACCGACCACGACACCGTGGCAGGCTGGGACGAAGCGAAGCACGCCGCCCGCGAACGCGGCATCGCGCTGCTGCCCGGTGCCGAGTTCTCGACGAAGCACGCCTGGCGCAGCGTTCATGTGCTCGGATACCTCTTCGACCCCGACGAGCCGGGACTCGCCGCACTGATGTCCGGAGTTCGACACGATCGCGTCGGTCGCGCACGGAGCATCGTCGACGCCATCGCGCGCGACTACGCGATCACGTGGGAATCCGTCCTCGCTCAGCGCGAGGGCGATGCGACGATCGGCCGTCCGCACATCGCCGACGCGCTCGTCGCGGCCGGGATCGTTCCGGGGCGCGACGAGGCGTTCGCGAGCATCCTCCACCACCGTGGTCCGTACTACGTCGGGCACGCCGCGCCCTCACCGCACGACGTCGTCACGCGGATCGTCGCGGCCGGCGGGGTCGCGATCATCGCGCATCCGGCTGGCCGCGACATGCTGCCGCGCCGCGCCATCGAGCGACTTGTCGACGCGGGCCTTCACGGCTTCGAACTCGGCCACCGTGAGAACCGCCCGGACGGCGTCGCTCTCCTGCGCGAGATCGCCGTGGCGCGCGATCTCATCGTGACCGGCGCAAGCGATTACCACGGAGCCGCGGGCAAGCCCAACGTCATCGGCGAGAACACGACCAGTCCAGAGATGGTCGAACGCATCCTCCGGGCTGGATCCGGGACCGACCCGGTGCTCTGACTACGCGCCCGGCTGCGTCTGTCCTGACGAGCGGCGACGGCGACGACGGCGGCGCGCGGCGGCGGGCTTGCCGTCGTGGTGCTCCTTGCCGGATCCGTCGTGCGTGCCCTCGCCCTCCTGCTTCTGGTGCGTGCGCTGGCGGTCGCCGTCCGACGAACGGCGACGACGACGCGAGCGTCCCTCGTCTGCGTCGCCGCGCTTCTTGTCCTCACCGGTCTTCTTCGACGGGGCCTTGGCGATGCGCCCCTTCGTCCCCTCGGGGATGTCGAGATCGGCGTAGAGGTGAGGGCTCGTCGAATAGGTCTCGATCGGCTCGGGCTGACCGAAGTCCAGCGCGCGGTTGATGAGCGCCCACTTGTGCAGGTCGTCCCAGTCGACGAACGTCACGGCGATCCCCTCGCGACCCGCGCGTCCGGTGCGGCCGACGCGGTGCAGGTAGGCCTTCTCGTCGTCGGGGATCGTGTGGTTGATGACGTGCGTGACGTCGGAGACGTCGATGCCGCGCGCGGCGACGTCGGTCGCCACCATGACGTCGCGCTTGCCCGCCTTGAACGCCGCCATCGAGCGCTCGCGCTGCTCCTGGCCCATGTCGCCGTGCACCCCACCGACCGCGAAGCCGCGATCCGCGAGCTCGTCGACGAGGCGCTGCGCCTGACGCTTCGTGCGGGTGAAGATGACGGACTTGCCGCGGCCGTTCGCCTGCAGGATGCGGCCGATGACCTCGTCCTTGTCGAGTTGGTGTGCGCGATAGATCACGTGACGGATGTTCGCCTGAGCCAGGCCCTCATCCGGGTCGGAGGCACGGATGTGGATGGGGTTCGACATGAAGCGGCGTGCGAGGGCCACGATCGGGCCGGGCATCGTCGCGCTGAACAGCTGCGTGTGCCGCCGCTGCGCGACGCGCTGGAAGATCTTCTCGATGTCGGCGAGGAAGCCGAGGTCGAGCATCTTGTCGGCCTCGTCGAGGACCACCTCGGTCGCGTTCGAGAGGTCGAGGAGACCCTGACCGGCCAGGTCGATGAGACGCCCCGGCGTGCCGACGACGATCTGCGCGCCGGCTTGGAGCTGCTCGATCTGACCCTCGTAGGCCTTGCCGCCGTAGATCGCGACGACGCTCGTCGAACGTCCGCGGGTGAGGAGGTCGATGTCTTCGTACACCTGGGTCGCGAGTTCGCGCGTCGGTACGACCACGAGCGCCTTTACACCGGGTTCCGGGTCCTTGCCGAGTCGCTGCACGACGGGGATGCCGAATCCGAACGTCTTGCCCGTCCCCGTTTTGGCCTGGCCGATGACGTCCTGCCCGGGAAGCGAGATCGGGATCGTCTGCTCCTGGATGGGAAACGCCTCTTCGATGCCCTTCTCGGTGAGCTGATCGATGATGTCCTGATCGATCGCGAGATCGGCGAATGCGGTCATGAAGAATGCTGCCTGTCTCAGCGGCGCGACGTGTCGACGCGGCGGCCGCCGGTTGTGACGTCCACGCCCTTCACATCACAGCCACAGGCGCGGGACTCCGATCCGGTGCCGGAGCTGAGCCCAGCTTACCTGCCGACTCCTGAAGCCCCGATACGCTGAGCTTGTGGTCAACTGGTTCTGGAAGCGTCGCCGCCCCGTCCGCAAGCTGCGGCTCCGCGCGCGTGGCGAGGCGGGGGACGCTGTCCGCGTCGACTTCGAGGAGCTCGCCCCGGAGGTCAACGTCTTCCTCGGTCAGGCCGCGTATCTGCAGCTCGGCTACTTCGAGACGCTCACGCGCTTAATCCGACACACGCCGGAACTCGCGGAGAAGGAAGCGCTGTCGCACGCCGCGGGTGCCGCGTTGGAGAAACACCGCGGGATCGTCGAGATCATCCGCGACCGCGACGAGGACCCGACCGAGCTCATGCAGCCGTTTCGGGCATCGCTCGATCACTTTCGACACAGCACCCTCGGGGTGCGGCAGCGCGAGACGATGCTCACGGTGCACATCACCGCCGGCATCCTCGATGACTTCTACCTCGCATTGGCCTCGAGCTACGGCGACACGGGTCGCCGTGTCGAGCGCGTGCTGCGGGTCGAGCACGACCGCGACCTGCTCGTCGACCTGCTGGTCGCGACGATCCGCGACGACGCGGAGATGCGCGGGCTCCTGTCGATGTGGGCGCGCCGCCTCGTCGGCGACACACTCCTCGTCGCGCGCGCCGGCCTCAGCCGAACCCGCCTCGATCTCGAAGAGGAACAACGCGTGGAGCCCGTGTTCACCGCACTGGTCGCCGCGCACTCACAGCGCATGTCCCACTTAGGCCTCTCGGCCTGAAACGCCGCGGGAACGCACATCGCGGCGTTGTCCTCGCGCGGCGCACTCTCGGTGCGCCTTCCCGCTGTACGTCCCCGCGACGCTTCAGGTCCTGTGGTGCGTCCTCAGGCGACGAAGCCGACGCGGCGGGCCTCTTCGGTGCCGATCTCGACATACGCGAGGGCTGCGGTCGGCACGATGTAGGTGGCGCCCTTGGAGTCGGTGAGGCTCAGCGACCTGCCGTCACCGGAGAGAGCACTGTCAACCTTCTTCGCGATCGCGTCCGCGGTCTCGTCGGAAGAGAAGGTGAGCTCGCGGCCGGAATTGATCATGCCGATGCGGATATCCACGGATCGTGCCTTTCGTAGCGACTTCCGCCCCGAACGGGGCTCCGCACCAGCCTATTGCAGGCGCGCGCACGGCGACCCGACGCACGCTGACGGCGAACGCGCACCCGCGTCACCGAGCGGCGACGGAAGAATGTCACCGCTCCTCAGTAGCGTGTGACACATGGCTCTGACGACGTGGGATCCCGACCAGCAGGCCGTGCTTGCGCTCGCGCCCGACGCGACGGGAACGATCATCGGCGCGCCCGGCAGCGGCAAGACGGCCGTCCTCGTGGAACGCGTCGCACGGCTCATCGACGGCGCCGACGCGCCGTTCGCCCCCGGCCAGGTCCTCGTGCTCACGCCGTCACGTGCCTCCGCGACACGCCTGCGCGACCGTCTCGGCCAGCGCGTGCGCGCCGCGACGCCGGGTCCGCTCGCGCGCTCGGTGGGCTCCTTCGCGTTCCACGTGATGCGCGCCGACGCCGCCGCACGAGGATCCGCGGGACCGACGCTGTTGACCGGCGCGGAGCAGGACCGGATCCTCGCGCACCTCATCGAAGGCGACATCGAGGACGCGCGGATCGCCTGGCCCGACCACCTCGGCCCGACCGTGCGCCGGTCGCGCGAGTTCCGCTCTGAGCTTCGCGCATTCCTCGACACCGCCGTCGAGCTCGACGCATCTCGTGACGAGCTGCGGGCCGTGCGCGGTGGCGCGTGGCGCCCCGTCGTCGCCTTGCTTGACGAATACGCCGGGGTCATCCAGAACATGAACGACGAGGCGCGCGACGCCGCGGAGCTCCTGCAGGGAGCGACCGCGGCGCTCCGCGACGGAGCGCACATCCCGGGCGTCGACGAACTGCGGGCCGTGATCGTCGACGACGTCCAAGAGCTGACGCGCGGCGGCACGGCCCTCGTCGAAGCACTGCGAGCGCGGGGGGTGGCGGTACTCGCCGCCGGCGACCCGGACATCGGCTCGGGCGCGTTCCGCGGCATCACCCCTGAGGTCTTCTCCGAGCTTGTCGCCTCCCTGGGGGACGTGCTCGTGCTGCGCGACCAACATCGAGCGGGCGACGAGCCGACGTGGCTCGTGCGCCATATGACCGCGGCGATCGGGGTCGGCGGACACGTCCAGCATCGCCGGGCGCCCGGGCCCGAGCCGACCGAGTGGCACGCCGTGTCGGTCGTCCGCGCCCCGTCGCCGCCGGAGGAGGTCGACCAGATCGCGCGACGCCTGCGCGACGCGTATCTGAACGACGGCGTCCGGTGGGGCGAGATGGCCGTCATCGCGCACGACACGCGCCAGCTCGTCGCTCTCGAATCCGAACTCGCGGCGCGCGACGTGCCGACGCGCGCCGCCGGCGTGCCGAGACCGCTCGGGAGCGAGCGTGCCGTGCGACAGATCATGGAGATCCTCCGGCTGGGACTCACGGATCCCGCCGAGCGCGATCCGGACGCGCTCGTCGCCGCGCTCCGTTCGCCGTACGGCGGATTCGACGGCGTCGCCCTGCGACGTCTGCGCGGCAGCCTCCGTCACGCCGAGCTCGAGCAGGGCGGCAGCCGACCGGCACGCGAGCTCGTCTACGAAGGATTCGCGCACCCCGTCTCCTTCGGCACGCTCGGCACGCCGGAAGGGCGCGCGGCCGAGCGGTTCGCGACGACGATGAGAGACATCCCGATCCTCCGTCGCGACGGAGCCACCGTGCACGATCTGCTCTGGCATGTCTGGGACCGCGCGCGTGGCATCAACGGTCGTCGGCTGCGCGACGATTGGCGCGATGCCGCGACATCGACGTCACGCTCCTCTGGCGATGCTGCGCGGGCCCTCGATGGTCTCGTCGCGCTCTTCGCAGCGGCGAAGCGGTCGATCGAACGCAGCCCGCACGACCGTCCCGAGCGCTTCATCCGCGAGATCCTCGACAGCGATGTTCCGGAGGACACCCTCTCGTCGCCCGACCTCGGAGAGACCGTCGCACTGCTCACGCCCGCGAACGCGCTCTCGACCGAGTTCGAGATCGTCGTGATCGCTGGTCTGCAGGACGGCGTCTGGCCCAATACGCGACTGCGCGGCGGCATGCTCGGCACCTGGCGCCTCGCCGACACCGTGCTCGCGCATCGGGCCGGTCACACAGACGAAACAGATCCGCCGGTCCTCGACCGCCGCCGTCAGGCCCTCCACGACGAGGTGCGATTGTTCGTCCGCGCGCTGTCACGGGCGCGCAGCCGCGTCATCATCACGGCGGTCGATGACGACGACGCGACCCCCAGCCCCCTCCTCGGCTCCCTCCCGGACCCGGAACCCATCCACGACAACGGCCACCCGCTCACCCTGCGCGGGCTCGTCGCGCGTCACCGCCGCACGCTGACTGCGCCGGCCGCCGAGGAGGCCGATCGCCAGCACGCCGCCGAGCAGCTGCGGCTGCTCGCGGTCGCTCGCGTCCCCGGAGCTGACCCGGACGAGTGGTACGGGCTCCGCGCGCCCACCTCGACGGCGCCGCTGCGCGACCTCGAGAGCGAGCATGTGCGCGTCTCACCGTCGAAGATCACCTCGTTCCTCGAATGCGGC
>DWXU01000145.1:0-6710 GCA_019119065.1 Candidatus Microbacterium pullistercoris | reverse complement strand
GACGCGTTCTCGACGGACGACTTCACCCCGGGTACGTACAACTGATTGAGGCGAGAGCCAAGCGAGCTCGCTCGTTTGGCCGAGCCGATTGAGGTTGTCGAGCGACGACGTCGTGAACACAACTGATTGAGCCTCGGAGCCCCGTGACCACCGGTTACGGGGCTCCGTCGCGTTCGTCTCGCATCACGAAACTCGGAGATCTCACGTATCTCGGGCGGATCCGCGCAGAACGCCCGCATTTCGTGAGATCTCCGAGATACGTGGCGCGCGATGCGGAGGCCCCGGAGAGCCGAAACGCGCGCTCGCGTGAAGCGAGGACGCAGGGCCGGTGTCATAGCCTGGCCGCATGGCGATCGGTGGACGCAGCAAGGTGGCGACAGCCGTGGGGACCATCCTGATCCTCGCGGTCGTGGGGCTGCTCGTGTGGGCGGCCTGGCCGTTCTGGCCGACCGTGGGGGAGTGGATCTCCGACCTCTTCTTCGGTTTCTTCGACTGGTTGCGCTCGCTCACGGCTGGGTAGCCGATGATCGCCGCGCGTGGCGCACGCGCCAGCGTCTCTGCGCGCGTTATCCTGCGGCGGAGGGGAGAGACCCCGCGACCGTGAGGAGTGCCTGCGATGACTGACGCAGAGGGCCCGAAGAACGACGGCGATGAGCAGGCCGACCGCACCGCTCCCGCCTCCGCCGACGCGCCTGCCGCAGAGCAGGCGCCGACCGATGGATCCGTGACCGACGCGGCCGAGGTCGCGAACGGAACCGAGGACGAGCCGCTGTACGAAGCCGCGGCCGAATCCGCGCACGCGGCGGAAGAGCCCGGATCCGCAGCCGACGCGGGTGACGTCGCACCGAGCGACGTGGCGCCGTACGACGCCCCGGCCGCCGAGCCCGAGCTGACGCGCAGCGGTCCGGAGCCGCAGACGACGGAGTTCAGCGCCGAGGGCGCTTCCGGCGTGGATGCCGCGGGCGGCCCGGTGAGCGCCGATCGTCGTGGCGAGGACACCGCGCCCGAGACGACCGACGAGGAGCCTGACTACGAGGCACTCGCGGCCGAGCTCGACCGGCTCGAGGCCGACACGGCCGCCGCCGCGCCCGTCGCTCCTGGCGCGCGCGAGCCCGAGCCGACGAACGATACCGCGGATCCCTGGTTCGAGCCGGCAACGTCGCAGACGTTCTCCGCCTCCGAACCGCAGCAGCCCGCGACCCTGGACGCGCCGGACGCGACGCCCCACGCGACGTCGACCCCGCCGCCTGCCGCCGCGCCCGGCCCGATCTTCGTGCAGGCGCCCGAGCCGCCCCGTAAGCGCGGGAACCGTGGGGCCGCCGGCCTGATCGGTCTCCTGGCGGCAGTCGTGTTCGCGCTGCTGTTCGCCATTGCGAACTTCGCCTGGGAGGCGTTCCTCGGCTGGGGCACGACCGCCATCGGCGAGGGCACCACCGACCCCGCGACGTTCGTGACCGACGTGCTGCTGACGCCGCCGTTCTGGTTCACCGTCGTGGCGTTCTGGCTGTCGTTCTGGCTGCTCGGCGTGTTCGTGAACCGCGCGCGCTGGTGGTCGTGGGTCGTGCTCGGCATCATCGTCGCGCTGCTGACCTACGTCGGCGCGATCGTGGGCCACTTCCTCGAGGCGCCGTTCTGGAACCTCACCTCGGACGAGGGCGTCACGCTGCTCGGCAACCTCGTCTTCTCGCCGCTGGTGCTGCTCGCGTTCATCATCGCTCGCGAGGTCACCATCTGGTTCGGCTCGTGGGTGTCGCGTCGCGGAGCGCGCGTCACCCAGCTGAACGAAGAGGAGCGCGCGGAGTACGACAGAGTCATGTCCGAGGGGCCGAAGGGTCCCGCGTCCGCCTGACGGCGTTGACCGGTCACGAGGGCGAGGATCTACGGATCCTCGCCCTCGTCGCGTCCGGGACGAGACAATGAGGACATGACCAGTCGGGAACAGCTACCGGATGCCGTACTCACGTCGCTCGCGAGCATCGGCTACCTGGCGCTGCTCGTGGCGGGTCTCGGCTTCGCGAGCCTGCTGACCGATTCCGACGTGATCGAGACGCAGGGCGTCGGCCTGATCCCCGCCTACGTCGCGGCAGCCGTGGCGATCGTGGCGTTCGCGCTGCTCGTGCGCAGCACCGTCGCACGTGACCGGCCGAGCTACGGGTCCGTCGTGCCCATCGCCGTCGGGGCGGCGCTCGCGCATCTCGCCACGCTCGCGCTGACGGCGATCATCGACTCCGGTGATATCGGCGTCGTGATCGGCGTCGTCGGCGAAGTCCTCATCGGGTGGGTGACGCCCGTCATCGCCCTCACCGCAGCGATGGCGGCCTGGGCGGCGGTCGCGATGCGCCGCACGCGCGCCGAGCGCCCGCGCTGGCCGTGGGAGGACGAAGAGTAGCGACGGGCTGGGGCGCGTCTCACGGTTCGTCGTCTGCTGCGCGGATGCTACGCGCCGAAGTTGCGCGGGTCGAACGGCGCGTCGAGCGAGCTGGTGAGCTCCTTGAGCATCGCGTCGATCTGCGGATCCACGTATTCGCTCACCGCGGCGCGCACGCGCTGGCGGTGCGTCTCGAGGAGCCGACACACCTCGCGTCCGACGTCATTCGCGAACGCGTCGGCGAGGTGCACCTCGCGCCTGAGCGCCTGCTTCGCCTCCTCCGAGAGCGGCGGCAGAGGCGGGGTCTCCTGTGCGGCCTCGGCCTCGAAGTCGGCGATCGTGAACAGGAACGGCGCGCCGGGTTCGGGCTCGGGATCCAGCGGGAGGCCATCGAACTCGGGGCCGAGATCCTCGCGCGGCCGGTAGCTGCGCGCGTTGTTGCGCGCCGCCTGCTGGTCGAGCTCCGACTGCAGCAGCGGCAGGTTGTTGGCCGTGTACGTCGCGACCCGCTGGTCGACGATCGTCTTGATGCGCGTGGAGAGGCCGTGCTGCACGCCGTGCGGCGTGTCGGTGTCGATCCCCGCGGCGGTGAGCACCGGGGATCCGAAGCAGCGCGAGCACGGCGACCGGCGCCCGCGGTGCGTGGCCGGCTCCCAGCGGGGCAGCCAGCGCAGCCAGGCATCGACGGCCTGGCTCACGCGGGTCTCGAGTGAGCGCTCCATACACTCAGGGTAGTGACAGGTACGCGTTTGCGGGCGGTGTGTCGCACGCGTATGATGGATCAGTCTGCGTACATGCGTTTTCGCGTGCGCGCGAACACATCAGGGTTCAGGCCTGCGAACAGGTCCACCCCCACGGCATACCCATCGCAGTACATGTGAGCGTTCGTTCGCATGGGTGGGTCCGACGTGAAACATCACGCACTGCTGTCACCGTGCAGCATTTGAATCAAGGAGAGACGTGCCAACTATTCAGCAGTTGGTTCGCAAGGGCCGCCAGACGAGGAAGAAGACCTCGAACTCGCCGGCTCTGAAGGCGAACCCGCAGCAGGCCGGCGTGTGCACCCGCGTGTACACCACCACCCCGAAGAAGCCGAACTCGGCGATGCGCAAGGTCGCTCGTGTGAAGCTCCGCAACGGCACCGAGGTGACGGCCTACATCCCCGGCGAGGGACACAACCTGCAGGAGCACTCGCTGGTGCTCGTGCGCGGCGGTCGTGTCAAGGACCTCCCGGGTGTGCGTTACCGCATCGTCCGTGGCGCGCTCGACACGCAGGCCGTCAAGAACCGCAAGCAGGCGCGCAGCGTCTACGGCGCAAAGAAGGGTTGAGTTAGATGCCTCGTAAGGGTCCCGCACCCAAGCGCCCCGTCGTCAACGACCCGGTATACGGCGCACCCGTTGTGACGCAGCTCGTGAACAAGATCCTCGTCCACGGCAAGAAGGCACTCGCCGAGAACATCGTCTACGGTGCGCTCGCCGGTGTCGAAGCCAAGGCGGACGGCGACGCGGTCGCCACGCTCAAGAAGGCGCTCGACAACGTGCGTCCCACGCTTGAGGTTCGCAGCCGCCGCGTCGGTGGATCGACGTACCAGGTTCCGGTCGAGGTCAAGCCTCACCGTGCCAACACGCTCGCCCTCCGCTGGCTCGTGAGCTACGCGAAGGGTCGTCGCGAGAAGACGATGACCGAGCGTCTCATGAACGAGATCCTCGACGCTTCCAACGGCCTGGGTGCCGCGGTGAAGCGCCGCGAGGACACGCACAAGATGGCGGAGTCCAACCGAGCCTTCGCGCACTACCGCTGGTAATCACCACAGCGCCAGACGTCGGCTCCGGATCCGTCCCCGGGGCGATCCGGAGCCGACGTTCCTGTTTCATCTGATCTCTCACGTAAGGACATCGAAGTGGCACAAGACGTGCTCACCGACCTCAAGAAGGTCCGCAACATTGGCATCATGGCGCACATCGATGCCGGTAAGACCACGACTACCGAGCGCATCCTGTACTACACGGGCGTCAACCACAAGATCGGTGAGACGCACGACGGTGGCGCGACGACGGACTGGATGGAGCAGGAGCAGGAGCGTGGCATCACGATCACGTCCGCTGCTGTGACGTGCTTCTGGGACGACAACCAGGTCAACATCATCGACACCCCCGGCCACGTCGACTTCACGGTCGAGGTGGAGCGCAACCTGCGCGTCCTGGACGGCGCTGTCGCGGTCTTTGACGGCAAGGAGGGTGTGGAGCCGCAGTCGGAGACGGTGTGGCGCCAGGCTGACAACTACGGCGTCCCGCGCATGTGCTTCATCAACAAGATGGACAAGATGGGCGCGGACTTCTACTTCTCGGTGCAGACCATCGTGGACCGCCTCGGCGCCACCCCGCTGGTCATGCAGCTGCCGATCGGTGCGGAGTCCGACTTCGAGGGCGTCATCGACCTGGTGCGCATGAAGGCCCTGACCTGGCGCGGCGAGACCGCCCTGGGTGAGGACTACGACGTCGAGGACATCCCGGCCAACCTGCAGGCCAAGGCGGACGAATACCGTGCCCTGCTCGTGGAGAGGGTCGCGGAGTCCGACGACGAGCTGCTGGAGAAGTTCCTCGGTGGCGAGGAGCTGACCGAGGACGAGATCAAGGCCGGCGTGCGCAAGCTGACGCTGGCCAGCGAGGTCAACCCGGTCTTCTGCGGCACCGCCTTCAAGAACAAGGGCGTCCAGCCCCTGCTCGACGCGGTCGTCGACTACCTGCCCAGCCCCGTGGACCTGCCGCCGACCGAGGGTCACAAGCCCGGTGACGAGGACTCCGTGATCACGCGGAAGCCGAGCACCGACGAGCCCTTCGCCGCGCTGGCCTTCAAGATCGCGACCCACCCGTTCTTCGGGACGTTGACCTACATCCGGGTCTACTCCGGTGAGATCGCGGCGGGCCAGCCGGTCATGAACGCGACCAAGGGCAAGAAGGAGCGTCTGGGCAAGCTGTTCCAGATGCACGCCAACAAGGAGAACCCGGTCGAGAAGGTGTCGGCGGGGCACATCTACGCGGTCATCGGCCTGAAGGACACCACCACGGGCGACACCCTGTGCGACA
This sequence comes from Candidatus Microbacterium pullistercoris, assembly GCA_019119065.1. Lineage (GTDB taxonomy): Bacteria > Actinomycetota > Actinomycetes > Actinomycetales > Microbacteriaceae > Microbacterium > Microbacterium pullistercoris. The sequence continues at coordinate 1,255 of DWXU01000145.1, read as the reverse complement.
TGAACGAGCAGATCGTCCTGGAGTCAATGACCTTCCCGGAGCCGGTCATCCACGTGGCCATCGAGCCCAAGACCAAGGGTGACCAGGAGAAGCTCGGCACGGCGATCCAGAAGCTCGCCCAGGAGGACCCCACCTTCACCGTCCGCCTGGACGAGGAGACCGGCCAGACCGTCATCGGCGGCATGGGCGAGCTCCACCTCGACATCCTGGTCGACCGCATGAAGCGCGAGTTCAAGGTCGAGGCCAACGTCGGCGCCCCGCAGGTGGCCTACCGCGAGACCATCCGTCGTCCGGTGGAGAAGTACGACTACACCCACAAGAAGCAGACCGGTGGTTCGGGTCAGTTCGCGAAGGTGCAGATCACCTTCGAGCCGATGGACACCGCCGAGGGTGAGCTGTACTCCTTCGACAACGCCGTCACCGGTGGCCGCATCCCGCGGGAGTACATCCCCAGCGTGGACCAGGGCATCCAGGAGGCCATGCAGCTCGGTGTCCTGGCCGGCTACCCGCTGGTCGGGGTCAAGGCGACCCTGATCGACGGTGCCTACCACGACGTCGACTCCTCGGAGATGGCGTTCAAGATCGCCGGCTCCATCGCACTCAAGGAGGCCGTCCGCAAGGCGGACCCGGTCCTGCTCGAGCCCGTGATGGCGGTCGAGGTGCGCACCCCTGAGGACTACATGGGTGACGTGATCGGTGACCTGAACTCGCGCCGTGGCCAGATCCAGGCCATGGAGGACATCAGTGGCGCCAAGGTCGTCAAGGCCGTGGTCCCGCTGTCCGAGATGTTCGGGTACGTTGGTGACCTTCGGTCCAAGACCCAGGGTCGTGCCAACTACACGATGCAGTTCGACTCCTACGCCGAGGTTCCCCGGAACGTCGCGGAGGAGATCATCAAGAAAATCCGTGGTGAGTGAGCAGTAGACTCCCCACCGGAGTTTCACCACAACTTGCAAGATGTCGCCACCACGACTAGAGACAGTGGCGATGACACAACACAGTCCTGAGGAGGACCCAAGTGGCTAAGGCCAAGTTCGAGCGGAGCAAGCCGCACGTCAACATCGGCACGATCGGGCACATCGACCACGGCAAGACGACGCTGACGGCTGCCATCTCCAAGGTCCTGCACGACAAGTACCCGGACCTCAACGACCCGTCCGCCTTCGACACCATCGACAAGGCGCCCGAGGAGAAGCAGCGCGGCATCACGATCTCGATCTCGCACATCGAGTACCAGACCGAGAAGCGCCACTAC
>DWXU01000144.1:0-2739 GCA_019119065.1 Candidatus Microbacterium pullistercoris | reverse complement strand
GGCCTCATCACCGACGACATGATGACCGCGTTCGCCACGTTCTGCGAGCCGCATGCGATTCGTGACGCGCTGGCAGAGCGCTTTGGGGCCGTCGCGGCGCGCGCCAGCGTCGCCCTGCCGTAGGCGCGCCGCCGAGCCTCAGGCCGTACGGGGCCGTTCAGAGCGAGTCATAGATCGCGATCGCCTGATCGATCGCCCAGCTGTTGGTGAGCTCCGTGAGCTGGTTCTGCTCGGCGATCAACAGCCCGTTCATCGTCGCGATGTATGCGCTGAATCGGCCGATGTAGATGGGGGGCGAGGTGAGCGACAGCGGCGCGTTGACGTCGTAGCTGTCGCCGATCAGCGAGATGTCGACGTAGCCGCCATAGTCGTCGAGCCGCGGGTCCTCCGCAACAAAGCCGAATTCACGCGCATCCTCCATGTCGAGGACCGACTCCTCGATCAGGAGAGACACGCTGAGCGCTTCGCCCGGGTCGGCAAAGGCCTCTTTGAGATTCGCCTTCTCGAAGGTATCCGGAGTGAACCACGCGCAGTTGATGCCGAAGCCCGTCGGATTCTCGTAGCGATCCTCCTCGTCGTCGCCGGGCGCGTTGACCAGTTCGTCCATTCCGATAAGCGAGCGGATCTCGTCGCAACTGGGCAGGATGGTGTCGTCGAGGTCGTCCTCCTCGTCCTCGTCCTCGTCAGCCGATTCGGCTTCCTCGACGATCAGCTCCTCGATCTCGTCAGGATCGATCGGCACGTCATCGACAGCCTCTTCTGCGGCCTCGTCCATGCCCCCGCAGGCGGTGAGCAGCAGGAGTCCGGCGAGAGAGAGGCCGGCGAAGGATCGTATGCGGGTCTTCATCAGTGAGTCCTCCGGCGAGAAAGGGTGGGCACGGGCGCAACGAGGGGCCCAGCAGCCTGGCGACTGCGGGACCCCTCGTGTCGTGCTGTTGGTTACTGAACCGTCTGGCGGCGCAGCAGCATCACGAGCGCACCGACACCGAGGAGGAGGGTTCCTCCGGCGGCGAGGGTGAGGCCCATGTCGGATCCGGTCGGCGCGAGCGAGTCATCCTCGTCCTCCGGGCCGCTCGCCTCGGCGACGACCTCGAGCGAGGCCCAGCCAATCAGGCCGTCGGCAGACCACGCCGCAATGCGGTGCGCTCCTTCGGCGGCGTCCGCCGGGACGGTGACCTGGACAAGGGCATCGCTGTCGACAACGTGCGTGCCGAGCGACGTCGGCGTGGAGAACAGCCAGACCCCGACCTCGGTGCCAGCGTCGACGCTGTCGATCACCACGGAGATCGTCTCGCCCGCGACGACCTGTGTCGGCGCAGTGATCGCACCCTCGAGCGCCGGGTCAAGGTCGTCCTCGGAGGGAACATCACCCGGAATCGTCTCAGGAGCGGGCTCCGGCTCCGGCTGCGGCTGCGGCTCAGGCTCCGGCTGCGGCTCCGGCTCGGGTTCCGGCTGGGGCTCCGGCTCGGGCTCCGGCTGGGGCTCCGGCTGGGGCTCCGGCTCGGGTTCCGGCTGGGGCTCGGGCTCCGGCTCCGGCTGCGGCACCTCACCGTCGAGCTCCGCGGTCCAGTCGAGCTGGCTGTAGCCGCATGCTCCCATGCCCGCATAGATCGTGCCGGAAGCGGTGCCGTCGGAGCGTACGACACCGTTGAACTGGTAGTCGAAGACCGCTTCGTCACCGGTGTTGATCTCGAATGGCTGGTCGACGGTCAGCTCTGCCGTCAGCAGATCCGCGTCATAGGCGAAGTCGTGGGAGTCGGAGTCGATGTAACCCTCGACGCCGATGCAGACCCACCAGAACTCGCCGGCGATGTCGACGAGGGCGCCATTCTCGTCGATCGAGAAGCTGAACGCTCGCGTTCGGTGCTCGGGCTCGTAGCCCTCGTCGTCGACGTCGAGTTCTATGCCGCCCGAGTGCGTCTGCAGCGACGTGCCGACGTAGTCACCAGCGTGCGGCCAGGCCCCCCGCTCGTCGGGAACGACAGTGATGACATCGCTGAGAGTGGCCGTCGGGTGCTGGAACTCCACCACGAGTTCTCCCGGCTCGTACGCCCCAGAGACCTCGTACGTGAAGTGGTACGCGTGCTGCACGGTCTCGATGAACTCACCGCCGATGTAGACGTCGACCGGTGTCATGTACGGATAATCCGAGACGAAGAACTCGACGGGCTCTTCGGCCAGTTCCGAGACCGTGACAACGGAGCGGCTCGCCGACGAGTACGGTTCGGCGTCGTGGTCGGCCCACCATTCGCCGTCGTCGACCGCCGCGAACGTGTCGGAGACGCTCTCGCCGTCGGCGCTCAGCGTGACCGTGTGCTCGCCGGGCGCGACCTCAGCGATGAGGTAGCCCTCGACCGAACCGTTCTCGTCAGCCGTCATCTCGCTGACGGTCGTCGAGCCGATCGACGCGGTGACCGTCGCTCCCGGGGCGAATCCGCCACCCGAGAACTCGATACCCGTCCGCGCGAGCTCCCACACCGGGACGGCCGCGGCCTCATCGAAGAAGCAGGTGTCGAAGCCGTCGAGGCAGATGTCGAGGTCGGCCGGTGCGACCTCGCCGTTCGATGCGGTCGCCACAACGGCGGCGGGGGCAGCGGGCGCGGCGTACGCCATGGTCGGGGCGATGGCGCTCAGGACGAGCGCGCCGGCCGTGCCGAGGGCGCCCAGAATCGGCATACGCCGGAATCGCGATCTGTCGCGTTCAGCTGTGCTTTTTCGCAAGGGACAATCTCTCTCATG
>DWXU01000143.1:0-13402 GCA_019119065.1 Candidatus Microbacterium pullistercoris | reverse complement strand
CCCGTCGTGCTGCGTCCCGTCTCGAGCGAGGACGCGATGACCGCCGACTGGACGCGGCTGCCGTACGACGTGCTGGCGCGCATCTCGAACCGCATCACGAACGAGGTCGCCGAGATCAACCGCGTCACCCTGGACGTCACCTCGAAGCCACCCGCGACGATCGAATGGGAGTGACGCCCGAGCGGTACTCCACATGACGCGCATGCACCTTCTTCACGAGAAGGTGCATTCGTGTCATGAGGGCGCGCTGGCGGAGCGCTCGGCGAGCAACGAGCCATGCCAGATGCGCAGGGCGATGTGCAGTTCACTCCGGCGGGACCCGTGCCTCCACGACGGTCCGAGGAGGTCATCGATGCGCCGCATCCTCTGGCGCACCGTGTTCGGATGGAGAAAAAGGGCCGCGGCCGATCGTGTGGCATCGAGGTCGTGGTCGAGCAGCGTGCGTGACGTCGTGACGAGGTCAGTGCCGCGCCGCTCGTCGTACGAGAGGAGTGGTGCGAGTGCCGTCTGCGCGAGACGAGAAGCCGTGGCATCGGGCAAGTGCGAAAGCGCGAGCCCCGCGATCCCGAGATGACGCGTGGGATCAGCGAATCCCGTCTCGCCGAGGGCGCGCATCGCTCGCACGGTGCGCGCTGTCGTCGTCATCGCGTGAGCGAGGTCAGCGCGTGCGAACGTCGTCGCCGTCCCTGCGATCGCCGCGCGGACGTCCAGCGTATCGAGCAGACGCGATGCATCATCCGGCCCCACGTCGGCGCTGATCACATACAGGGTGCCGTCGACGTCGCCGATGACGCCGCCACGCGATTCGACGAGGGGGCGCAGCCCTGTGAACACCTCCGGGCTTCCCGGCCCTCGTGCGGAGAGTACGTGCACTCTGCTTCCCTCGAAGAGCCCGAATGGCGCGAGGCGTCGAGACAGAGCGGGCCACGCGGCCTGGTCGGCTCTCGTGATTCCGCCGACGAGCTGGTCCTGCAACTTGCGATCGGCCTCGTGGCGACGTTCGTCCTGCAACAGCATGGCGCTCAGGACGCCCGCGCCTCGTTCGAGGAGGCGCGCATCATCATCATCGAGGGCACGACGAACCTCTATGGCGCCGAGGACGCGCCGCCCCGCGATCGCGTGCATCAGGGTGGTGGCGTCGCCGTCGCACTCGTGGATCCAGGGCGTGCGGCGCACTGCGCGGTGCACGCCATCGAGCTCGGCGGCCCGCAGCAGAGTGACGTCCGCCTGCAGGTGCGCCGACAGGACGTCCGTGAGTGTGGACAGTGGTCTGTCGTTGCGCAGGAGCTCAAGGAGGTCGCTGTCGAAGCCTTGCATTCTCTCAACGGCGAGCAGCCGAGAATTCGCGACCTCGCGAGCTCGATCCCGCTCGGCGAGGGCCTCGGTAAGCGAGTCGACGTACGCGGCTCGCTGAAGCGCGACTGCGGCGAGAGCGGCGATCTGCTGCAGGAGCGCGATGATGTCGGACGAGTACACGCGCGTCGAACGATCGGCGATCATGAGGGCGCCGATCGGGCCATCGGCCGTCGTGAGGATCGTGCCGAGGATCGAGATGACGCCCTCTTGTTCGACCGCCGCGTCGATGTGCGGGAGATGCGGAAACGAGTCGTCGTTGGCGTAGTCGTTCGACATCGCGTAGGTGGATCCGCTCGCCGCCTGGCCAAGGATTCCCGTGCCGAATGGCATCCGGATGTTGCGATACGCGTCCGTGACGATGCCGTCGGTCGTGCGGATGTAGGTGTCGCCCGTCGCGGTGTCATTGAGGCTGACGTAGGCCATGTCCGCCACGAGCAGCGCGCGTGTACGCGCACAGACGCGCTGCAGGATCTCATCGATGTCGTGAGCCTCGGTGATCGCGGACGCCGTATCGAGGAGCAGGCGTGAGGTCTGCTCCTGTCGGCGACCCTTCGCCAGCGTCGCCTGCAGTTGCGTGATGAGCAGCGCGGCATCCGGGGGCAGCGACGCGCTCGCGTCGACCGGCTCGTCCGGCGCCTCGAGGACACGTTCGAGCGCGCGAGTGAGCGGCACGGAAGACATTGGCATCAAGGCACATCATTTCTTGCACATTGTGTTCTGTCCAACATACCTATTGTCGCCCGAGCCCGGTTGACTGACGGAGCCACGCACTCGAAGAGGAGCCCAGAGTCGATGTCGATCACCTACCCACTGGCAATACGCGGTGCCGTGTTGGAGCGTTGCGACGCCGCACGACCGTTCTCCGCGTCGCGCCCGATCTCGGTCGACGAGGTCATGCTCGCCGCTCCCGAGACGGGCGAGCTCCTCGTGCGAATGGAAGCGGCGTGCATCTGCCATTCGGATCTCTCCGTCGTCGACGGCGGTCGCAGGCGCCCGACGCCGTTGCTCCTCGGACACGAGGCTGCAGGCATCGTCGCCGACGTGGGAGGGGTCACAGCAGGATTCTCCGTGGGCGACCGCGTCGTCATGACGTTCCTGCCGCGCTGCGGCGCCTGTGCCGCGTGCGAAACGGAGGGGCGACTGCCCTGCGAGCGCGGATCCCGAGCGAACCAGGCGGGTGAGCTTCTCGGCGGCGGACGGCGGCTCAGTCGCGACGGAGCCGAGGTGCACCATCATCTGGGCGTCTCGGGGTTCGCGACGCACGCGGTCGTCGATGCGCGTTCCGTGGTGCGGGTCGACCAGGATGTTCCGCCGGACGTCGCCGCTCTGCTCGGGTGCGCCGTGCTCACGGGAGGCGGCGCGGTGCTCAATGCGGCGTCCGCCCCCAGCGGGTCGACGATCGTCGTCGTCGGGCTCGGCGGGGTCGGGATGGCCGCCGTGATCGTTGCGCGGGCGCGAGGGCATCGCGTCATCGGAGTCGACAGCGTCGCGCACAAGCGCGAGCTCGCGCTCCGCGTCGGTGCGGCGGAGGTGCACGGTCCCGACGAGGCGAAAGCAGCCGGTGTGCGAGGTACGACTGTGATCGAGGCGGCTGGCAATCCGCGGGCGTTCGAGACGGCGGTCGAACTCACCGCCGCCGGGGGCACGACGGTGACCGTCGGACTGCCGGCTCCAGAGGCCGAGGCTCGCCTCAGCCCTCTCGACCTCGTTGCGCAGGCGCGCACGATCGTCGGCAGCTACCTGGGATCGGCGATCCCGCACCGAGACATCCCGAAGTTCGTCGCGCTGTGGCGCGAGGGACGGCTGCCCGTGGACGAACTCGTGAGCGATGTCATCTCGCTGGACGAGATCAACGAGGGCATGGACGCGCTCGCCTCGGGCGAGGCGCTTCGTCAGCTGATCCGCTTCGAAGGAGGACGATGATGCGCGCAGCGATCATCTCCGGCGCCCGCACGCCCATCGGGCGTCGCGGGGGTGCGCTCGCCGGGCTCGAGGCACGTGAGCTCGGCGCGGCCGCCCTCGCAGCAGCGGTCACGCGTGCGGCGCTCGAGCCACACGAGGTCGACGATGTCGTCCTCGGCTCGACGCTCGCGCCTGACGGAAACCTCGCTCGTGTCGCGTGGCTGCAGGCGGGGCTGCCGCAGACGGTGCCGGCGCGTTCCATCGACCGTCAATGCGGGTCGGGAATCGACGCTGTGTGGCTGGCAGCGCAGGCGGTGACAGGGGGATCAGCGACCATCGTCGTCGCGGGCGGGGCCGAGTCGATGACGCGCGAACCCTTTCAGCTCGAGCGCTCGCTCCGCGCCTCGCCGATGACCCCACCGCAGTTCCTGCGCCGCCGGCTTTCGAGCGACGCGGTCGGGGATCCGGGGATGGGGATCACCGCCGAGAACCTCGCTGAACGGTTCGGTATCGGTCGCGGCGCCCAGGACGCATTCGCGGCGACCAGCCAGGCTCGCTATGAGACCGCCCGCGTCAACGGCTGGGTTGATGGCGTCATCTCGATCGAGACCGTGCGTGGCAGGGTCGACGCCGACGAACATCCTCGCCCGCTGACGACCGAACAGGCACTGACAGAGCTTCGTCCCGTGTTCGCAGCGGACGGCACCGTCACCGCCGGCAACGCCTCCGGTATCAACGACGGGGCGGCCGCGGTCGTCGTGGTCAGCGAGGAGGAGGCGCAGCGCCGTCACGCCCGGCCGGCCGCGTGGGTCGTCGACGGAGCGGTGTCGGGCGTGGATCCCAATGTGATGGGAACGGGTCCCGTGCCGGCGATCCGCCGACTGCTTGCGCGTACGGGCTGGCCACTCGACGAGGTCGATGTGATCGAGATCAACGAGGCGTTCGCGGTGCAGGTGATCGCCTGCACGCAGGAGCTCGGCATCGACGTCGGGCGCGTGAACGCCTGGGGCGGCGCGATCGCGCACGGGCACCCGATCGCGGCCACGGGAACGGCACTCGTGATGAAGGCGGTCGACCAGCTCGCGCGCAAGGGCGGCGGGCGCGCCGTCGTCTCCGCCTGCATCGGCGGAGGACAGGGCATCGCGCTCGCGCTCGAGCGTGATGTAGCGGCGGCCGGGCCCGCCGGATGGATTCAAGAGGAGAACTCATGACACGGATCGGAACAGCCGTGGTGTGCGGCGCCGGGGCGATGGGGAGTCAGATCGCGATGCTGACGGCGCTCGCCGGTTGCGCCACGACGATGGTCGACGTCGACCAGCCTCGGCTCGACAGCGCGATCACGTACCTGAAGCGACGCTGCGCCCGCGCAGTCGCCAAGGGCATATTGGATGCGGACGCGGTCGACGCCGCCTTCGCACGTCTCGAGACCTCGCTCGACCTCGATGCCGCCGCGGGCGAAGCGGACATCGTCATCGAGGCGATCATCGAAGATCTCGACGCGAAGCGCGAGCTGTTCCAGCGGCTCGCACGTGTCACGCGCGCGGACACGATCCTCGCCACCAACAGCTCGAGCATCGTCTCGAGCAAGCTCGCGGATCTCGCGAACCCCGAGCGCGTGTGCAACATGCACTTCTTCAATCCCGCGCTCGTGATGAAGCTCGTCGAGGTCGTCGGCGGCGAACACACCTCGCCGGCCACAGTCGACGCGGTCGTCGACCTCGCCAATCGCATGGACAAGACGCCCGTCGTGGTCCGTAAGGAGATCTTCGGCTTCATCGCGAACCGCATCGTCGCCGCGATCTTCGACGAGGCCATCGCTCTTCTCGAGGCCGGCGTGGCGACGGTCGAAGACATCGATCGTGCCGTGACGAACGGACTCGGGCACCCGGTGGGGCCGTTCGCGCTGCTGGACATGACGGGCATCGATGTCAACGTCGCCATCAAGAGGCTCGAGGCCCGCGCGACGGGGGATCCGTCGCGCGGGCCGTCGAGGACACTTCTCGATCTCGAGGACGCGGGCAGGCTCGGACGCAAGTCGGGCCGGGGCTTCTACGAATACGGTGCGTCATGAGCGGCCTGGCGGCGGAGATCGCCGATGGTGTCGGCACGATCACGCTTGATCGACCGGAAGCGCTCAACGCACTCACGGGCAAAGTGACCGAGTTGATCGCCGCCCGGATCCGCGAATGGGAGGCGTCATCGAGCGTCGACGTCGTGATCATCACCGGCGCCGGGGACCGCGCGTTCGCGGCAGGCGCCGACATACCGGAGCTGCGTTCCAAGAGCGGGATCGAGATGACGCGGCGCGGGATGCAGCATGCTGTATCGGCGCTGCGCGAGTCGACGCTGCCGACGATCGCCGCCGTCAACGGGCTCGCGTTCGGCGGGGGATTCGAATTGGCGCTCGCGTGCGACGTGCGTCTCTCCGTCCCGCGAGCGACGTTCGCATTCCCCGAGACCGGTCTCGGCATCATCCCGGGCGCTGGCGGCACACAGATGCTGACCCGGATCGCGGGGAGCTCCGTTGCCTCGCACCTCATCCTCACCGGCGCGCACCTCGGCGCCGATCGTGCCTACGCACTCGGCATCGTCGCGTCGATCCACGAACCGGATGAACTGATGACCGAGGCCAATCGGCTCGCGCAGGAGATGCGCAGCAAGGGGCCCCGCGCTCTTCGCCTCGCGAAGGCCGCCATCGCCGCCGCCCAAGACACCAGCATGAGCGCGGGCCTCCAGGTCGAGCTGCTCGCCCAGGCCGTGCTGTTCGAGACTGCCGACCGCGACGAGGGCATGGATGCGTTCGTCGCGCGTCGTCAGCCGCACTTCGACGGCGAAGTGCGTCACCAGGAATAAGGAGTCAACCACATGAGCATCGATACCCGTCCGGAAGCGACGCGGGGGTTCTTCCGCGTCTCGCGATTCCGGCTCTGGGCGACCATCGTCATGCTGATCATGACTGTCGCCACGCTCAATCCGTGGGCGTACAACACCGTGATCGGCGGCACCGCGCTGATCAACTACATGTTGTGCGGCCTGATGTTCGCCGCGTTCGGCGTGATGATCATCGACCTCATCGTCACGCGCAACGCTCCGATCGGTGAGGAGCGCGACGATGCCTAATCCGGTCCCTCTCGTGATCCTGATCGTCTACATCGCGTTCTGCGTCGGCATCGGTCTCTACGCGCGCCGCGGCGGCAACAAGAGCAGTCGCGAGTACCTCACGGGCGAAGGCAACGTCGGCGTCTGGGTGAACGGCTTCGCGATCTTCGCCGCCTTCGCCACGGGCGGGACGATGCTCGGCAATATCGGGCTGTCGTATGCCGGCGGCTGGGGGTACATCACCGCCTACAACGGCGGTGTGGCGCTCGGATACCTCATCGCGACGTTCTTCCTCGCGAAGGTGCTGCGCAACATGCGCATCTCCACGGTCCCCGAGTTCCTCCGCGTTCGTTACCACAACAAGGTGCTGAACACGATCGTGCCCGTCATCATGATCGGCGTTCTCGTCGCGTACCTCGTGGCGCAGATGAAGGTCGGCGGCATGCTCGGCGAACAGCTGTTCGGCTTCGACTACGGCTGGTCGGTCATCGCGATCGGCGCGGTGTACATCTTCTACACGTTCTTCGGTGGGATGAAGGCGGTGACGCTGACCGACTTCGTGCAGGGGCTGCTGATGATCTCCGTGGTGGTCATGTGCGGCGGGATCGCGTTTGCCGCCCACAGCGGGCCGACCACGCTGTACGACCTCGCGACGACGCTTCGTCCGCTCTGGAGCGGTGCCCAGACATACCCCCTCGTGTCGTACATCGGCGCCTTCATCATCTGGGGAACAGTGAATGCGGTGCTTCCTCACACCATCATGCGCATCTTCGCCGCGAAGACGGAGCGCGCGGGTCGCGGGAGCCTCACCGTCGGTCTCGGCCTGTACATCGTCACCTCGATCGTGACGACGATCTTCATCGTCGGTGCGGTGATCATCCTCGAGGGCGGGGAGGACCTGACGGCCTTCGACGATACGTTCCTCGTCTTCCTCGCGAAACAGACGCCCGTCTGGGTCGCCGGCCTCGCCTACGCGGGAATCTTCGCGGCAGTCATGTCGTCCGTGAGCGCGATGCTCCTCGGACTCGGAGGTGCCTTCGCGTACGACCTCGTCGGCCAGTTCCGTCCGAACATGAAGGATTCGTCGCTGCGCAAGCTGACGAGCTGGAGCGTTCTCGGATTCGGCGTGCTCACTCTCGTGCTGTCTCTGAACCCGCCTGAGCTGCTGACGATCCTCTACACCGCAGCCGTCGGCCTGTTGGCATCGGCGCTCTTCTTCCCGACGCTGCTCGGCATCTGGTGGAAGCGTATGAATACGATCGGTGCTCTTCTCGGGGTGATCGTCGGCGGTGCGTCGTACTTGATCCTGCTGTGGGGCTTCGAGATGCCCACGTTGTCGGAGATCACGGTCTCGCTGCCGCTTTCGCTCGCGGCATGCATCATCGGCACCTGGACCGGCAAACCGCCGACCAGGGCCGAACTCCAGCGTGTCGACATCGCCCACCAGCGCGAGTACGTCGAGCAGCAGCCGGCAGCGGAAGACGTGAGGTAGTCGTGTACGTCACACGGATCGAGCCGCGCATCAGCGAGACGGACGTCGTCGGCCACATCAACAACACGGTCCCGCCCGTGTGGTTCGAAGCGGGCCGCAACGAACTGTTTCGCCTGTTCATGGCAGACGGCACTCTCGACGACTGGTCGATGATCGTCAAGGCGTACACCGTGGTGTTCGAGCGTGAGCTGCGGTATGGGTCGACGGCGACGATCGAGTGCCGCGTCGAGCGGATCGGGAGGACGTCGGTGACGCTCGCCGAGCGCATTCTCCAGGACGGCGAGGTCTGTGTGACCGGAAACGCGACCTATGTGCACGTGGGGCCGGACGGCCGTCCGGCCCCCGTGCCACCCGAGATACGAGCTGAGCTGGAACAGCAGTTGCACTCTGAGGAGAAGAGATGACCGACAGGATCACGCTCACCCGTGCGGGAGGCGTCCTCGAGATCGTGCTGACGCGCCCCGAAGCACTCAACGCGCTCGAGAACTCTATGATCGCCACGATCTGCGACGCACTGGACGAAGCGTCGTCGGACCCGTCCGTGCGCGCCGTGCTCGTGCGCGGCGAGGGCAAGGCGTTCTGCGCGGGGGATGACCTCGTCGACATGGGTACGGCCTCACACCCGGAGCCCGACGACCTGCGCACGCGTTATGCGGACGGATATCCGCGGATCGTGAACAAGATCGTGGAGTTGGACAAACCCGTCGTATGCGCCGTGCAACGGTACGCGCTGGGCGCCGGTCTCGAGATCGCCCTCGCGAGCGACCTCATCGTCGCAGACGATGCCGCGCGGTTCGGGCTGCCGTTCGTTCTGCGGGGGATCGCCTCTGGCACCACGATGCTGGCGCGGCGCACCTCATGGCACGTGGCCATGCGGATGCTCGCCACCGGCGGCATGATGGACGCGGCGACGGCGGACTCTCTCGGCCTGATCGCGCAGCTTGCCCCCGCAGAGGAAGTCCAGGAAGCCGCGAGGAACCTTGCGCAGTCGCTTGCCGCGTCGGCCACAAGCGCGATCGGGTTGATGAAGTCGGCAATGCGCGCGGGAGAGAATCTTTCGGTGCGGGAAGCGTTCGACCTTCAGATCGACGCCACGGCCGCGAGCGCGCTGACGCATGATTTCGCCGAGGGGAAGCTCGCGTTCGCCGAGAAGCGCGAGCCACGGTTCGAGGGGAGATGAGCGGATGACAGCAACGGCATTCGGTCCAGGCACTGCGCCGACGCGCGACCAACCGATTCACGCGTATGTCGCTGAGCACGCGCGGGAGCGGCCCGATCATGATGCGATCATCTTCGGCGACACCGCGATCAGCTACGCAACGCTCGAGCACCAGGCGATCCAGCTCGCCGCCTACCTCGCGGAACGCGGAATCGGAAAGGGGGACACCGTCGCGCTGTTCATGCAGAACTCGCCGCAGTTCATCGTCTCCTTCCTCGCGATTCAGCGGCTGGGTGCGGTCGTCGGACCGTGTAACCCGATGTTCAAGGAATGGGAGCTGGGCTACCAGCTGCAGGATCTCGGGGCCACAGTCCTCATCACTTTCGACGAACTCGTCGAGGTGTTTCGCCACGTCGAGAAGAGCGATGTCCACACCGTTGTGTGCGCGAGTTTCTCAGACGTCGTGACGGACCCGACGACGATCCCGGTCGATGCGTCCGCCGCGGTGGTCCGCGACAGCGGCGCGGCAGAGACCGTGCGCTTCGCTGACATCGTGGCGGGACATCGTCCAGAGCCCGCGCCCGTCGAGATCGACATGGTGAATGATCCGAGTCTCGTCATCTACACCTCCGGCACCACCGGCAAGCCGAAAGGTGCGATGCTGTCGTACCGCAATGCCGAGTTCAAGACAGCGTGCCTCGTCGGCACGTACGGCTTCTCACAGGATGACGTCTTCTGCTCGGTGATGCCGATCTTCCACATCGCAGGAATGGTCGTCGGTCTGACCTCCCCGCTGATGGTGGGGGCCACGATCGTTCTCGAGGCGCGGTTCGATGCTGACATCATGGTGAAGGACGTCGCGCGTACGCGGACCACCGTGCTGTACCTGACCCCACCGATCGCGCTGGAGTTGCTGGAAGCGAACGCGGATCTGCCCGCGTCGCTGCACGACGTGCGCCTCACGCTGGGCACGAGCTTCGGGAGGCAGATCACCCGAGAGCTGTCGGATCGCTGGCAGGACGTCGCCGGCGTCCCGTTCTTCGAATGGGCATACGGCATGAGCGAGACTCATACGGGAGACACGCTGATGCCACCGGAGGCGGTCCGGTATGGAGCACACGGTAAACCGACGTTCGAGACGGAACTGCGGATCGTCGATCGCGAGGACTCCTCGAGGGATCTCCCCGCAGGTGAGGTCGGCGAGATCCTGGTGCGCTCGCCGAGCGTCTTCCTCGGGTACCGCGGCCGGCCGGAAGCGACCGCAGAAGTGCTGATCAACGGCTGGTATCACACGGGTGATCTCGGACGCGTCGACAACGAGGGATATCTCCACTTCGATGGACGCAGCAAGGAGATGATCAAGAGCTCGGGCTACTCGGTCTTCCCAGAAGAGGTCGAAGGGATGCTCGTCCGACATGACGACGTCGTGCAGGCTGCCGTCGTCGGGTTCGCTGACCCGAAACGAGGCGAGAGCGTCCGGGCGTTCGTCGTCGTGCGGGACGGCGCGCAGGTCACGGAAGAGGACATCGTGATGTGGTCGCGTGAGCGCATGGCGGCATACAAATATCCGCGGGACGTGCGCTTCATCGATGCCCTGCCACACACCACCACGGGAAAGCTCCAGCGGACGAAGCTGCGGCAGATGCCGTAGGAAGCCGCGTCACCGGCGTCGCCAGCGCAGTGCGGTCGTCGCCATGTAGGCGGACATCGCGCTGCCGAACAGCAGGAATGTCACGGGCAGGGAGATCGCGGCGATCGCACCGAACGCGGCCGTCGCGGCGGGCATGAGCCCGTCGTCGCCGAGCCGCTGTATCGAGGCGACGCGACCGATCCCGTCGGCGGCGATCGTGCGCATGAACAGGGCGCCGAGGATCGTCGAAGCGCCGCCGGCGGTCAGCCCGATCACGACACAGGTCGCGAACGCGACCGGCACGATCCCGAACGCGAAGGAGGCGACGGCGAGGCCCTGGACGACGAGCAGCACGAAGCCGACGAGCGCGGGGCGCGCGGGCCTGAACCGGACGAACACGAGCGCGCCCGCCATCGCACCGATGCCGAATGTGGTCTGCAGGGCGCCGAGCGCTGTGGGCCCGGTTCCCATCTGCTTCACGAGCAGGGCGAGGCCGATACTCATCGCGGGGGAGACGCAGAGGTTGAGGCCGAGGAGCGACAGCACGAGGCTCCGGGCGAGGCCGTTGCGGCGCAGGTATCCGAAGCCGCTCGCGACGGCGCCCAGCATCCTCTGCGGCGGCGCAGGAGCGCGGGGGAAGCGCACCCGGAGCACGGCGATGAGGTAGGCCAACACCGCGGTGTACGTCACGGCGTTCGCGGCTGCGGCGGCGGCGAGTCCGCCCCACGCCACGAGCGCGCCGCCTGCGGCAGCACCCAGCATTCCGCCGAGACGAGACACGGTCTGCCCGACGCCCGCGAGAGCCGCGAAGTCGTCCTCACGGACGAGTTGGCGCGTGAGCGAAGCGCTCGACGGCTCGAACAGCGCATCGCACATGCCGAACGCGATCGCGACAGTGAAGAGGACTGCGAGCGTCTCGCCGACCG
Source organism: Candidatus Microbacterium pullistercoris (assembly GCA_019119065.1). Taxonomy (GTDB): domain Bacteria; phylum Actinomycetota; class Actinomycetes; order Actinomycetales; family Microbacteriaceae; genus Microbacterium; species Microbacterium pullistercoris. The sequence goes on along the minus strand of DWXU01000143.1, from coordinate 1,838 downwards.
AGGTCAGCGCCACGAGCGCACCGAGGAGCACGAGGATACGCACGGCCGTCGTCGCGATCATCAGCCGCCGTGGATCGAACCGGTCGGCGAGCACACCACCGACCAGAAGCGTGAGTGCTCGCGGCACGGTTCCCGCGGTGACGATGAGCCCGGCGACGGTGGGGGAAGCGATGTTCACGGCCGACCACGCGAGCGCGATCATCCACGCCGCGTCACCTGCGTCGGAGATTCCCTTGAGAGCGATCCAGCCGTGGACGACGCGGTCGCGGCGGAACGCGGGAGCGACGGCGGTCATGACGGCATCGGAAAGGCGTGCATGAAGACGCGTACAGCTTTCCGCTCCTGGCCGTCGGACGTGTCGATACTCTCGCTCCAGGCGCGGACCGTCTCGGCGAGGGCGTCCGCGAGTCGGCCAAGCTCGTCTGGCGTCGCGCGGCCGGTGTTGTCGAGGCTGAACGCGGCGCGGCGCCAGGCCTCGGAGGCGTTCGGCGAGACGCGCTTCCATTCGGCGAGCCGATCGACCTGATACTGGATGTTCGCCCGCTCCATGTCGCGGGCGAGCGCCTGCCCGGATCCGTCGCCCACGAAGTCGTCGACCGACCAGCTGATCGAGCGTTTCACGGCGCGCCACCAGCTCGTTCGGCCGTCGACCTCGAGGTCGGTGGCGCGGGCGACCATGCCCTCGCGCTCGAGCATCCGCAGATGGTGGCTGACGCTGCCCACCTGCAGATTGAGCGCGCGGGCGATGTCGCCAACGCGCGCGGCGTCTGTTGTGGCGAGGTAGTCGGTGATGCGGCGGCGGTCAGGATGGTAGATGACCCGCAGCGTGTCGAGAGTGACCATGCGACGACGCTACGAGGCCTCCACGAGGTCGACAAGACTTCTTGTATAAATTGTGTCACGGATTGGCAGGCGCATGCTTCCGAGATGCGTGGCGCGCGAAAAAGGCCCGCTCCGAGGAGCGGGCCTTTTCGGCGGTGAGACTCAGTCGCCGCGCATGATCGCGAGCATCCGCAGGATCTCGATGTAGATGAACACGACGGTCGCCATGATGCCGAATGCCGCCGTCCACGCGAGCTTCGCGGGGGCGCCGTTGCGCACGCCGCGCTGCACGGCGTCGAAGTCGAGCACGAGCATGTACGCGCCCATCAGCACGACGACCACGCCGAGGATGAGGCCGAGCGGGATACCGGCGATCTCCATCGAACGCAGCCCGAACGCCATCCCCTCGGGGAGTACGCCGAACATCATCAGCCCGACGTTGAGCAGGGAGAACACGGCGTAGCCGACGAGCGCGATCAGCACGATCTTCGTCATCTTCGCCGACGCGCGGATCTTGCCGCTGGCGAAGAGGGCGAGCGTGGTGCCGATGACGGCGATCGACGCGAGGGCGGCCTGCATGACGATGCCCGGCCAGATCATCTCGAAGAACGCCGAGATGCCGCCGACGAAGAGCCCCTCCGCCACGGCGTAGGCCACGGCGAGGCCGGCGGGAGCGATCTTGTTGCGCATCCCGAAGGCGTAGACGAGGGTGATGACGAGCGTGCCGATGGCGCCGGCGATCGCGGGGATCAGGTTGACGTCGCCGGTGCGCAGCGCTTCGATCGGGGAGAAGTTGCCGCCGAGCGTGATGAACCAGCTCACCGCGCCGACAGCGAGCATGATCGCGAACAAGACCGCCGTCTTGACGATCGTGTCTTCGTACGACATGCGGCCCGTCTGCGGCGTTCCCGCGGACGGGGCGGCGTACATGCCCTCGATGTGAGCCTGTTCGCCAGCGGACGGCGCCTGCGCGGGCTGCGGAGCGAGCGGCGTGGCGTATGCGCCCTGGGACGCGC
>DWXU01000016.1:0-19319 GCA_019119065.1 Candidatus Microbacterium pullistercoris | reverse complement strand
GACGGATCCGCCAGCCACGGGCGCACGAGTCCGTCCAGTCCGATCATGGCGAGGAAGCCGTTCAGGGGACCGTCGAACTCGTAGATGAACTTCCAGATGTACGACACGGCGAGCGGGCTCAGCACCGTCGGCATGAAGAAGAGCGTGCGCAGCACGTAGCGGGTCTTGAGGATTCGGTTGAGGCCGACGGCGAGCGCGAGCGCGAGGACGTTCGATGCGATCACGGATCCGAAGGCGAGGAAAAGGCTGTTGCCGAGCGCGAGGATCTTCGACGGATCGCGGAAGATCCTGACGAAGTTGTCGAACCCGATCATGTTGAACGAGCCGATGCCCGACCAGTCGGTGAACGCGAAGAACCCGCCGACCGCGTTGGCGGCGTAGTGGACGCCGAAGACGAGCACGATGCCCGGGAGCGCCCACCACCAGTGGCCGAAGCTCAGCAGGCCGCCCGAGCGCGGACGGGTTCCCGCAGGGCCCCGTCCGCGCCGTCGGCGTGGCACCGTGACGATCTCAGTTGCTGACGTGGTCATCGCCGTTCCCCTCTCTCGTCGCGGTGTATCGCGGTGCGGGTCAGTTGTCCCAGGCCTGATCCATCGCGGCGAGCACGTCGTCAACGGTGCTCTGTCCGGTCAGCAGGCCCTGCACGCCGGAGCCGAGCTCGTCGTAGACCGACTGGTTCACCCACTGCGAGTTGGGCAGCGGCGCGAATCGATCGGCCTGCAACGCGTCGGCAACGGGGGCGTACGCCGTCCCGCTCAGATCGAGCTCGGCGTATCCGCTTGCGGGAAGGACACCTGCGATGTCTGCGAACGTCTGAGACTGCTCAGGCTCAGCGACCCACGCGAGGAAGTCCTGCGCCGCTTCAGACGCCGCGTCACCGGCAGCCGCGTTGAGCGAGAGCGAATAGTTCGAACTCGCGAGGATGAAGTCCTCCGCGCCGGCCGACGGGAAGGGCTGGAGCGTGAGCTCCTGACCCTCGGCCGGCCCGCTCATGATCTCGTGAACCGCGCCGCTGGGGACGAAGGCGGTCAGCGACGACTTCGCCGCGAGCCCGTTGGTGATCGCCTCGAAGCCGGCGCCGGCCGCGCCGGGCTGGAAGCAGTCCGCTTCGTTCATCTCCACGATCAGCTCGAGCGTGTCGTGCCACCCCTCGCTCTCGGCGAAGGTGACCTCACCGTCGATGCGCTTCTGGTTCCAGGCGGGATCCTCGGCGAAGACCTTCGTGGCGGAGATGGACAGCGCCATCATTCCCGTGTTCGGCGCCGCCGCCCCGGCGAGAGCGAAGGCAGAGACCGGTGCGCCGCCGAGATCGGCGCACGTCGCGAGCAGCTCGTCAGTGTCCGCGGGGAAGGTCACGTCGTTCTCAGCTGCCGCCGTCTCGTTGAACGCAGTGGCGACGATCGTGTAGTCCATCGGGACGCCGTACACGCCGTCGGCGCCGAAGAGATCCTCGCTGCCCTCGGGAACGAGCGCCTCGGCACCGGAGCCGAGCTTCGTGAGGAACCCGGCATCGGACAGCTCGATCAGGCTCTGGCCCTGTCCGCTCCCCGGAGCGGTCTGGATGATGTCTGCGGCATTGCCGCCCTGCAACTGAGTGCGAAGCGACTGCGCATAGTTGTCGTTCGGCTGCGGGTTGAGTTCGATGTCGACGTCGTGCGTCTCCATGTACTCATTCGCGAGCGTCTCATAGGGGCTCTCGAGGTTGTTCGACGTCGCGTACGTCATCGAGAAGCCCGCAGTGTCGCCTCCCTCGTCGGACCCGGAACAGCTCGCGAGCACCAGCGTGCCCATCGCTGCGACCGCGACGGTACTGACCATGCGCGTGCGGCGGGAGTTCTGCGTTGACATGTTGTGCCCTTTCGACGTCTTCGTCTGATCGCGATCCGGGTGCCCCAGGGTGGGCGTGCCCCGCGATAACTCGATTGTCGCAAAGTTATGCGAGAAACACACATAACCGTTGCGGATGTATGACATAAGTGGGGTTCGACCCCATTTGGTCCAGCTAGACGTGCGCCCGTAGAGCGGCGGCGCTCGCCCGGATCAGGTCGTGCTGGCGGCGCACGAGCACGAGCGGATCCACCTCGCCCAGCTCGGCGAACGCGTGCCCCTCCCATTCGCTCGACCAGAATCCGCGGTACCCGCCCTCGACGAACACCCGCACAAGCTCCGGGTAGTCGATCGCGGGCTCTGCGCCCGACTCGTCGATGTCGTAGAACTTTGCGTGCACGTGCATGATCTGCGGCATGATGTCGGCCCACTCGGCGGGGTCGACGTGCCCGTGCATGTTGAACGCGAGGTGAGCGAAGGATCCCAGCCGCCCCGGATCGAAGTCGCGTCCGCGCAGGTATCGGATGAACTCGTCCTGGCGCTCGCGCATCGACTGATCGGTCACCCAGATCGACTGCAGGCGGTCCAGAGCCTCGGAATCGAGCCCCGCGCGTTCGACCGCACGCAGCAGCGTGGGCGACATCCGGCGCATCGTCGAGGAGAAGTCCGCGACGAAGCCGAGCAGGGGCGAGTCGAGCTGGTCGTACACCTCGCGGACACGCACGATCTCGGGAGAGTTCGGCCCCATGGGCGCGTGGATCTCGTAGGCGAGCTTCACGCCGAGCTTCTCGGCGAGCGGGAGGAGGCGGCGCAGCAGCTCGGGCTTCGCGCTCTGGATGCGGATGAGCGGGAAGTCGAGCCGCGCGGCACTGGCGAAGAGCGTCCGAGTGAAGTCGTACTCTTCGTCCGGCGTCATGTCGCGGTCGCGGCGTCTGCCCATGTCGAGGTTCGCGCCAAACGAGCTCGCGACGAAGCCGTGGCGGTCGAACGCCGACCGCCAGCGCCGCTCGAACTCGTCGGTGACGCGCGGATACTCGGGGAGCATCTGCGAGGCGACGATCTCGATGCCGGGCCCGATGCCGAGATCCGCGACGCGATCGAGCAGCTGATCGAAGTCGAACCAGCCGGCACGGAACTCCGCGCTCGCCGAGTAGAGCGTCAGGCCGAGCGGAAACGGATCATCCTCGGCGGGCGGCCGCGGATCCGTCACGCGGGCGAGCTCGGGCGCAGGCGCGTCGCGATCCGTCGCCGTGAGACGCTCCTCCTGGTGGACGATGTTCGGCACGTACATGCCGGGCCCGCCGTTCTCGCCCGCCGCAATCTGCATGTACGGCAGGCGCAGTTCGCCGTGGATCACGACGTCGCGCTGGTCGCCGACGACCACCGGCTCGTCGAGCGCGACGACAAGGAGCGGGTGCGACTCGAGATACCAGAGCGTCTCGCTCTGGGCGGGCAGCTCCGACAGCGCGTAGCTTGTGCCGTCGAGTTCGAAGGTCAGCTTCTCCTGCGCGACCTCGACACCGTCGATCGACAGCGTGATCGACGTGACGGACGACAGCCACAGGCTGCGGTACCAGGGCACCTGGAGACGGAGGGCGGCGCCGGCGGGGTGGGCCCGCAGACTGTCGTGTGCGATGAGTCCGTTGGGCATGGGGTGCTCCTTACAGCGACGAGGCGATGCGGCGGATGAGGGAGTGCTGACGGCGCACCTGTTCGATCGAGCGCCACGGATCGCGTTCCCCCTCGTACTCGCTCGAGAGATACCCCGTGTAGCCCGCGTCCTTCATGGCGCGCAGCACGGGTTCCCACGGGATCTGCTGATCGACGAGGTTCTCGTCGATGTCGTGGAACTTCGCCTGCACGAAGACCGTGTACTTCGCGACGTCGGCGAAATCGGCGGGGTCGACCCCGATGCCGTCGAGGAACGCGGGGCGGGTCTCGCGGGTCTCTCCGGTGCGCAGCGGGATGGGACGATCCTGGAAGATGCCGGTGTCGATCAGCAGACCAAAGTGCTTCGTGCCGGTGCGTTCGATGAGCGAGATGTAGTCGTCGACGACGGGGTGCTTGATGGGCGTCGGCGAGTGGATCTCGGGGCAGATCACCACGTCGAGTTCGTGGGCGAGGTCGAGGGAGCGCTCGACGGATTCCGTCCAGATCGGGTGAGGGACGAGGTCGCTGGAGACGACGCCGATCTTCGGGCGCACGAATCGGAAGCCGAACTGCTTCGCGAGCTTCAGGTCTCGTTGCAGCGCGGCCGCGCCCTGCTCTGCCGTCATGTCCTGGTCCGGGTGCAGTCGCGTGTCGATCCAGGATCCGTAGTTCGTCGGCTCGAGGGCGTACTTCTCCAGCAGCCGGAACCACTCGTCGATCCAGGCGGTCGTCGGGTTCGGATACCCGGCGACGTGCGCCTCGCCGAGAATCTCGACGCCCGTCGCGCCGACGTCTGCGACGTGCCGAAGCGACGTCTCGAGGTCGAGCACGGTGCCGTAGTCGTGCATGAAGCTGTACAGCGAGACGCCGTACTTGAAGGGGCCGCCATCGCCCTCGGGCGCGAGCGTGACGTGCTTCGTCTCGCGCGCGAGCGTGGGCTGGTGCTCGATCGGGATGTAGGACATCCGCAAGCGGATCTCCACCGAGAGCTCGTGCACGCCCTGGGGGAGCCCACCGTCGAGCGGCACCGTCACGAGCGCGCCGTCCTCGAGCGACCAGCGGTATCCCTCGCTCGCCTGGACCTCGGCGAGGGTCATCGTGCGGCCGCCGAGCGTCCAGAGGGGAACATCGGGCGCGACGTCGACGAGACCGGGGATCCGCACCCCGATGCCGTCGATGAGCGAAGCGGCCATCCCGCGATACGAGGGAATGCGCACGCGGAATTGGAATCCCGTCGCGCGCCCACCCTCATAGACGTTGCGGAACCCCGTGGATTGGATCAGGTCTCGTTCGAGCAGCATCGGCACTCCCTCGTCGCAGGTGATGGGTGTGCCTTCACGCTATCCCACTTATGCATCTTTGATGCATAAGTCTTCCTGATAGAGGAAAAAGGTCCCGCCGATGCGCGAACGACGCGACCGCCCTACGGTGTGCGGATCCGGAGGAACGGCACCCGCCGCCGCAGCACGAAGCCGAGCTTCTCATACGCCGAGACGGCTGCGGTGTTCGTGCCCGATGCGTGCAGGAAGGCCTCGTCGCCGCGCGCGCGGATCGCGTGGGCGATGTCGAGCGTGAGGGCGGAGGCGAGACCTTGCCGACGCGCCGATTCGTCCACCGACACCGCGCTGATCTCGGTCCACCCGTCGGCGCGCAGGCGCTCGCCCGCCATGGCGACGAGGCGTCCGTCACGCCGGATCCCGACGTAGCGCCCGAGCTCGTGCGTGCGCGGCAGGAAGGGACCGGGCTTGTTGCGCTCCACGATCGCGAGCATGTCGTCGACGTCGTCGGCGCCGAGCTCGACCGCCTCGGGGTGGGGCCTCGTCTCGAGACGCTCGGTCGGCACCAGCTGCACGCCGAGGCCGCGACGCAGGTACTCCCACCCGTCCGGCAGCTCCGGCTCGGCATGCGAGGCGAACACCTCTGCGCCGTGCCCGTACACGTCGATGATCGCGTCCCAGACGTCCGGGTCGTCCCACGACGCGACGCCGCCGAACGCCGAGATGTCCTGCGGATAATGCTTGACGAGGTCGTTGCCCTCGGCGAATGCGGCATGAGGACCGGTCAGCGCGGACCAGGCGGGGTTGTCGAGAACGTGGCGGCCCGTGGCGACGACGGGCTCATCCTGTGCGTGATGGGAGGCGGCAGAGCGAGGCGTGAATTCAAGCATCGTCGCCATTGTGCGCCTCTCGCCTGAGAGCCGACACCGGATCCGGGCGCCGCTCCGCCGCCGGACACGATCATCGGGCCGCGAACGACACCGTCAGCTCGTCGCCGGAGAATTCCGCCGCCTTCTCGCCGGCCATCTCGAGTCCGCTGCCGTAGAGCATCCCGACCTCGATGTCGCCGCTGACGCTGAGACCGACCTCGGTCGTGTCGACCGGCACCGCGAGGGAGGCCGTCTGGTCGCCCTTCGCGTCCCGCGTCTCGTCCTCGACGTGGATGGTCTCCTCCGTGACCTCGCCGTCGACATCGATCGCGAGCGCCGCATCGAGCTTCTCGATGCTGCCAGGAATCACCGGGTGCTCGGCCGTCACCTCGTAGTTCCAGTCGACCTCGAGCCACGCCTGGCCGGGAGACGCCCAACCGTCGTCGGCGGTCCACGCCGTCAGCGTCGCCGTGACGATCTGGAACGAGTAGTCGATCGTCACGTCCTCCGCCGGCGAGCTGTGGGTCTTGGTCGGGAAGGCGTCGTCATCGATCGCGAACGTGTGGTGGAGTTCCTGGCGCGCGGTCGGCAGGTAGTAGGCGGCCGCGACCTCGTCGTCGACGCGTTCGCCGGTGAGCACGTCGACGTACTGGTCGTGGCCTTCGGAGGAGACCACGAGTCGTGTGGATCCGTCGTCGGGAGCGGAGACCAGGATCCGGTGGTCCTGCTGATCCTCCAGCGCAGAGAGGTGCTGCTGCGCGCCTCCCGCCACGAGAGAGAGGTCACTCGTGGCGACATCGTCGCCGGGCGCTTCCGAGTGGGGTGTGTACGTCACGTCAACGATGCGAAAGGCCTCACCCTGGGCCGCGCCGTACTCGGCCGCCTCACCGTCCGTACCGGGGGCGGGATCGAGTCCGACCTCCTCGGCGGCGACGGCAGTCACTTCCTGCACTTCATTGACCGTGAGCGTGCCGCTGGGGGTGATGATCTCGCCCTGCTCCGGACGGATCGTGCCGGTCACCGTCACGTCCTTGGAGATGTCTTCGTAGACGAACCCGGGGTCAGTCGTCAGCGCCGGCGCAGCGTCCTCGCTCGCCTGGGTGGGTCCCTCGGTCGTCTGCGCGGGTTCCTCGCTGTCAGCGAACCCGGCGGTCTGCGTTTCGGTCCCGCAGCCCGCCAGCACGAGCATCGACAGTGCCGCGATACCGATTCCGCCGCGAGCCAGCATCGCGCGCTTCGCCGTGTGTGTCATGAGTCTCTCCTTCAGAGGCGTGGATGGTTCGCCTGTATGTCGCGGACCGGCACCGATTGGTTGCATGAGATCGGAAGAATTCTCATTCCACGACGCGGACGATGTGACGCGCCTCGAGTTCCACCCCGTCGGAAGTGCGCGAACGCAGCACGACCTCCCCCGTGCCCGGGCTCGTCGCGACCATCGTGACCTCCGCCGAGTCGGTGACGAATCTCTGGGTCGGCAGCGACCACGACCATGACGTCACGCCGTCGACCGTCGCAGTGAAAATCGCCTCTTCGCCGACGTCGATCTCGGACGGACCCGAGATGCTGATCGACGCTCCGGCCACCGCTGCGGGGGGCGCGGGTTCGTCGCCGAGCCACAGACCCAGTGTGAGGGCGCCCGCGAGAGCGAGCAGGACGGCACCGATCGCGGCAGCGCGCGACCGCCATGCCCGGGTCGGGCGAGGAGGATCCGGCGGTGCCGCCGGCGCGGAGTCAACCGGCGCCGTGGGTGCCGGCGGCGCGAGGGCCGCCTCGACCTCGCGGAGCCATGCCTGAGCGCCGAGTTGACGGCGTTCAGGCCGGACCGACATGCCTCTGCTGAGGACGCGCCTGAGCTCGGGCGGGATCGCCGCGCCCTCGGCAAGCCACGTCAGCAGCGCCGACATCGCCCAGATGTCGGCCTGCGTATTGACGACGCCGACGGCGTCCTGTTCGGGCGGCCGGAATCCGGACGTCCCACCCGCCACCGTCAGGCCGGAGTTCAGCGCGAGGTCCTTGCACATTCCGAGGTCGGCGAGCAGCAGCCGCTCGTCGTCGCGGACGAGGGACGATCCGCTCGTGCCCTCGTCGCCAGGCGAGCTGTGCGCGCCCGAGGCGAGCAGCAGGTTCCGGGGGCTGAGGTCGCGGTGCACGAGGCGTGCGCGGTGGACCGCCTCGACACCCGCCGCCAATGGACGCGCGACGGCGAGCAGATCGGCGGGCGACGCGCGCCAGCCCTGGTCGCGCAGCCACGCGACCCGATCATCGAGCGACCGCCGGTCGGCGTACTCGAGCACGAGGTAGGGCTGCTGCTCCGCGGACTCGCCGATGTCGTGGATCGCCGCGACGTGCGCGCCGCCTACCCGCCGCAGCGAACGTCCCTCCGCGATGAACCGTTCGCGGATCTCGGGATTCAGGCTGTGGTTTTCGGCGAGGATCTTGATCGCGACCGTGTCGTCGAGCCGTTCGTCGACGGCGCGGTACACGGTGGCGAAGGATCCGATGCCGATCGGGTCTTCGACGCGGTAGTGGGACAGCCGCCAGTTCACGGATCCACCTCCGCCCCGTCGAGTTCCCGAAGGGTTCCGGCGATCAGCGCGCGTCCGCGACTCACCTGCGATTTCACCGTGCCGACGCTGCGCTCGAGGTGCGCCGCGATCTCGGCGTACGACATCCCCTCGATGTCGCGGAGGGTGACAGGGATGCGATAGAGCTCGGGCAGGTCTGCGAGGGCCTGTCGCACCGTCACTCGCGTCGCGATCAGCGAACTCATCCGGGCCGCCGGGAGCAGGTTCTCGTCGATCGTCGATGTGTCGCGCTGGCGGCGGAGGTGGTCGGCGACGCGCCGCCTGACGATCGGGTGCACCCAGCTCGTGAACCTGCTTCCGCGCCGATACGAGCCGATGGAGCCGACGATCGAGATCAGCGCATCCTGCGCGACATCGTCGATCGCGTCGCGGTCAAGCAACATGGATCCGGCGAACCGGTGTACGACGCCCGATGAGTCCAGCGTCTCGACCAGGAGCTCCAAGGCCGCCGAGCTGTCGGCAGCATGCCTCGCGAGGACATCGAGCGCGTCGTCGGCGCGCCCCGCGTCGACGAGCGCGGATGCTGCGCGAGACGCGGCCCTCATGTTCGCCGCGCGAAGGGCGGCGCTCAAGTCCTCCACCCCGCGCTCCCCCATACGCGGAAGTCTATCGAGGTCCTTTTCGCCCCCTGCGCGCGGCTGCGCCGGCTCGCTCTGTCGCAGCCGCATACCCTGGAAGCATGCGCGAGATCTCCTGTGTCACCGTGTTCACCGGATCCAGCCCCGGAGCGGAACCCGCATTCGCCGACGCCGCCGTCGCGGTCGGCACCGCGTTCGCGGAGGCGGGGATCGGGCTCGTCTACGGCGGCGGCAACGTGGGCCTCATGGGCGCGGTCGCGACGGCGGGGCGCGACGCGGGCGGCGAGGTCGTCGGCGTGCTGCCCGAGGCGCTCGTCGACAAGGAGATGGCGCACCCGGACCTCACGCGACTCGAGATCGTCGCCGACATGCACGAGCGCAAGCAGCGCATGGCTGATCTCAGCGACGCGTTCGTGATGCTCCCCGGCGGCATCGGCACGCTCGAGGAGTTCTTCGAAGCGTGGACGTGGCAGCAGCTCGGGATCCACGACAAGCCGATCGCGCTGTACGACGTCGGCGGCTTCTGGGATCCGCTGCTCGAGATGATCGACCGGCTCGCGGACCAGGGCTTCGTTCGGGAGCACTTCCGCAACGGGCTCATCGTGTCGCGCGAGCCGCAGGACCTGCTCGAGAAGCTGCGGGCCTGGCAGCGGCCCGCGCCGAAGTGGGAGCCCGCCGCGGGCGTCGTGTAGCGACGTGCTCGATGTCTATGCACCGGTCGTGCACGGCATCGGCGTGCGCGACCACAAAGAGTTCGCGGAGGACTCAGTGCGCCGCGTCGCCAGGCATCTCGAACGTGCGAGCTGGCGTCGCGATTCATGCCCGACGACGTGCGACGGCTTCGCGATCGGCCACGTGCACCTCGTCGACGACGGCGACAGGAGCCTCGTCGTGGATCCGATCACGTGGTTCGACGAGATCCGCACCCCGTCGCGATGGCGCGCCGCGTGGTGGTTCCTGCGCGCACTGTTCGTGCTGTGCGCCGTCCACCTGCTCGTGAACGGTCAGGTGCTGTTGAGCGCGCCATCCGTCGCCGGACTGCCGCGCTACGTGTGGCGCGCGCTGCGCGCGATGACGTGGATCCTGCTGCTCGGCGCGCTCACGATCGCGCTCGCCGTGCCGCTCACCCTCGCGGTCGCGCTCGTTCCCCGGGCACGGATCCTCGCGACCGACGCACTCGGTTGGACGAGCGATCCGGAGACGCGCGAGAAGGTGATCGCGCGTGTGACGTCTCGCGTGGTCGCGACCCGGGCACGGCACACCGTGCTGATCGGGCATTCGCAGGGCGGCGCCATCGCGACGAACGCGTGCCACGTGCTGGAGCCGGCGACGACGACCCTCGTGACCATGGGCAACGGTCAGGCGCTCCTCATTCCGCTCCGCGCATCCCGCGGCATCCCGTGGACATCGTTCGCCGCCCTCGTCGGCGCGATGATCGCCTATGTCGCGGCCGCGCTCGTCATCATGCGCACCCTGCTGCTCGGCGCGATCGAGCTGACCGCGGCGGTCGTGCGCGGGCTCGCGCTCCTCGTCCGCGCGGCGACGGATCCGGGCGCGGCCCCCGATCACGTCGCGGCGGCCGGCGCGGGAATCGTCGCGGCTGTTGAAGCCCTCGCCCTCTCGCCGCAGTTGTTCCTCGTGCTGATCGCGATCCCCGTGGTCGCCGTGACCGTGCTCGTCTACGCGCGCCTGCTGGCGCCCATCGTGCGCGACATTCGGCACCTGCTGGATCCTGCGATTCCCGGCATCGACCTGTGCGCGCGATTCGACGGCGTCTCGCACCCGTTCGCCATGCTCGGACCGCCGCGGCGCGTCGCCACGATCACCCAGTCGGCGTCGTTGCTCGACCACATGCTCTACTTCGATAACCGCGCGGAGGTCCTGACCGAGATCGAGCGGTGGATCACAGGCGCGGGCGGAGAACGCACGCCGGATCCGCGCGCATCGGTGGCACGGCGACGAATGCGACACCTCGTGCGCAGCCTGCGTGCGGCCCGCGCCGTGGTCGCGCTCGCGGCGATGGCGATCGCTTCACTGCTGGTGCCCAGCGCGCTCGCGGCCGCGACCATCGGCGGTGCCGCTTACGCCGTCATGACGCTCGTAAAGCACCTCGCGTGGCGGGCCGTGCAGCGGGACGGGTGAAACGGCGACGTGATCCCACTGTCATCCCGCGCGCCTAGACTGGGCTCATCCCGCACCGCCTGACTCCTGGAGCCTCCGCGTGACCACTTCGCCCGTCGCTGACACCGTCTCGAATGCCGCTGCCACGCCGGAGCGCGACCAGCCCTACGAGATGCTGGGCCTCAAGGCCGACGAGTACGCGCAGATCCGCGAGCTGCTGGGGCGCCGCCCCACCTCCGGCGAGCTGGCGATGTACTCGGTGATGTGGAGCGAGCACTGCTCGTACAAGTCGAGCAAGAAGTACCTGCGCCGCTTCGGTGAGAAGGTCACCGAAGAGATGACCGAGCGCCTGATGGTGGGCATGGGGCAGAACGCCGGCGTCGTCGACGTCGGCGAGGGCTGGGCTGTCACCTTCAAGGTCGAGAGCCACAACCACCCGTCGTACATCGAGCCGTTCCAGGGCGCGGCCACCGGCGTCGGCGGCATCGTGCGCGACATCATCTCGATGGGCGCGCGTCCGGTTGCCGTGATGGATCAGCTGCGCTTCGGTGCGATCGACGACCCCGACACGGCGCGGGTGGTGCACGGCGTCACGGCGGGCATCTCGTCCTACGGCAACAGCCTCGGCCTGCCGAACATCGGCGGCGAGACCGTCTTCGACTCCTGCTACCAGAAGAACCCCCTCGTCAATGCGCTGGCCGTCGGCGTGATGCGTCATGAGGACATCCGCCTCGCCAACGCGACCGGCGCCGGCAACAAGGTCGTGCTCTTCGGCGCGCGCACGGGCGGCGACGGCATCGGCGGCGCCTCGATCCTCGCGTCCGACTCGTTCAGCGACGGCGGGCCGACCAAGCGGCCGGCCGTGCAGGTCGGCGACCCGTTCGCCGAGAAAGTGCTCATCGAGTGCTGTCTCGAGCTCTACGCGGGCGAACTCGTCGAGGCGATCCAGGATCTCGGCGCCGCGGGCATCTCGTGCGCGACGAGCGAGCTCGCCGCGAACGGCGGATCCGGCATGAACGTCGAGCTCACCGAGGTGCTGCTGCGCGACCCCTCGCTCACGCCCGAGGAGATCCTCATGAGCGAGTCGCAGGAGCGCATGATGGCGATCGTCGCTCCCGAGAAGCTCGAGAAGTTCCTCGAGGTCACCGGCAAGTGGGAGGTCGAGACGAGCGTCCTCGGCGACGTCACCGGCGACGGACGCCTCATCATCACCTGGGACGGCGAGACGATCGTCGACGTCGACCCCACGACCGTCGCGGTCGATGGCCCCGTTTACGACCGGCCGGTCGCCTACCCGTCGTGGATCGATGCGCTGCAGGCCGATTCGACGACGCGCCTCCCCCGCGTCACGAAGCCGGAGGAGCTGAAGGAGCAGTTCGCGCAGCTGATCGCGAGCCCGAACATCGCCGACACGAGCTGGATCACCAACCAGTACGACTACTACGTGCTCGGCAACACGGCGCTGTCGTTCCCCGACGACGCCGGCATGATCCGCGTAGACGAGGAGTCCGGCCTCGGCTTCGCGATCGCGACCGATGCCAACGGCCGCTACTGCCAGCTGGATCCGTACGCTGGCGCCCAGCTCGCGCTCGCCGAGGCGTACCGCAACGTCGCGGTGACGGGAGCCGTTCCCGCGGCCGTCACCGACTGCCTCAACTTTGGCAGCCCCGAGAACCCCGAGGTCATGTGGCAGTTCTCGCAGGCCGTCGACGGTCTTGCGGACGCGTGCCAGGCGCTTTCGGTTCCGGTGACGGGCGGCAACGTGTCGTTCTACAACCAGACGGGCGATGTCCCGATCCATCCCACGCCGGTGGTCGGCGTGCTCGGCATCATCGACGACGTCTCGCGCCGCATCCCGAGCGGTTGGCAGGACGCGGGCGAGAACATCTACCTCCTCGGCACGACGGCCGACGAACTCGACGGATCCGCGTGGAGCGACGTCGTCCACGGCCACCTCGGCGGACGGCCGCCCGCTGTCGACCTCGACGGCGAGAAGCGCCTGGCCGAGCTGCTGCGGGCGGCGCGGGACGAGTGGCTCATCTCGAGCGCGCACGACCTGTCGGAGGGCGGCCTCGCAATCGCCGTCGCCGAGGGCGCGATGCGATTCGGTGTCGGCGCGCGCGTGTGGCTCTCCGAGCTGATGGATCGCGACGGCGTCGACCTCACCAGCGCGCTGTTCTCCGAGTCGACGGGCCGCGTCATCGTGACCGTGCCCCGCGAGGAGGACGTGAAGTTCCGCGGCCTGTGCGAGGGGCGCGGCTATCCCGTGCTGCGTATCGGCGTGACCGACACCCAGCCCGATCTCGAGGTGCAGGACGTGTTCACCTATCCGGTGGCCGAGCTGCGCGCGTTGTCGGCGGCGACGCTGCCGGCGCACTTCGGCGAGACGGTCGCGGAGGCCGTGTGAGTTCCATTCCTCCCGAGCTCGAGTTCGCCGACGACGACGGCGACAATCGCCTCGAACGCCGCAACCGGCGGATCCGCGCGGTCGCGTGGGTCGTCGTCGTCTCACTCATCATTGCCGGCGGCGGATCCACGGTCCTGCTGACCCTCTTCGGCTGACGCCGCGGCATCACGGACTTACGCCGGTCGCACCCTCCCGCGGGCGGGTAACCGCGGAGATCTCTCGTAACCGCGGACGCGAACGCGCTTCCGGATCCGCGGATCGGGCTTATCTCCGCGGTTACGTCGTGCGCCTCACGCGTCGCAGGTCGCGCAGATGCCCGTCGAGGGCAGCACCATGAAGCAGGTCATGCAGATCGGCTCGGGCTTCTCGGGCGCCGACGGGCGCGCGGGTCGGCGCGGGGCCGTACGCGTCGGCGTGCGGACGCGATCCTCGGGGTGCGTGACGCCCCACGCCCCGTGGAACCGGCGGCTCGGCCAACGCTCGACGTCGCCCGCTCGCCGAATCGCATCCTCCTCGGAGCGGAAGCCTGTCGTGTACCCCACGTGCACCTCGAGTGCCGGCCCGCCGCCGCGGCGATTCACACGGAAGTGCGAGCCGTAGCCCACGAGATCCGCCGCGTCCGTGTTCTCGACGATGCGGCGGATGAGCTGCTGGTTCGCGAACGGCGTGCGGTACCGCTGAAAGGCTTCGTCCAAGGTGGCGAGCGGCGTCGCGCGCTCTCGGATCTTGCGCGCGCCGATGAGGTCGGCGGTCTCGGGAGTCTCGGTCATTTCCTCCACACTACGGCGTGCGGGTCACCAGCGGGGCGCCCGGATCCACGGACGAAACACGAATGGGTCGCCAGACATTGCACGTTCGTGCGCTCCCCCGCTGCAATGTGTGGCGACCCACAGGGCCGGGCACCGATGGGTCGCCAGAGTTTGCAGCCTGCGGCAAGCCGCGGCTGCAAACTCTGGCGACCCTCACGCGTGGGGAGGCCGCGCACGAGGAACCCCCGCCCAGCAGAGGTGCGGGCGGCGCATTGCCCGCGCGCCGACTGTCAGGCGCTGAGTTCGCCCGCGACGCGGCGCTTGAGTTCGCTCTCGGCCGCGTCCGAGAGCACGAGGAGACCGTCGAGTTCCTCGCGGATGCGTCGATACGCGGTCTGCCGCTCCGCCGCGGTCGCCGAGGTGTCCACCGCGACGTTGAGCATGTGCTGCGCGCGCGTCAGCCGCTGTCGCTCCGCCTCACTGAAACCGGTATCCCGCACGCGCCGGGCCTCCTGCTCGGCGACGTCGAAAGCAACCTCGTAGTCGTGCACGGCGTCGCGATACTCCGCGTAGGCTTCAGCGTCGACGCGCGCGTGCGCGGATTCCGGGCGCAGCCCGTCGGCGACCTTCTTCGCCCGGAGGAACGCGGCGGTGTGCCGGTCCCTGCCGTCGCTCATCGTCGGGAAGGCGATGAGCTTCGCCGCGTCGAGCTCGTAGTCGAGCCAGCGACGCGAGACGTCGTCGTGCGTTGCCATGAGGCGTTCGAGACGGTCCGCGCGACTGGCCGCATCCGCCTGGGCGATCGCCTCGGGATCCATGGACTGGTTCGCCTGCGCGATCTCGGCCTTGGCGCGCATGACCTCGAGTCGCTGTTTGTGGCGCTGCTTCGACTGCTTCGACCACCAACTCCCGAGCGCGCTGAACCCGCTCGCGATGGCGCCGCCGAAGACGAGAGCGAGCCACCAGTAACTGCCGAGAAAGCCGAACAGGGCGTCCATGTGCACAGCCTACGACGCGAGGCGGGTGCGCACGGAGGATCGGCGAGGTGCTTGACACATCCTGAGGTCATATGGTTCATTAGTCGAGTAACTAACCAAGCAACCCCGGGAGGGCGCGATGGACGAGGGCAGGCCTCTCTTCATGCAGATCGCTGATCTCGTCGAGGACCAGATCGTCGACGGGACCCTCCCCGAGGACGAGAAGGCACCGTCGACCAACGAGATCGCCGCCTTCTCACGCATCAATCCCGCGACCGCGGCGAAAGGAGTGAACATGCTCGCCGAAAAGGGAATCCTCTACAAGCGTCGGGGCATCGGCATGTTCGTCTCGCCGGGGGCCCGCGAGCGCGTCCTCGCCGAACGCAAGGCCGCCTTCGCCGACAGCTACATCGCCCCCCTGATCGCCGAGGCCCGCAAACTCGGCCTCGGCCCCGACGACATCGCACAGCTCATTCACGAGCACGCGACGCCCCAGACATCGTGACCAGCGGCACGCGCCGCCCGTTCAAGGAGAACCAGATGGACCCCGTGATTCAGGTCCGCGACCTGACGAAGAAGTACAAGGAGGCCACGGCGCTCGACAACGTCAGCTTCGACATCGAGCGCGACGCGATTTACGGCTTCCTCGGCCGCAACGGCGCCGGCAAGACGACCGCCATGTCGATCCTCACGGCGCAGAACTTCGCCACGAGCGGATCCGTGAAGGTCTTCGGCGAGGATCCGTACGAGAACGCGCGTGTCCTGCGACGGGTCTGCTTCGTCCGCGAGAGCCAGAAGTACCCCGACGACGCGACGCCGACGCACGCGTTCCGCACCGCGCGGCTGTTCTTCCCGAACTGGAGCCAGGAGCTCTGCGATGAGCTGATCACCGAGTTCCAGGTGCCCGTGAAGCAGACGATCAAGAAGCTCTCGCGCGGACAGCTTTCTGCAGTGGGCGTGATCATCGGGCTCGCGGCGCGGGCAGAGATCACGTTCTTCGACGAGCCGTACCTCGGCCTCGACGCCGTCGCGCGTCAGATCTTCTATGACCGCCTGCTCGCCGACTACGCGGAGCATCCGCGCACGATCCTGCTTTCGAGCCACCTCATCGACGAGATCGCGAACCTCATCGAACGCGTGCTCGTGATCGACAAGGGGCGGATCATCATGGACGAGTCGGCCGAAGACGCCCGCGAGAAGGCGACGAACATCGTCGGCGACGCCGAGATCGTCGAGCGCTTCGTGACGGGCCGCGAAGTCCTGCACCGCGAGAGTCTCGGCCGCGTGACGTCTGTGACGTTCCTCGGGAAGCTCTCCCCGACGGAGGCGTCTGCCGTCGCGGAAGCAGGTCTCGAGCTCGCGCCCGTGTCGCTTCAGCAGCTCATCGTGCGCCGCACGCAACATGCTTCCGCAGGTGACTCGCACAACCTCAACGACATGGCCTCCGAGGCCGACCAGCAGGAAGGAGCCCTGCGATGACCACGGCACACCCCCTCTCTTCCCTCGCGACGCGTGAGCGTCAGACGGGAAGCCGGATCCTCAGCGTGATCCGGCTGCAGTTCATCAACACGCAGACGTTCATCTGGGTTCCGCTGCTCGTGCTCGCGGGCGCGATCATCTGCTCGCTGCTGATCTATCTGATCATTCCGATTGATGAGCCGCTCTACGGCGGTGGCGCCCAGGCGCCGATGTGGGTGTTCCTCACGGTAGGGATTCAGGCGCTCACGCTCTCGCTGCCGTTCTCGCAGGCGATGAGTGTCACGCGCCGCGAGTTCTACATCGGCACGATCGCCGCCGCCGCCATCAGCGCGGCCGGTCTCGCGACGGTCTTCCTCATCATCGCAGGAATCGAACAGCTGACGAACGGCTATGGCGGCATCGGCTACATCGCCCACCTGCCCTGGTTCTTCGCCGACGGCTGGGCGCAGGCCTGGCTGGCGTTTTTCATGTTCACGCTGTTCGCGTTCGTGGCAGGGTTCTGGTTCGCCACGGTCTTCAAGCGCTGGGGCCCGCTGATGCTGACCGCCGTCATCATCGGGCTGTCGCTGCTGCTGATCCTCGCGGTGTTCATCGTCACGCGCCTCGAGCTGTGGCCGGACGTGGTGACGTGGTTCGCGACGACCGGCCCCGGTCTGTTCGCGGTCTACGGACTGATCGTCACGGCGGCGCTCGGGGTCGGTTCCTACCTCACGCTGCGCCGCACCGTGGTCTGAACCGCAACCGAACGCAATTCCTCAAGTCTCCGGCGCGCTACTCGTCGCGGGCGCGCTTGTGGTGCTGGATGACCTCCGCGACGACGAAGTTGAACCACTTCTCCGAGAACTCCGGATCCAGGTCCGCGTCGTGCGCGAGCTGGCGCAATCGCGCGGTTTGTCGCTCCTCGCGCGCGGGATCGCTCGGCGGCAGGTCATGCGCGGCCTTGAGCGCGCCGACCTGCTTCGTGCAGCGGAAGCGCTCGGCAAGCATGTAGGTCAGCGCCGCATCGATGTTGTCGATGCTCGCGCGCAGGCGCAGCAGCTCGGCCATGGGATCCTCGGGCGCATCGCTCATTCCTGAATCGTACCGACGCGGTCCGTGCATCGCCGCGCGGCGGGATAGCGTGGACGCAGGACGGAAGGATCCGGATGACCGACGCGACCACGCCCCTGGACGATGCAGGACTCGCGCCCGCGCGCGACATCATCGACCGCATCTCCACGGCCTACGCGGCGAAGATGGTGGGCCAAGACAGACTGCGCACGAGCTTGCTCATCGCGCTCATCGCCGGCGGGCACATCCTGCTCGAATCCGTGCCGGGTCTGGCGAAGACGACCGCCGCGGCCACCCTGGCCGACACCGTGCAGGGGTCGTTCCGCCGCATCCAGTGCACGCCGGACCTCATGCCGAGCGACATCACCGGCACGCAGATCTACGACGCGACGACCGGCGCGTTCCGCACGGTGCTCGGCCCGGTGCACGCGAACGTCGTCCTGCTGGACGAGATCAACCGCTCCAGCGCCAAGACGCAGTCGGCGATGCTGGAGTCGATGCAGGAGCGCCAGACGACGATCGGCGGTGAGGCACACCGCCTGCCGCGTCCGTTCCTCGTCATCGCGACGCAGAACCCGATCGAGCAGGAGGGCACCTACGAGCTCCCCGAGGCGCAGCTCGACCGGTTCCTCTTGAAGGAGATCGTCACGTATCCCAGCCCCCAGGAAGAGGCCGAAGTCCTCACCCGCATCGACTCGGGCGCCCTAGATCCCGACCGTCACGTCGAGGCCGCCGCGAGCCTCGCCGACGTCGAGCTGCTGCAGCGCACCGCGGCGCGGGTCCACGTCAGCGAGGCGATTCGCAACTATATCGTCGGGTTGGCATACGTCACGCGGAACCCCGAGCCGTACCTCGGCGGCGACCGTGCGCGCTACATCAAATACGGGGCGAGCCCTCGCGCGTCGATCGGCTTTCTGCAGGCGTCGCGCGCGCTCGCGCTGCTCAAGGGCCGCGCGCACGTGCTGCCCGAGGATGTCCGGGATCTGCGACACGTGGTCCTGCGCCACCGCGTGCTGCTCACGTTCGAGGCCGAAGCCGACGGCGTGCGCAGCGAGGACCTGATCGACGAGATCTTCGGCGCCGTCGCGACGCCCTGACCCTCATGTCGTCGCTGCTCCCGGCCGTCGCATCACGCCTGTTCGTGCGCACGCGACTGGCGTCATCGGATCCGCTCGACGGTGCCTACGCGTCGCTTCAGCGCGGCCGCAGCGACGACTTCGAAGATCTGCGCGAGTACGAGTACGGCGACGACGTGCGCGACATCGACTGGAACGCGACCGCGCGCCACGGCGAGGTCTTCGTCCGGCGCTCCCGCGCGCGGCGCATGCACACCCTCCTCGTCGCGGTCGACACGGGACGCGGCACGGCGGCCCTTTCGCCCGACGATCTTCCGAAGCGGGATCTGGCGGTACTCGCGACGGGCGTTCTCGCGCTGCTCGCCCTGCGCCACGGCGACGCGGTCTCGGTCGTCTACGGCGACGCGAACGGCACGAGGCGGATCCCCGGGCGACGGTCCGAGGGCGCGATCGAGCACGCGCTGCGCACGATCCGAGACGCGACCACCGAGGCGGTCGCGAGCTCGCGCACGCAGCTGCTCGGCGACATCGCCCGTACCGTGTCGCGTCGCGCGATCCTCGTAATCGTGACGGGCGAGGATCCGATCACGGCGGACGAGGAGCGCCTCGTGCGGCGCCTGCGCGCGCAGCACGACGTGCTGTGGCTCGCGATCCGAGACGCGGATCCGACCGGA
>DWXU01000142.1:0-2565 GCA_019119065.1 Candidatus Microbacterium pullistercoris | reverse complement strand
CGTCCCCGTCTTCGGTCTGCAGCACAAGCTCGAGGCGAAGCCGACCAGGCGACGCACGGTCCTCTCGTGGGCGCTGTGGGACTGGGGGCTGCAGCCGTTCAACACCATCATCCTCACGTTCATCTTCACGGCGCTCTATCTCACGACGGAGGCGTTCCTCCCCGCGGACCTGCAGGCGCTGAGCGACGACGATCCACTGAAGGAGCGCGCGCTCGCCGATCTCGCCAGCGGCCTCGGCCTCGGTACGACGATCGCTGGGCTGCTGATTCTCGTCCTCGCGCCCGTGCTCGGCCAGCAGGCCGACGCGCAGGGCAAGCAGAAGCTGTGGCTCGGCATCGGCACCGTCGGCACGATCGGCTGCATGCTGGGGCTGTGGTTCGCCGAACCCGCGCCGACCTACTTCTGGATGGCGGTGGCGCTGATCGCGGCCGGCACGGTGCTGAACGAGATCGCATCCGTCAATTACAACGCGCTGCTCGTGAGCATTGCGTCGCCGAAGAACGTCGGACGCATCTCCGGCCTCGGCTGGGGCTTCGGATACGTGGGTGGCGTCGTCGCCCTCGTCCTCGTCGTCGTCTTCTACGCGAGCGACTGGTTCGGCATCCCCGCTGATGACGGGCTCCCCTTCCGCCTCATCGCGGTCGGGTGCGCCATCTGGTCGATCGCGTTCGCGATTCCCGTGTTCCTCGCCGTGCCCGAACCGGCCCCCCTGGGCAAGCCCGAGCGGCGCGTGAACTTCCTGCGCAGCTACGCCGTCCTTGTCCGCGACGTCATCAGCCTGTATCGCAATCGCGCGACACGGAACACGTTCTGGTTCCTGCTCGCATCGAGCGTGTTCCGCGACGGCCTGAGCGGCGTGTTCACGTTCGGGGCGATCATCGCGGCTCAGGTGTTCGGATTCGGATTCGTCGACACCGTCGTGTTCGGCATTGCGGCGAACTTCATCGCGGGCGTCTCGACGATGATCGCCGGCCGGTGGGACGACCGGTTCGGCCCGAAGGCGATCATCGTGTTCGCGCTGTGCGGCATGGTGGTGGCAGGGATGGCGGTGTTCTTCTTCGCTGGCGTGGGCAAGATCATCTTCTGGGTCTTCGGCCTCATCCTGTGCGCGTTCGTCGGCCCCGCGCAGGCCGCCGGTCGGTCCTTCCTCGCTCGCGTCACGCCCGAGGGACGCGAGGGCGAGATATTCGGCCTCTACGCGACGACAGGGCGCGCGGCGAGCTGGATGTCGTCCGCACTCTGGACGCTGCTGATCGCCGTGACCGGAGCGACGCTGTTCGGGGTCCTCGGCATCGTGCTGGTGCTCCTGCTCGGCCTGCTCCTCCTTCTCCCCGTGCGCGCGACGACGTAGCCGCCCGGCACTCCGCGATCACGCAGGACACCCCTGCGAGACTGGGGGCATGACGCGCCGCATCGCCTTTCTTGACGTCGACGGGACGATCATCGACCACGGCGGGCAGATCCCCGCGTCAACGGTGAGTGCGATCCGCACGGCGCGCGAGAACGGCCACCTCGTGTTCCTCGCAACCGGGCGCGGGCCGACCGAGGTCGAGGAGCGCCTCGTCGAGATCGGATTCGACGGCGCGGTGCTCGGCGCGGGCGCCTACATCTGGCTCGGCACGCTCTGGAGCGAGGGCGGGTGGCACGCGGAGCACCTCATGGACCCGAGCCGGGTCGCCGAGATGGTGGCCGCGTTCGAGACCGTCAGCGCCGACTACGTGCTGCAGGGCCGCGACGACGTGTGGGCGACGCCGTCGGGATACAACCGCCTGGCAGCGGGGCTCGACGCCGAAGGCCGGCTCTCGGATGCCACGCGCGAGGCGCTGCTCGAGCGCGTCACGATCACCGCGGATCCGCCGCAGGACGCGGTCGCGAAGGCCGTCTTCTCGAGCGATGATCAGCGCACCTACTCCGCCGTCAAGGAACTGTTGGACGATCGCTTCAGCGTGATCACCGGCACGATGCCCGGGCTCGGCACGGCCGGTGGCGAGGTCTCCGCCGCCGGGGTGACGAAGGGATCCGCGCTCGTCGAGACCGTGCGGACGCTCGGGATCGACGTCGCCGACTCGATCGCGATCGGCGATAACAACAACGATCTCGAGATGCTGCGCACCGCCGGCGTGGGGATCGCGATGGGGAACGGAACACCAGAAGCGCTCGCTGCGGCCGACGAGGTGACGAGCGGCGTCGACGCCGAAGGCATCTGGAATGCCTTCGCGACGCACGGCCTGGTCTGACGGCCCTCACACACGGGAAAACCCGGGCTGCGCTCCCCCGACCGCTACCCGGGTCCCGATTCATCGGGGCGACGACGTCGCTCGCCCGACTATTCCTCAGCCTAGGTTCGCGTTTCCCCGGGAACCACACTCGCGTCACCCAAATCACCCTCGCATCACCCGTGAATCACACGGCATCACCCGCGTGGCATCATGGTGAGGATGCAGGGGACTGATCGCGACCGGCTGAGTCGGCCCCGCCTCGTGTCGCTCTGGCGACGCGTCACGGCGGGCGCAACCGTGCTTGTCACCGCACAGCACGACAGCGGCGTCGCCTCCAGCGTGCGCG
>DWXU01000141.1:0-11874 GCA_019119065.1 Candidatus Microbacterium pullistercoris | reverse complement strand
CTCGTCGCGGCGACGCCGCCGGCGAGCAGATGAACGAGCGAGAACATCGCCGAGTCGTGGCCGCTGACGCGGTCCGGGCCGGCATCCATCACCTGGTGGTAGGCGAGCGAGGGCCCCACGGAGACGGGGATCCCGCGCAGAGTCGCGGACATCGGGTGGTGGAAGTGCCCGGCAAGCACGGCGCGCACGTCGGATCCATCGAGAGCGTCGAGCAGCGCGTCGGCGTCGCGCAGGCCTGCGCGTGCGAGCGTCGGCATCGGAGACGCGACGGGAGGGTGGTGCAGGGCGACGACCGTCCCGGATCCGTACGGCTCGCGCAGCGCGCGCCTCACCCAGGCGATCTGCTCCTCGCCGAGGTCTCCCCGCGAGGAGTCGAGTAGGAGGAACCTCAGGTCATCGACGAGGACGACGCGCGCGTGGCCACCGCGGTGTCCGCGGAGCATGCGTGCGGCCTCGGGGTCATCGTGGTTGCCGAGGACGGTGAGGACGGGGACGCCCGCGGCGCGCTCCAGCTCGTCGAGCCCGTCCTGCACGATCGCGTAGGCGTCGCCGTTGCCGCGCTCGACGAGGTCGCCCGTCACGACGACCGCTTCGGGCGTCACGCCCGTCTGACGCACCCAGTCAGCCGCCGCCCAGAGCCGCGCGGCTCCGTCGACGCTGCCGTACAGGCGACCGGACCGCGTCACGTGCACGTCGCTGACGTGCAGGATCGTCAGTCGTCCCGTCTCCCGGCTCATCCCGCGGATCCGTGCTTGGTCCGGAGCGCATCGAGCTGATCGTCGGTGAGCCCGTGGGCGCGCAGGTACGCGGCGGCGCCGCCCAGCTCGGCGATGTGATCGAGGAGCTGTCGCATCGCGTCCGGAGGGCTGTCGAGATGCAGCCGCAGGGTCTCCTGGCGCAGTTCGGCCGGTGCTGCCGCGGCGATCTCGCGTGCGACGCGCTCGCGCACCGGGCGCACGTCGCGCCCCGAAAGCGCGTAGTCCGCCACGACATCAGCCGGGTCGGCGCCGCCCGCGAGCAGCGCGAGCGCCACGACGAGGCCGGTGCGGTCCTTTCCCGCCGTGCAGTGCACGAGCGCTGCGTGCTCGGCGTCGGCGATCTCGGCGACGGCGCGTGCGAGCGCATGCCCACGATTCCGGATCAACGCCGCGTAGATGTCCTCGAGGTGGCCGACGCGGGGCGGCTCGGCGCCGTAGATCGGCACGGATGCGACACGGATGCCGTGAGCGGCACGGCCCGTCTCATGCGGTTCGCGAAGGTCGACGATGACGGAGACGCCGAGCGTGCGCAGGCGCTCGACGCCGGTGGGCGTGAGGTCGTCCACGGCGCCGGACCGCAGCAGCCACGGCGCGTCGATTCCACTCGCGCGCACGTTGAAGAGGCCGCCGACGTCGATCGCATTCATCCGATTCGGATCCCCTCGCGTTACACACGTTTCACGTGTCATGAAACGTGATTACGTCCCGAGTGTGACGCGGCGAGGTGACGCGCAGGTGTCGGGTGGTCGACGTGATGATGAACAGCGCTGACCCGGTCGGTGACCGGCCCGCGATCAGTCGTCGGCGAGGGCGTCGGCGATGACGTGCCGCATCTCGGCCACGTCGGGGGCGTCGACGTTCGCGGCGAGCGCGGCGACGAGCGTGTGCAGCACGATCGTGTGGCCGAGTCGGGCGAAGAACGGATCGATGTCGTGGCGTTCCCCGACCGGGCCCGTCGTCACCACGACGTCGGCGACGCGGCCCAGCGGTGAGCGCGCATAGCTTGTGACGAGCGCCACCTGCGCGCCACGATCGGCGGCCGCTGTGCACGCACGAAGGGACTGCACGTTCGCGCCCGAGTAGCTGAGGGCGAGGCACAGGTCATCGGCGCCGAGCGTGTGCGCCGCGAACTGCTGCGCGAGCGGATCCACGGGCGCCTCCGCCGACCGGCCCAGGGTGCTCAGCCGCATCGCGAAGTCCTGCATGGGCGGCCCGGAGAAGCCGTTGCCGACGAGCACGATGCGGCCGGCCGTCCGGATCCGGTCGCAGAGCGCGTCGACGCGCGCGAGGTCGACGCTCTCCTGCGCCAGGCGGATCGCGTCGACCGCGTCGTCGAACGTTCCCGCCGCGTCGTCCGCATCGCGTTCGGCCATCGGAGCGGACCGCGCGAGCTCCAGACGGAGGTGCTGAAAGCCGCGGAAGCCGAGGCTCTGGCAGGCGCGGATGACGGTCGCCGTCGACGTACCTGCCGCCTCGGCGAGCTCGGCCGTCGACCAGCCCGTCACGTGCTCCGGACGCTCGAGGACGATCGCCGAGACGCGTCGCTCGCTGGGGCCGAGGGATCCGGACCCAGACCGGATCCGCGAGAGCACGCTGATCTCGGGTCGCGCCGTCATCGTCCCCACCCCGTCAGCATCGGATCACTGTATCGGAGCGAGGAGAACGCCGACGGGCGGGGGCGCAGGCGCGACCGGGTCAGACACCGCCACCGCCGCCACCACCGCCGCCACCGCCCGCAGAGCCGCCTCCCGAGGATCCGCCGGACGAGCTCGACGAACTCGAGGTGCTCGTCGAAAGCGACGACATGCTGCTCGAGAATGATGCGGCATTGAACGCGCCGACCCCGTGGTACCAACCGGGCGACGTGTCGCCGTAGCGCACGGCGAGGTCCTTCGCCCAGCGCTCCTCGATGCCGAAGATCACGGCGAACGGCAGCAGGTCCTCGTACAGGTGCAGCACCTGGCGGTTATCGGCGGGGTCGATCGGCCGGCGCTCGGCGCCCTCGGGCGACTGCAGCATGCGGATCCGGTCAGCCTCCGCCCAGTTCATGAACATCTGCAGCCCGTGCAGATGGTCGCGCACCTCGGCACCCTCCGGGCTGAGCGGGGTGCGCACGAGGAGGATGGTCGTGACGATGAACGTCAGAATCCCGAAGAAGAGGAGGATGGTCGGCAGGGCGGGGTGCACGTGCGTCACGAGCGCGATGATGCCGAAGATGACCGCACCGGCGCCGACGACAGCACCGGCGAGGATCGGCCAGGCGACCGCGCCCGTCGGCGGCTTGCGATACCAGGGCTTGATGTTGCGGCTCGCCGTGGAGATCACCGCCTGCGCGACTTTCGCGAACCGGTTGTTGGTGCGCCCGAACGTGAAGGTGGCGCCGGGCTGCAGCTGCGGGAACAGGCCCGTGAGCACCGCTCGGCCGTTCTCGTCGGCCCGGCCCGGATCCAGCAGCTGGGCATAGAACTGGGTGCCGCCCCTCAGGAAGCTGCGCTTCTCTCCCTCGACGATGCGCACGGATCCGGCGACCGCCTGCTCGAGGATCTCCGCGGGGATCGCCTGCGCCTTCTTGCCCAGCAGCACGGCCGACCGGATGGCGTCCCAGCCACGAGGCGGGCCGAACTCGGGGATGATCGTCGGTCGTCCCGGCGAGTCCCGCAGGTGGCGGGAGCGCATGATGCTCGCCCACACGAGCACACCGATGCCGAGCACCGCGAAGCCGATCTGCGCGATCGCCCACCCCGACGCGAACGGCGAGGCGTCGAACTCCGTGAAGGTGTCGCGTTCGAACCCGATGCCGACCGTCATCACGCCGTACGGGTCGATCCCGGTTGCCTCCGCGGTGAAGACGGTGCGTCCCTCCGCATCCTGCGACCGGAGGATGCTGCACTGGTCGGTCGCACCGGCTGCGCCGGCGTAGCACGCCGCG
Organism: Candidatus Microbacterium pullistercoris; assembly: GCA_019119065.1. GTDB lineage: Bacteria > Actinomycetota > Actinomycetes > Actinomycetales > Microbacteriaceae > Microbacterium > Microbacterium pullistercoris. The sequence goes on along the minus strand of DWXU01000141.1, from coordinate 8,187 downwards.
TCGTCGGTCAGGGCTCCCTCGAGCGTCGGGTCGACGCGAACCTCGGCGGTGATGCGGTCGAAGGCCTGTGCCCACTCTTCGCCGTTGACGTCCCAGTAGAACTCGTCGAGCCCGTTGTCCATCGTGCTCGCGACGTTCTCGAGCGTGTACGTGAAGACGTACGTCTGCGGGCCGTGCACGTACTCTCCCGCGTCGGAGGTGATCGAGTAGTACCCGTCCTCCGTCTCGGTCGAGGCCGGTCGCGGCGTTCCCGTCTCATCGGTGACGGACACGAGGTCGGGCTTGAGCGGCTGACCGAACGACGACGTCGGGATCGCCCGTCGCATGCCCCGGTTCTGATCGTGCTCCGGGAACTGCGCGACGAACGTCTCGGTCACGGTCGCGACCGCGGCACCGTCCTCGTTCTGCGACAGCTCGTAGACGACGTCCAGGCTCGAGAAGGTGAAATCATCGACGTCCGCGGCCGCGGGCGCTGCCGCCACGAGCGCGATGAGTGCCGAGAGGCCGACTCCAGAGAGGATTCTTGCGATTCGACGCATGAATTCACCCTATGCGCGTGACCGCCGCATCATGTCATCCGGAGTCGCGCATCACGTCGATGTCGTCGGCGAGCTCGTCGATGATCATCGAGTCGTCGTCGACGCTGCGGTTGCGGTATGCCTGTCGTCCAACCATATGTGCGGCGAGCGGGGCCGACGCCATCTGGATGACGATGATCGGGACGATGAAGGCGAGCGCCGCCCACGAGCGCAGGCCCACGGCCACCGCGATCGCGATGATGAGCATCCCCAGCACCTGGGGCTTCGTGGCGGCGTGGAGGCGCGTGACGACATCCGGGAACCGCAGCAGGCCGATCGACGCCGTGAGACAGAGGATCGCGCCGAGGAGCACGAGCACGAGCGCGACGATGTCGAGGATCATCGCTCCCCCCTCTCCTGGGCGCGGTCGCGGCGCGCGACGAAGCGCGCGACGGCGATCGTGCCGAGCACGCCGGTACCGGCGATGACGAGCATCGCCGGCAACGTATACATGTGCTGATTGATGACGGCCTCCGCGCCCATGATGCAGAGCACCTCCGTGAGCAGCACGTCGCTCGCAACCGCGCGGTCGAGGATCGACGGGCCCTTGATCATCCGGATGATGGCGAGGATCGCGGCGACGGCGAAGACAGTGCCGATCGCGAAGATGAGGATCGTCTCGGTCATGACGCGCCCCCTCCGCGCGGCCGCTCGGCCCCGACCCGTATCCGGCGCTCGACGAACGTCTCGCCACCCGCCCGCACGGTCGCGAGCGCGGAGCGCGACCCGACGGCACGCACGATCCGCGCTTCCCAGCGCAGCGCGCCCTCGCGGATCCCAACGAGCCCGCGCGCTGAGGTCACCCCGATCACGTGGAGGAACAGCACGCGGTTGCGGCGATCGGATTCGATGACCGTACTACCGGGAACGAGCGAGAGCGCGACGCCCACGTGCGTCATGATGAGGTCGTCATCGATGCGCAGGGGCACGCGCACGATCGCGGAGGTCGGCACACCGGGTGTGATCGCCTGCCACGCGACCTGCAGTGCCCCCGAGATCAGCTCGAGAACGAACTGGAGGAGCGCGACGACCAGCCACCACAGGTTCACGCGGCCCGACAGCTCGGCCGCAGGCAGCCGGAAGGCGTTCGTGACGAAGACCGCGACGGCGATCCCTGTGACGAGGGCGAGCACCGTGAATTGGCCCCACAGGAGCATCCAGAGCACGACGAGCCATACGAAGAACGGCAGCTGCGTCCACAGGTGGTGGAACGATTCGCGCGGGCTCATGAGTCCTGCTCCACGTCGACGAGCTGAACAAGCGAGATGGGTTCGAGCAGCGCGTCGCCGACGCGCTGACACACATCGTAGATCGGCCCCGCGAACACGGTCAGGGCGAGGCTCGCGACGACCATGCCGATCGTGGCGCCCGACATGACGCGAGGAATCTCACGGCGCCGGGTCTGGTGGTCGGCCGCCGGCGCATCGGTGAGGTGGCCGAAGCGGTCGACGGTCTCCGCGGTCTCCTCCTTCACGCGCCAGAACGCGAGGTTCCACGCGCGCATGAGTGCGTAGAGCGTGAGGAGCGAGGTCACCACGCCCGCCCCGATCGATACCCACATGATGGGGGTGCCGACGTCGGCGGCTGCATCGAACAGCGCCACCTTGCCGATGAAGCCGGAGAACGGCGGCAGGCCGCCGAGGTTGAGCGCCGGGATGAAGTAGAGCCCGGCGATGAGCGGCGACGCCGTGAGCAGACCCTTGACGCGCACGATCGACGTGGATCCCGCGTAGCGCTCGATCAGCCCCACCGCGAGGAACAGCGTCGTCTGCACCACGATGTGGTGGATGATGTAATACACCGTCGCGCCGACCGCGGCCTCCGTCGCGATCGCGATGCCGAAGATCATGTAGCCGACGTGACTGACGAGCGTGAACGAGAGGATCCGTTTCAGCTCCGCCTGCGCGATCGCGCCGAGGATGCCCGCGATCATCGTCGCGACCGCGGCGATCGCGAGGGGCAGATTGAGGTCGCTCACCCCGAACAGCTGCGTCTCGGTTCGGATGATCGCGTAGACGCCGACCTTCGTGAGCAGGCCTGCGAACACCGCCGTGACGGGCGCGGGCGCGGTCGGGTACGAGTCCGGCAGCCAGAAGGACAGCGGGAACACGGCGGCCTTGATCGCGAACCCGAGCAGCAGCATGATGTGCAGCACCATCTGCACGTCCGGTGGGATCTCCTGCATGCGCTCGGCGATCTGGGCCATGTTGACCGTGCCGAGGGCGCTGTAGATCATGGCGATCGCCGAGAGGAAGATGATGCTCGACACGAGCGAGACGACGATGTAGACAGTGCCGGTGCGGATCCGCGACTCGGTGGAGCCGAGCGTGATGAGCACGTACGACGCGACGAGCAGCATCTCGAAGCCGACGTAGAGGTTGAACAGGTCGCCCGCGATGAAGGTGTCGAAGATGCCCGCGGCGAGGATGAGGTAGGACGGGTGGAAGATCGACACCGGCGTGTCCTCGTCGCCGTCAGCGGCGCCCTGTCCGACCGAGAAGAGCAGAACCGCGAGGAGCACGATGCTCGACACCGCCACGAGCAGTGCCGCGAGGCGGTCGACGTACAGGACGATTCCGAAGGGCAGCGGCCAGCCACCGACCGACACGGCGAGGGGCGTGCCGAGATCGACCGCCACCAGCATCACCAGCGCGAGCACGAACGTCGCCGACAGCGTGATGACCGACACGGCCACCTGCGCCCGGCTACGACGACCCAGGAGCAGCGTGAGGGCCGCGCCGAAGAGCGGCAGGATGACGAAGAGCGGAACGAGCAAGCTCACGATCGGCCCTCGTCCCCGCGAATGATGTCGTGCGACGACGTGACGGGCTTCGCGGTCCCGGGAGCGAACTCGGTCGTCTCCTCGTCTTCTTCTTCGGCGTCCTCTTCTTCGACGTCGAGCACGTCCTCCGTCTCGACGGCGCGCTCGCGCAGTGCGATGTCTTCCTCGTCGTCGACCACGGTGTCTGCCTCGCCGAGCTGCCAAGACCGGTAGATGAGCGCGAGGAGGAACGCGCTGACGGCGAAGGTGATGACGATCGCGGTGAGCGTGAGCGCCTGCGGCAGCGGATCGCTGGTGCCCTCGGCCCCCGCGAACGCCGCTTCTCCGGGGAAGCCCAGTGAGATGAGCAGCAGCAGGTTCGTCGCGTTGCCGAGGAGCAGGAACCCGATCAGCACGCGCGTCAGGCTGCGCTCGAGCATCGAATAGACGCCGCACGCATACAGCACGGCCATCACGACGACCAGGGTGCCCGAGATGCTCACAGTCGCGCTCCCTCCTTGGCCATGCCTTCCGTGATCTGGCGGTCGACCTCGGCGCCGAGCGAGCGCAGCACGTCGAGCACGAGGCCGACGACGACGAGGTAGACGCCGATGTCGAAGAACGTCGACGACACGAACTCGATGTGTCCGAACACGGGGATGTCGGCCTCCCAGACGGCGCGCGTGAGGGGTTCTGCGCCGAAGAACATCGGGGCGACCGCCGTGCCGACGGCGATGAGCATGCCGGCGCCCAGCATGTAGCCCGCGTCGGTGGGCGCCGCGATGCCGAGCTCGTAGCGCCCTCCCGCGACGTAACGCATGACGAGGGCGAGTCCGGCAACGAGGCCGCCCGCGAACCCGCCCCCCGGCAGGTTGTGGCCGGCGAAGAGCAGGAAGATGGAGATGACGATGATCGTGTGGAACAGGATCCGCACGATGACCTCGAGGATCATCGAGCGCGACTCCGAGGCCATCGACGTCCCGCCAACGAGCCAGGCCCGCTGTCCGTACCGCGTCTCGCTCGTCTGGAACCGCAGACCCTCGGTCGTCTCGACGAGCGGGCGTCGGCGTGCGGCGCGCCGGACGCCGGACGGGAGTCGCTCGCGGATCGTGTCGCGTACCGCAGAGATCCGGTCTCCGCGCGCGGTGATGAACACGAGAGACGCGACGCCGGTCGCCGCGAGGACGAGGACGCTCAGCTCGCCCATCGTGTCCCACCCACGCAGGTCGACGAGCGCGACGTTGACGACGTTCTGTCCGTGGCCGATCTCGTATGCCATCTCGTTCCAGTCGGCCGAGATGGGCGGATGGATCCGCGCGCCCGCCGCGACGATCGCGAGGATCGCCATCGTGACGCCGACGCCGGCACCGATCACGGCCCGGAGCACGCGCGATCCCGACCCGTTGTGACTGCCGAGACGCGACGGGATCCGCCGCAGCACGAGCGAGAAGGCGATGAGCATCACCGTCTCAATGAGCACCTGTGTGACCGCGAGGTCGGGGGCGCCGCTCGTGCCGAATAGCACGACCATGCCGAGCCCCGTCACCGAGACCAGCACGACGCCCGTGAAGCGCTTCTGCGCGCGCACACCCGCGATGCCCGCGACGATCATCAGCACGGCGGCGACGGGCTGCACCGGATGCTGCCAGGTGTCGACGAGCACGGTCCATCCCTCGCCCGTGAGCAGCGTCGCCGCCTCGGCGGCGATGAGCACGATGAAGATCGTGCCGACGTAGATCGGCAGGGATCCGCTCTGAGTCGTGCGCGTGACGAGCACGGCAAGTCGATCGACGGCGCGCGTCACGATGTAGTAGACGTCGTTCGCCTGGAAGGGCAGCAGACGCGGACGGCGGTGCCACTTCGTGCGCTGGAGGAGCCAGAAGATCGCAGCGCCGACGGCGAGCGCGACCGCTGAAAGTCCGAGCGCCGGTTCCCATCCGTGCCACAGCGCGAGGTGGTAGCTGCCGTCGCCGACCGTGTCGGCGTAGCCTTCGAGAATCCCGCCCCACCAGCTGGCGGTGACCCCGGCGGCCGCCGTCGCCGCCGCGAGCGCGAGGGGGCTCGCGACGAAGCCCATCGGCGCTCCGGGCCACGCGACGTCGGCGACGGCGCGCCCGTCGTCATCCTTCTTGCGCGCGAACGCTCCCCACACGAAACGCGCGGCGTATGCCGCGGTCAGCATGGATCCGACGACGATGCCGATCAACGCGACGAGACCCCAGACGGATCCGTCGAGCCACGCCTCGAGAAGCGAGGTGAGCGCGGCTTCCTTCGCGACGAATCCGGCGAGCGGCGGGATCCCGGCCATCGAGGCGGCCGAGATCACCGCGACGGTTGCGAGCACGGGTGCCTGGCGGCCGAGTCCGCTGAGCTGATCGATGTCGCGCGTCGACAGCTGACGGTCGATGATTCCGACGACGAGGAACAGTGCGGCTTTAAACAGCGCGTGAGCGAGCACCAGCGACACCCCGGCGAGCGCCGCATCGCGCGTGCCGAAGCCGACAACCGAGGCGATGAAGCCGAGCTGGCTGACCGTGCCGAAGGCGAGCAGTCGCTTGAGGTCGTTCTCGCGCAGGGCCTGCAGTCCGCCGATGAGCATCGTGAGGATGCCGAGCCCCACGACGATGGGCCGCCACGGCGCCGTTTCCGCGAACGCCGGCGCGAAGCGGGCAAGCAGGTAGATGCCCGCCTTCACCATGGCCGCGGCGTGGAGGTACGCGCTGACGGGGGTCGGCGCCGCCATGGCGCCCGGCAGCCAGAAGTGGAACGGGAAGAGGGCGGACTTGCTGATCGCGCCGATCAGCAAGCAGATGACGGCGGCTTCCACGAGCGCGCCCGTGGGCGGGGACGCGAGGATCGCGGCGATACTCGTCGTGTCTGAGACACTGACGAGGATGACGGCGCCGACGAACATGACAAGGCCGCCGAGAGTCGTCGTCAGGAGCGCCTGGAGTGCGGCGCGGCGGGCGGCGGCGCGGGCGAATGAGTGGCCGATCAGCAGGTAGGACAGGATGCTCGTGATCTCCCAGAACATCACGAGCATGATCAGGTCGTCCGTGAGGACGAGGCCGTACATCGCCCCGGCGAACGCCGTCATCACGGCGGCGAAGCGCCCCGTGCTGTCGCTCGCCCCGCGGAAGTAATTCCGGCAGTAGAACACCACGAGCGCGCCGACGCCCGTGACGATGAGCGTCATCAGCCAGCTGAGCGTGTCCATCCGCATCGAGATCTCGATGCCGAGTGGGCGGATCCATTCGTATGTCTCGAACGGAATGTCGCCGTCGACGACGCGAGGGCCGAGCAGCGCGGCGTGGACGAAGGCCGCCAGCGGCACGAGCGTCGCGACGTAGAAGACGCGCCCACCGATGAGTCGCCCGAGCGGCACGCAGAGAATCGACGCGATGGCGAACACGAGGAGCAGCGCGAGCATCGGTCTCCTCGTCGTCGTGTCGGACACAGGGGCACCGACGGCGGGTGTGGGGGTTATGTCAATTCTAAGGGCGAGCGGAAACGCCGCGGCGCACGCGGGGCGACATTCGTCGCAGATTTCCCGCGCGCCGCCCTCCTCGACACGGTTAGGCTCGTACGGTGCGCCTCGTCATCGCCCGCTGTTCCGTCGATTACACGGGACGCCTCAACGCCCATCTCCCGCTCGCCACACGCGTGCTCATGCACAAGGGCGATGGCAGTCTGCTGATCCATTCGGATGGCGGCAGCTACAAGCCGCTGAACTGGATGAGCCCGCCGTGCCGCCTCGATCAGCTCCCGATCGACGAGGAGCTCGAATCGGCGGGCGTCGTCGAGGCGTGGAAGGTGACGCACCAGAAGTCGGGCGACACGCTCACGGTGCGGCTTCACGAGATCATCCACGACACGACGCACGACCTCGGCGTAGATCCCGGCCTCATCAAGGACGGCGTCGAGAGCGACCTGCAACGCCTGCTCGCCGAACAGGTGGACCTCATCAGCGAGGGCGCCACGCTCGTTCGCCGCGAACATCCGACCGCTATCGGCCCGGTCGACCTCCTCATCCGCGACGCCGATGGTCAGGCGATCGCCGTCGAGGTGAAGCGCCGCGGCGAGATCGACGGCGTCGAGCAGCTGACGCGCTACCTGGATCTCCTGGGACGGGATCCGCTGCTCACGGGCATCCGCGGCGTGTTCGCGGCCCAGGAGATCAAGCCGCAGGCGCGCACCCTCGCGACGGACCGTGGCATCGAGTGCGTCACCCTCGACTACGAGGCGATGAAGGGCATCAATTCGGGGATCCCCACCCTGTTCTGACGAGACGGGGAGCCCCGCGGCGTCCCAGTAGGCTGGGGGCATGGGGAGTTCGCGCTGGTCTTGTGTGCTGTGGGATGTCGACGGAACCATCGCAGACGCGTCTCGCGGCATTCTGCCCCGTATTGCGCAGGTGCTCGACGAGGGCGGCCACCCGCCGATGCCGTCGGATCAGGTCGAGCGCTGGATCGGTCCGCCGATGCTCGATTCGTTCCAGGATCTGGCCGGTCTCTCGCTCGATGACGCGAAGCGTTCCGTCCGCCGCTATCGCGAGCTCGCGGGCCAGCAGGGGTATGCGGCGTCGGTGCGGCTGTACGACGGCGTCGTCGACGTGATCCGCGATGTGCACGCCGCGGGGGTCCCGCAGACCACGGCGAGCACGAAGCCGGAGAATCAGGTCGAGACGATCTTCTCCCACTTCGGCGTCACCGACCTGTTCGAGGCGGTTCACGGCGCGATTCCGGACCCGGAGACGCTCGACACCAAGGCGAACGTGCTCGGCCGGGCCCTCGCCGACATGCGCGCGCGCGGCATCGACGTCAGCCGCCCCGTGCTCATCGGCGATCG
>DWXU01000015.1:0-2859 GCA_019119065.1 Candidatus Microbacterium pullistercoris | reverse complement strand
CACGGCTCAGCCCGCGCTCTCGACGGCCTGGTCCAGGTAGTCGCGGAAGACGTCCACGGGCTGTGCGCCGGAGAGGGCGACGTCGCCCGCGAGGAAGAACGGGACCGCGTTGACCCCCACCTGCTGTGCATACGCGGTGCTCTGCTCCGCGGCCGTGCGCACCTCCGGGTCGTCCAGGTCCGCCGTGAACTGATCAATGTCCGGCACGCCGGCCTCCTCGGCGAAGCCGACAAGCTTCTCGCGCGGCAGGTCGGGGTGCCCGCGGTCGGGCGCCGCCGCGTACGCGACGTCGAGAAACTCGAAGAAGCGGTCCTGCTTGCCCGCCGCGCGTGCGGCGATCTGGCCGTCGACCGACTCGTCACCGAAGAACGCGACGTCGACGACCTCGAAGCGCACGAGGCCCGCGTCGATGTACTCCTCGACGATGGTGGGGTAGGTGTCCTGATTGAAGGAGGCGCAGAATGGGCACCGCAGATCGGTCCACTCGATCAGCACCACGGGGGCGTCGACGTCGCCGACGGCCATCGGGTCATCCGGATCCCTCCGGACGAGCGGCGAATCCGACGGGTGCTCGCCTTCCTCGGCGCTCGGCCCTTCGCTCGGGCCGGTCGACTGACCGTCGGGAGACGGCGTCTCCGCCGCGGGCGGTGTCGGGGCGCTGGGCGCCGCCGAATTCGTGGAGTTCATCGTCAGCTGGGCGACCACGACGATGACGATGAACGCGGCGAGGAGCCCGGCGATCAGCAGCACCATGCGTGAACGGCGCGGGCGGGACGGGGAATCGCGCGAGGTCATACGGACTTCTTCTCCAAAGATCGGGGTGCGGCGAGGTGCGAACGCACTGACCCGCTGGGACAGGGTCTCGTGAGACCGCTGGATCAACTATGCGCAATAGTAATCTATCTGGCATAGTAGATCACATGAACGGTTTCGCACGCTGGGTACGTCGTCAGGCAGAGGCCACGGTGCTCGCGTATCGGGCACTGCGGATGTGGAGTCCTCGGCAGGTCATCGTCGCGACCGCCGCCGCGGTTGTCGTCGCGCTGATCGTCGGGCTCGTGACGGTGCTGATCCCGAACTCCGTCTTCGTGCGCGACATCCCACCTGTTCCCTGGAACTATCCCGTCTGGATCGTCACGTCGGCGCTGACCGGGATCCTGATCGCCACGTACATCCGTCCGCCGCACGCTCCGGCCGGCGACGACGACGCGCGCCCGTCGGCGGAGAGCCGGCGCAGCGCGAGAGTCGGTGGCGCGGCCGGGGTGTTGGCGTGGTTCGCCGTCGGGTGCCCCGTCTGCAACAAGATCGCCCTGCTCGCTCTCGGATACACCGGCGCCCTCACCTGGTTCGCGCCGCTGCAGCCCGTACTGGCTGTCGTCGCCCTCGTGCTCGCCGCGGTCGCCGTCGTCTGGCGACTGCGCGGCCAGGTGTCGTGTCCGACCCCGGCGCTCACGTCGGCGGTGGCGGCATGACCGACGCGACGACGAGAAGCGAGCTCCTGCGCCTCGGCGCGCTGGAACAGCAGGTGATGAACGTGCTGTGGGACGAGGGCCCATCCACGGTGCGCGACGTGATCACGCACATCGGCGGCAAGCACGCATACACGACGATCGCGACCGTGCTCGGGAACCTCGAGCGCAAGGAGCTGGTCGCGCCGAAGAAAGAGGGCCGCTCCGTGCGGTACGCGGCACGCCACACGAGAGATGTCCATGCCGCACGACTCATGGGACAGGCCCTGTCGACGAGTCACGACCGCGTGGCGTCCATCCTGCATTTCATCGACTCCATCGACCCGCACGACGCGGAGCTGCTCCGCGCGTACCTCGAAGAGCAGCGAGGTGACGGATGACGCCGTTCGTCATGCCGCTCCTGCTGGTCGTCGCGCTCGTCCTCGCGGCGGCGGCTGGCCCGCACCTGATCCGAGCGGCCTCTCCGCTGCTCATGCGCACCCCCCGCGCGGCCGTCGTGATCCTCGCGAGCAGCCTCGCGCTGTGGGTCGCGGCGTTCGCCGCGGTCAGTCTCGTACTGGCGTGGCTCATGACGGGACCGCGGGTGCTGTCAGAGCCCCTGGGGCAGGTCTGTCAGCGCTGCCTCGCCGCGGCCAGCCCGTTCGACTCCACGAACATGATCGAGACTTCCGTGCCCAGGGTCCTGCTGCTCGCGCTCCCGGCGGCTGTGCTCGCCGCTCTCGTCGGCATCGGGATCCTGCGCGCGCTTCGCCACGCGCAACGCACCCGCGCCGCCGCGGCCGCCGTCGCGTCTCAGGCCACACGAGCGACGGTGCGGGGAATCGACGTCCTCCTCGTCGAGGACGCGCACCCGCTGGCGTTCTCGCTGCCGCGCCGTCGAGGCGGCATCGTCATCTCGACCGGCCTGCTGTCCGCACTGGATCCCGACGAGACGATCGCCGTGCTCGAGCACGAGCGCGCGCACGTGCGGCAGCGGCACCATCTGATCATCGGCGCCATCGAAGCGATCGCCTGGCCGCTGCGCTGGATCCCTCTCGTGGCGGCGGTTGCGGACGCAATCCCGCACTATCTCGAGATCGCCGCGGACAACCACGCCCGCCACCGCGCAGGCACGCCCGCGCTGGCGAGTGCGCTGCTGAAACTCGGATCCGCGCACATCAGTGCCGACATCTTCCGTGGCGCGACGGCTGCCCCGGTCCTGCACGCCGCCGGCCCGAGCCGCGTGCATCAGCTCGTGGCGCCGACGGCGATCCGTTCCGCGCTGTTGCCGATCGCGACCTTTCTGACGATGCTCGCCGCGTTCGCGGTCGTCGCCGTCGGGGTCCACGGCCCGTACATGTACGTCCTGGCCACAGGGTGTCAGCTGCCCGCGTAGCGGGCCCACGCGAAC
>DWXU01000140.1:0-5907 GCA_019119065.1 Candidatus Microbacterium pullistercoris | reverse complement strand
TCTCGATGCGGTAGCGGAAGTCGAACAGCCGTTCGGCGCGGTCGCGGAACCACACGATGGGATCGAACGGCGTCAGCAGAGTGGTCTGCTCGATCGCGCGCGGGACCCGGGCATCGCGGTGCAGCCACGCGGGGATCGATCGCCCCGCGCCGGTGGTCCAGCCCTCGACCTCGACGGGGGCGACCTCACCGACCGCCTCGAGGTCGTCGATCGCCCGCCGCACCGCCTTCTGGTCGCGGAAGCGGTAGTAGTCGTTGAGATCGGCGAGCGTGGCGACGCCGTACGCCTTCGCCGCGCGCCGCACCAGCTCGCGGATCGCGTCGTCGCGCGGGCGATCATCGCGCAGCTCGGGCGGGATCACGTGTTCCGCGAGCGCGTAGACGCGTTCGAATCCGTCGCGCCCGGCGACCGCGACTTCGCCGGTGCGCCACAGGTGCTCGAGAGCGTTCTTGACGTGATCCCAATCCCACCACGGCCCGCCGCGCGCCTGCCGCACGACCGACTCGATCTGGCTCGGCTTCAGCGCCCCGCGGTCGGCGAGCTCTGCGCGAACGCGAGCGATGACGTCGGCATTGTGCGGCTCGGCCGCCCAGGCGCCCGGACGCGTGAGGCGCTCGGTGAACGCATGGCGCCGGAATCCCCACAGCGGCCAGTCATCGAGCGGCATGAACGCGGCCTCGTGCGCCAGATACTCGACGTAGGCCGGGCGGCGACGCCGCATCACGAGGCCGTCGAGCGCCGCCGGGTCGTACGCGCCGATGCGTGAGTACCCGGGCAGGTAGTGCGATCGCGCGAACACGTTCACCGAGTCGATCTGCAGCACACCCATCCGTGCGATCTGTGCTGCGAGCGCGCGCCTCGTGCCGCCCGACCGGGGTCTGCCGAGGCCCTGCGCCGCGAGCGCGACGCGCCTCGCCTGCTCTGCTGTGAGTGTCGTCCGTGCCACCTCGTCGACGCTACTCGCGATGTCGGACGTTCGGGAGATCCTGCTTTCCCAGGCGGCACATAGGCGCCCCACAGCGAGTACGTGTGGCGAGATACCAGGATGAGCATTCAGCGGGGAATAACGACGGGCTCCTCGTCGTTGACCCCTATGTCCGACTCCTCAGACATTGGAAGGACACTGTGGGCAAGAACTACATCGACATTGAAGACGACCAGGGCGGCGTGCTGCGCTACCGCAAGCACGCGAACGGTCGAGGCCTCGTCGCGCACGGCGCGAAGGTCGCGGCCACCGCACGCGTCGAAGCCGGCGCGTATATCGAACCGCGTGCGCGGGTCCTCGACGGCGCGCGCATCGCCACGGGAGCCTGGATCGAACCGGGCGCCATCATCGGCGCCGGAGCGATCATCGACGCAGGCGCTCACGTCGGCCCCGAGGCCGCCGTCGGCGCGAAGGCGAAGATCGGCGTGCGCAGCCAGGTAGGGAAGGGCGCGCAGATCGCCGGAGGATCCCTGATCGGCGACGACGAGAAGATCGGCGACGGCCAACGGATCGCCACCGATCGGCGCGGATTTCATCTCGCTGCCTAGGGCACGCTGCTAACGACGACAAGGCCGCTCACCACACCGGTGAGCGGCCTTTGACGTCCCGCGGCTCACACGCGATCGCGCAGCCAATCGAGCTGCACGCGACGGTGCAGCGCGCCGCCGCCCTCGTGGCCGTTGTATGCGTAGTGCTCAATGTGCTTGTCGTCGTGCGCCCAGTTGTTGAACGCGCCGAACACGGTCGACGGCGGACAGATCTCGTCCATGAGAGCGACCGAGTGCAGCGTCGGCACGTTCGCGCGGGTGGCGAGGTTCACGCCATCGAAGTAGCTCAGCGTGCGGAAGGTCTCCTCGATCCGGTCGCGGTGCGCGACGAGATAGCGCACGATCTCCGAGTACGGCGCCGCGTTCGTGATCGACGTCGCGCGCGGGAAGTCGCTGAGGAACGGCACGTCGATGAGGGACCCGGCGATATCGGTGCCGAGCGCGGCCGCGGCCGTCGCGATGCCGCCGCCCTGACTGCCGCCGGCGACGAAGACCGGCAGGTCCGGCGCGAGCTCGTGCGCGACGTCCACGGCGCGCACCGCGTCGGTGAAGACGCGACGGTAAAAGTACGTCTCGGGCGAGCGGATCCCCCGCGTCATACTGCCCGGGATGGCGGGCTCGGACCCGTGCGGGTCGGCCGTGTCGCCCGGCGAGAATTCGCCGTATCCCTGGCCGCGCGTGTCAACCTTGAGGTGCGCGTACCCGGCGAGCGCCCAATCGGAGGCCTGGTGCGCGTAGCCTCGTCCGCCGGAGTATCCGATGAATTCGACCACGACCGCGGTCGGCGCCTCGTGCGCCGGACGGTGGTACCAGGCACTGATCGGATCGCCCGCGAAGCCGGAGAACGTGATGTCGCTCGTGTCGACGAGGGTGAAGCCGTTGTCGACGTCACGGGCGTAGGTCTCACCGTGGGCCGCGCGGCTGCCCTCGATGGTGCTCTCCCAGAACGCGTCGAAGTCGCTCGGCGGTGTGACCTCCGAGCGGTGTGCGCGGAGCTCGGCCAGGGACAGATCGAAGTGCACCATCGGGATCCTTTCGTCAGAGTGAGCGTATCGGGTCCCCGCCCGTCGCGAACGGCGTCGGGGCATAGGCTGAGGGGATGGCCGAAGCGACCGGATCACACGCAGGCGCGACGATGCTGCGCCTCGGCGCGGTGCCGGGCGCCACGCCCGGAAAGTGGATCGAGCGGTGGCGCGAACAGCACCCGCGACAGCCGCTGGAGCTGGTGCCGCTCGAGGCCGCCGATCAGCTCCGCGCCATCCGCGCCCGCGAGGTCGACGTGGCGATCTGCCGCGGGCCCGTCTCGGATGACGACCTGCACCGCGTAGCCCTCTACGAGGAGGATGCCGTCGTGGTGATGAGCGCCGACTCGCACCTCACCGTCGCCGATGAACTGAGCCCCGACGATCTCGTCGGCGAGGTGCTCCTCACGCCGCTCGATGACGTGTTCGGCCCGCTCGAACTGCCGACCGTCGCACCGAACTTCGATCCGGTCCCCACGACAGCGGATGCGATCGCCACGGTCGCGGCGGGCGTCGGGATCGCCGTCGTGCCGATGTCGCTCGCGCGCCTCCACCACCGCAAGGACGTCACGTTCCGCCGACTGCCCGCGGCGCCGACCTCGCCCGTCGTCCTCGTCTGGCTGCGCGAGCGCGACGCCGATGACATCCAGGCGTTCGTCGGCATCACCCGAGGCCGCACCGAGCGCTCGTCACGCTGAGAGCGCCACGGGGATCCGCGCACACGGCGACCCGCGGATCCGCACGCTCGCGCGCACACGAAGGCCCCGGAACGCGAAAAGGGCGCCGGACCCACGTGGATCCGGCGCCCTGATCACCCGAGTCAGGGGGTGTCGTCCCCGTCCGGGTAGGACTCGACCTCGGGACGGGCCGTGAGGAAGCCGATGCTTCCGATCAGGCCTCCCCAGACCACGACGGCCGAGATCACGAGGAACACGATCGCGATGGGGGTCATCGCCGGCCTCCCTTCACCTGAAGCTGTTCATTGGTGGGCCATGCCGTGAACTCGTCGGGATCGCTGCGCCACGTCACGAGCGGCAGGACGATCGCGGCGAGCAACGCGAGCACGATGGATCCCCATCCGGCCACGGCGAGATACCAGGTCGCGTACCCCTCGTAGCCGTTGGCCGCGAGGTCGATGATCTTCGCGACAAGGATGTAGGTGAGCACGGCCGGTGCGACGAGGCCGGTGAGCAGCACCCACAGGCGGCCGACGCTGAACGTCGAGACCGCGCTGAGGTGCTTCGATAGCTCGCCACCTCGGCGCTTGACCCAGATCACGACGATCGCCATGAAGATCGCGCCGGCCACGATCCCGATGTTATTCGTCCACTGGTCGATCGTGTCGAGCGCGATGAGCCCCGACGACGTGCCGAGCAGCAGGATCGAGATGACCGCCATGATGCCGATGCCACCGACCGCCTGCGCGCGCGTCAGGCCAAACTTGTCACGGATCGCGGCGATGACGACCTCGAGGATCGAGATCAACGAGGTCAATCCCGCGAGGGTCAGCGTGCCGAAGAACAGCGCGCCGGTCCACCCGCCGCCCGGCATCTCGCTGACGATCGCGGGGAACGTCATGAACGCCAGGCCGACGCCCGAGAGGCCCTCGAGATCGCCGACACCAACCCCCTGCTGGAAGGCGAAGAAGCCGAGCGTCGAGAAGACGCCGATGCCGGCGAGGATCTCGAACGACGAGTTTCCGAACGCGACGACGAGACCGGCGCCGGTCATGTTCGACCGGCGACGTCGGTAGGAGGCGTAGGTGATCATGATGCCGAAGGCGATCGACAGCGAGAAGAACACCTGCCCGTAAGCGGCCACCCACACACCCGGATCCGCGAGTGCCGCGAAGTCGGGCGTGAAGAACTCGTTGAGGCCCTCGAGAGCGCCCGGCAGGAACAGCGCCCGCACGACGAGGGCGACGAACGCGACCACGAGCAACGGAATGATGATGACGTTCGCGCGCTGCACGCCCTTGACGACGCCGGCGCCGAGGATCACGAGAGTGACGATCCACATCAGCACGAGCGGGATGAGCACGCCCGGCACGAAGTCGAATGTGAACGGCGTCGTCGCGCCGTCCGAGGCCTGCAGGTACTCGCCGACGAAGAAACCGGTCGGGTCGTCACCCCACTTCTGGTCGAACGAGAAGACGAAATAGCTGGCCGCCCAGGCGAGGACGCCCGTGTAGTAGATCGCGATCAGCGCAGCGATCGTGACCTGGAACCAGCCGATCCCCTCGCCAAGCTTGCCGCCGAGGCGACGCAGCGCAAGTGGTGCGGATCCGCGGAAGCGGTGACCGATGGCGTAGTCGAGGAAGAGGATCGGGATACCGGCGGTAATGAGCGCGACGAGGTACGGAATGAGGAACGCGCCTCCACCGGACTCATACGCGACGCCGGGAAAGCGCCAGATGTTGCCGAGGCCGACCGCGGACCCGACGGCGGCCAGGATGAACCCGACCTGCCCTGTCCACTGCTCGCGCTCGGGAATCGCGCCCGTTGCGGGCTGTGCTCGAGACATGCTTCTCCTTGGTGAGGTCGTCGACGCCATGAATATCCTGTGAACGTCGTCGTGCCCAAAAGATAGCTATGAACCGCCCTCAAGGGAAGATCTGCTGCCCATCCGATGACGCGTGTCGCCGGAACCGCGCAGGTTGCTCAGCTCTGCGCGAGGCGGATCCGCTCGTCGAGATAGTCCGCGAGCGGCGTCAGGAAGCCGGCCGGTGACCAGCGCACCATGAGTCGTTCGCCGTCCCAGGTGACCGGCCCCGAGGATCCGCCGCTCGTGATGCGCTCGACGTCGACCGGCGACCAGTCGACGTGGAACGTCTCACCGGTCGCGAAGCCGCCGCGGAACGCCATGCCGCGGATGACGGCACGCTCGCGCTGCGACTCGGCGGAGTAGCCGCGGATCACCTCGCGCTCCGCGCGCAGCACGGTTCCCGTGCCCCAGACGTCCGCGTCCCCCACGAGCAGCACGCCGAGATGCCAGACCTCGTCGGCGGGCACGATGACGGGGCGGGCCCCGAACAGGCGACGGATCCGATTGGGACCGCGCACGACGCCCAGTCGCGTGCGCGGAACGGATGCGAGGCGCTCGCGCGTCTCGCGCAACAGCGCCCGCAGATCCTCCATGTCGACAACCTAACGCGTCAGGTCACGCGAGCTGGCCTGCCCTCACGGCCGGCGGTCCGACGTCATATCCCGCCTTCCGAATGCGCTAGAATTGAGTCATTCAAATCTTCGGCCCGATGGCCCTCACCCCGATGCCCTCCACGAAAGGCAACAATGACTGAAAGCAATGCCACATGCCCCTTCGGGTATGGATCCGGTGACTCCGCCGCACAGGA
>DWXU01000139.1:0-16094 GCA_019119065.1 Candidatus Microbacterium pullistercoris | reverse complement strand
CTGCGCCGCAGCATGGTCGATCGTGTAGAAGTGCGCGTTGCCGTAGCCTTCGCTCCAGAACCGGTAGATCGGACGGCTGGAGTTCGGGTCGGCCGACACGGGCGGCGCCGTGTCCGACGAGTCTGGGGCCTCCGCAGTCGCTGTCGCTGCCGCGGGAGCCGCGAACGGGTGCGGCGCGACCGCCACGACGCCGGCGAGCAGGATCGCCGCGACGAGCCCGGACGTTACTCTGCGGATCGCCATGCGATGCTTCGACTCACGCCCTGTTGCACGACCCGTCGCCGGGCCACCCGTCCCCCGAATGCCATGCTGGCGATATTATCAAGCGCCACGCGAGGGCGGAGCGGGGATCCTCAACCTGAGGTGAGCGGGCACCGACGCGCCGTCGGCACTGCGACAAGCCCCTTGCGTTGGTCGGGACGCACACGCGAGCAACGATCTGTAACGACTTGTCGCGCCAGCAGGTGACGCACGGCGCGCGTTCCTAGACTTGTGCCATGTCCCCCGGATCCGTCGAGCGTTCGCGCCGCTCTTCGCACCCGGTTGGACAGCTGTTTCTCGCTCTCGGACTGCTCGCCGTCGTGATCGGCGCGATCGTCGTGGGGTTCCTCGCGCTCTACAAGGAGTTCTGGGGACCGGGCGCGTTCGCCGAGCGGTACGTCGAGACGATCGCCGCCGGCAACGCGTCGGGGGCTCTCGCCATTCCCGGCGTCACGCCCGAGTTCGCCGAGCTCGAGGAGATCGATCGCGGCTACGCGTCCGAGGCGCTGTTGCGTTCGGCCGCTCTCGTCAGCGAGATCGACGACGTCCGCGTCGTCGACGATGTCGCCACCGTGACAGGCGACCGTGAGGTGCACGTCGTCACCCTCGAATTCACGCTCGACGGAGAATCCGATCAGATGGTCTTTCGCGTCGAGCGCGACGAGGGCGATGGTCTCGTTCCCGCCTGGAGGTTCGAGACGAGCCCGCTGGCGGTGATCGACCTCACTGTCCGCGGATCCTGGCGCTTCAGCGTGAACGACTTCGAGATCGACAAGCGGCAGATCTCGCCCGCCGGCGTCGACGCCGAGCCGCTCGACACCATCTCGCTGCTGACCTTCTCGCCCGGCGTGTACGACGTATCCGTCGACACGGCGGCAACCTCCGCACCCGCCGAGGAGGTGCGTGCAACCGGACTCCTCGAGAAGATCCCACTCGACATCCAGACCGTGCCGACCCGTGAGCTGACGAACGTCGTGCAGTCGAGTGTGGAGAACTTCCTCGACGAGACCTGCACGACCCAGTCGGTACTGCAGCCGGGCGACTGCCCGTTCGGCTATGACGCCTCGTGGGGCATCGCACAGCCGGACATCGAGTGGAGTATCGCAACGTATCCGCGCACCGCGCTCGTGCCCGACGGCGACGACTGGCGCGTGTCATCCACGTCCGGCGTCGCGCACATCTCCCTCTCGGTGCTGTGCTACTCGAACGGCGCCGTGATCCCGGTCGACGAAGACGTGCACTTCACGATGATCGCCGAGGTCGACGTGCGCGACGACGGCGGCGTGCACATCACGATCGACCGCGACGGCGAACAGCCGCCCACCGCGAATCACTGCGCGTAACGCCGCGCTCCGACCGCGCAAACGCGCCTTTATCC
Source organism: Candidatus Microbacterium pullistercoris (assembly GCA_019119065.1). Taxonomy (GTDB): domain Bacteria; phylum Actinomycetota; class Actinomycetes; order Actinomycetales; family Microbacteriaceae; genus Microbacterium; species Microbacterium pullistercoris. The sequence continues at coordinate 14,455 of DWXU01000139.1, read as the reverse complement.
GCACAGGAAGGTGCTTTTGCGCGACCGGAACGGACCGGGTGTCACGGTCGCTACAGGCCGCGGGCGCGGTCGCGCTCCGCGATGCGCTGCAGGCGCTGGTTGTATTCCTCGAGCTCGGCGTCGCCGGTCCGATCCGCGTGACGGTCGCGGCGTTTCTGTTTGCGCTCGTCGCTCCGGCTCCACTGGATCGCGACCGTCATCGCCGTGATGACCGTCGGGATCTCACCGATCGACCACGCGATCCCGCCGCCGATGTATTGGTCCTCGAGCGGTGTCGGCCCCCACTCGCGCCCCATGGATCCGAACCACTCGGCGACGATGAGCCCCTCGCTCGTCATGATGGCGATGCCGAAGAACGCGTGCATCGCCATCACGACGATGAGCAGTACGAGGCGCCCGGTGTACGGGAGGCGGTACGGCACCGGATCGATGCCGATGAGCGTCATCGAGAAGAGATACCCCGAGATGAGGAAGTGCGCGACCATCCACTGGTGTCCGAGATGGTCATAGAGGCTCCAGCGGAACATGTCGCTGAAGTAGAACAGCCAGAGGGACCCGATGAAGATCACGGCCGCGACGATCGGGTGCGTGATGACCTTCGCAAGCGGAGTCTGCACGATCCAGAGGATCCACTCGCGCCCGCCGCGCGTGCCGTCCGTGCGGCGATGGATCGCACGCGAAGCGAGCGTGACCGGTGCCGCCGCGACGAGCATCAGCGGGATGTCCATCGACAGCAGCATGTGCAGCAGCATGTGCATGCTGAAGAGGTAGTGGCCGTAGGCGTTCAGCGGCCCGCACGTCACCCAGATCAGCTGGGCGATGCCGAGCATCCACAGCACGGTGCGGAACACGGGCCATGAGTCGCCCCGGCGCTTGAGGCGCCAGACGCCAGCCGCGTAGAAGAAGGCCGCGAAGAGCCCGATCGTGAGCCAGAGCGGATCGATCTCCCACTCCGTGAACCACGCGCTCACGGTCAGTTCGGGCGGCAGATCCCGCTCGTTGAGGATCTCGGCCGGCGTCTGCTGTGTGAGCTCGTTCTCTCCGCCGGGAGGGGCGGATCGCGCGAGCGCGGCCGCCGCACCCGATGCGATGCCCATGAACACGAACTCGAGCGCGAGCACCGCCCAGAACATCGCATTCTTCTCGGCGCTGCGGGCGATGAGCTTCTGGCGATACGCCGCACCGAGCACGCCCATCACGATGAGCATGACGATCTTTGCGAGGAGCACGAGCCCGTACGGGTGCATCACGAGCTCCGCGAACGAGGAGATGGACGCGAGCGAACGCAGGAAGCCGGAGCTCGCGACGACGACGAACATGACGAGCGCGAGCGACGAGTAACGCTCAAGCACCGCCCGCATCCGAACGGAGTCGGTGACGGGTCGGATCGCGACGAGCACGACGAGCCCTCCGAGCCAGACGGCGGCGCCCAGGATGTGGAGCGTCACCGCCGTGACGACGAGGTTGTGGTCGGCGAGATTGCCCTCGTGGCTCTGCGTCGCCATCGGCACCAGGCTGATCACCGCGAGCACGGTCGTGACGAGGGTCGACACCCAGCTGCGCGCGGCGAACGCCAAGACGGTGACGACACCTCCCGCAATCGTCTGCAACAACCACGCCTGGCCGATCTCACGCTCGGTCAGGAACCGACCGAGCTGCTCACCGAACTGCGCGCTGAGCGACACCTGCGGGTTGAGCGACAGGAGGAAGTTGAGGAAGGTCGTCGCGCCGCTCGCGATCGTGAAGACGGCGGCGCCGATCGACGCGGTGTCCATCGCGACGCCGAACGCGCGCTCGGCAGGCTTCAGTGCGAAGAGCGCGACCACGAGGGATCCGAGCGCGACCGCACCCGCGATGTTGACGAGCAGCTTCGCAATGGGCAACGTCCACCGGACGAAAGCACCCGGGTCCTGCAGCGGAAGCGGGTTCGCGCCGCCCGCCAGGACGAGGGATCCCACGAGCGCGACCCCTGCTGACAGCAGGAGGATGATGGGCCCGAGCCCACGGAGCACACGCGAATCCACGTCCAAATCCTAGTTCGCGCCGCCTGACTGATCACCCCATCTCACACAGAGTGGGTCGCCAGAGTTTGCAGCTCTGCGGGAGCAGAAGCTGCAAACTCTGGCGACCCACCGTGAGGCGGCGAGACGCGCCTCACACACGCCAGCGGGCGCCCTCCGTGGGAGAGCGCCCGCTTGAGACGTCGTCGTCTTACTTGACGGCGGCCTTGAGCTTCGAGCCAGCGGTCACCTTGACGCGCTTGCCAGCCGGGATCTTGATCTCGGCGCCGGTCTGCGGGTTGCGGCCCGTGCGCGCGGCGGTGTCGACCTGCTCGAACGCGATCCAGCCGGGGATCGAGACCTTCGATCCCTTGGCCACGGACTCCGACACGGTCGTGAAGAGCGCGTCGAGCACACCCGAGACGGTGGCCTGGCTCTGACCGGTGGAGCTCGCGATGCTCGCGACGAGCTCGGTCTTCGTGATGTTCTTGTCGGCCATTGTCTTCCTCCATCGGCGCTGCGCGCCGTGACGAATCGTTTGACCGAGAGTGAGGACCCTCGGCTCGGTCGTGCGACCGAGCACAAAACTAGCGCGAATGCCCGACTTTCCGCGTATTTCCGCGGGTTCTCGCCGATTCCGACGGGCGTGTCGCCCCGAAACTGTGACGGATGTGAAAGATGTGACGAACGGGACAGCGAAAAGGGGCGAGGCCCGAAGACCCCGCCCCTTGTCGTGCGTCGTGCTTACCAGCTCGACTTGGTGATGCCCGGCAGCTCGCCGCGGTGCGCCATCGAGCGGAAGCGCACGCGGGACAGGCCGTACTTCGAAAGCACACCACGGGGGCGGCCATCGATGACGTCACGCGAGCGCACGCGGACGGGCGAGGCGTTGCGGGGTAGCTTCTGCAGCCCAACGCGCGCGGCCTCGCGCTCCTCGTCCGAGGCGTTCGGGTTGACGAGGGTCTTCTTCAGCTCGTGACGCTTCTCGGCGTAACGGGCCACGATCTCCTTGCGCTGTTCATTGCGCGCAATCTTGCTCTTCTTAGCCATACTCAGCGCTCCTCGCGGAAGTCGACGTGCTTGCGGACGACCGGGTCGTACTTCTTCAGCACGAGGCGGTCAGGGTTGTTGCGGCGGTTCTTCTTCGTCACGTACGTGAAGCCCGTTCCCGCAGTCGAACGAAGCTTGATGATCGGACGAACGTCCTGCTGCTTCTTCGCCATCAGAGCTTCACCCCCTTCGCGAGAAGGTCCTTGACGACCGACTCGATTCCCCGTGCGTCGATGACCTTCATCCCGCGAACCGACACGTTCAGCGTGATCTTACGACCCAGCGAGGGGACGAAATAGGTCTTCTTCTGCACATTCGGGTCGAAGCGACGCTTGGTGCGCCGGTTCGAGTGCGAGATGTTGTGACCGAAGCCGGGTACGGCTCCCGTCACCTGGCACACAGCAGCCATAGTTCACTCTCCTTCAGTACCGTGACCCAGACAGGCCACCCAAGATCTCTTGCCTGCACGACCGCCGCCCGCCCGCGAACGGGCTGTGTTCGACCAGCGATCATACGAACTGCACGCAGGAGCGCGCACAGCCAACGATCCAGGCTATCAGAACCTCAGCTCGGCGACTCCCAGCTTCACCAGGGCCCGACTTCACACCAGCTCGAGGCGAACCCGGGGACAGTGACCACGAGTTCGCCCGTGCGTATGTCGTGCACGCGCGTCTCGACGACGCGCGGCAACGGCTGAGCGCCGCGATCGAAAGCGTTGCGCACGATGTCGGGCGCGACGGTCACGGCGGCATACTGCGCGCTCGGCGATGCGCACACCTGCTGCAGTGCGTCACCGGCCGCGACGGTTGTGACATCGGTCACGGATCCGTCTGCTGCCGCGACGATCCGCGAGTCGGCGGGTGTGCCCTCGACCATCTCGGCGTAACCGCGCAGGGTGCCGCCCGTCGCGAGCGGGATCATGTGGCCGAGGATCGTCTCGCCGCCGAGGTCGACGTCGTCGACCGGCACCTCCTCGCCTGAGGAGAGATCCAGCTCGGTGAAGCCCTCTTCGACCCGCCAGATCAGCGCGGTGTACGTCGACCGCGCGACGCCCTGGATTCCGCCGGCCTGCCCGAACGTGGTCGCGGACTCGTCGACGGTGTCGAGCAGCGTGAGGTTGCTCGAGAAGTCGTTGAGCAGCAGCGACGACGTCTCAGGGACGAACCGCCAGCGGTCGATGCTCGGCTCCTCGCCGCCGACCGCGACGGGCTCGGCCGTCTCGCCCGTGGCGAACGCGTCGCGCAGGGATCCGGTGAAGAGCACGTTCGCGCGGCCGGACTCCGCGGTGAGTTCGGCGTCCGAGAACGTGTAGCCGTAGAGCTGTCCGCGCGCGGAGACCTGCAGTCCGGTCAGGGTGCCGTCGCCGGGAACCCCGACCTCGACGGTCTCCCCCGACGCGCGATCGACGACGGTGAGGCTCATCTGCTCGGCGTCCCCGGTCGTCACCGCGAGGTACGCGCTCGTCGCGCGGAAGTCGTCGATCGCGTCCGCGGCGAAGACGGCCGTGACGTCGTCGGATCCGATCTCGTGCCGCACGATCTGATCGGGTCCGTCCGGATCCCGCACCAGGGTCAGCATGCTCGCCGCGGGCGTCGTGAAGCGGGTCTCGAGGTCCGAGTCCGGTCCCGCTCCGATGCCCGTCACCCCCGCGACGTGCACCGTGTAGTCGACGCCGGCATCCAGCGCCGTCGGGAACCGCACGCCGACCGTGCGGCCTGCCGCATCAACGGTGAACTCCGTCGCGGGCTCGACCGTGACCTGCGACGCGTCGATCGGAGCGAGCGCCTGGTCGGCCGTGAAGATGACGCGGCTGCCGGACTCGCGCGTCGCGGCCTCCGGATCCACCTGCACCTCGGTGACGCGCGGCCCGTGCGTGAGGCTCACCGCGGCCGCCCCGACCGAGATCGCGGCGAGCACCCCGACGGTGACGACGAAGGCCAGGACGAACCGGCGCCGATGGCGGGCCGAGCGACGCGTCCTAGTACTCATACGGATCCTCGGGCTCCGCGATGGCCTCGACGCCCGTCGCCTCGATCGCCAGCCCGTCCTCCGCGACGACGATCTCGCCCGTCAGCTCGATCCACTGTCCCGTCTCGAGGCCGGCCGGGAGGCCGTCGCCGAGCGGCAGGCTCGCCGACTGCGCGTCGATCACGCAGTGCGTGATGACGAGCCGCGTGAGGCTCGCGGATCCGCCCTCATCGGCCGTGATGAAGCCCGTCAACGCGACCGTCTCCCCCTCGTAGCGCTCCGGGCTCGTCGCGGTGGCGAACGTCGCCGACCAGTCTCCGACGCCGAAGCCGGCCGTGTCGACGACGCCGAGCTCGACGTCGTCTGCGCCGGCGAACAGCGGTGGCGCGCCCGTGTCACGCTCCATCGCGAGCTCGGCCGACAGCGCGGCCGGGGGCAGCACGAGCGCGGCGAGCGCGACGACGGTGGCGACGCCTCCGCCCACGACCGCGGCGACGACGCCGAGGCGCGACTCGGAACCGTGGTCGTGCCCGTGGTCCTGATGCTCCTCGCCCGGCCGCAGCGCGAAGGAGGCAACGGTGCCGACGAGGATCAGCACGGCCATCCCGCACGCGAACCAGGCCTGCGCCGGGTTGATGTACAGCTGCAGTCGCCCCGTCAACGTCAGGCTCAGGGTGACGACGGCGAGGATCGCGGCCAGCCCGACTCCCAGCCACCTAGACCACAAGATTCATCACCGTCCCGAGGGCAAACGCCGCGAGGATCACGACGACCACGATTCCGGCGATGGCCCGACCCGTGAACGTCGTGCGCAGCAGCGCGATCATCTTCACGTCGACGACCGGGCCGACGAGCAGGAAGGCGATGAGGGATCCGGTCGTGAACGTCGACGCGAAGCTGAGCGCGAAGAAGCTGTCGACGTTCGAGCAGATCGCGACCGTGATGGCCAGCAGGATCATCGCGACGATCGACAGCACTGGGTTCGAGCCGATCGCGATGAGCGCGCTGCGAGGGATGACGACCTGCACGGCGCCGGCGATCGTGGATCCGAGGATGAGGGCCGGCATCACTGCGCGCAGCTCGACGACGAACTGCGCGACGCTCCGTCGGACGCGCGATCCCCCTGCCTGCTCGGCCTCCTCGCAGGCGAGCTGGAAGCGGTCGGTGAGCAGAGTCTGCGGATCCGGATGACGACTGTAGAGCCAGCCGATCAGCAGCGCGATGCCGTAGCCGCCGAGGATGCGCACGACGAGGATCCCATCGTCGAATCCGAACGCCTGGTGGGTCGTGATGATCACGATGGGGTTGACGATCGGCGCGGCGACGAGGAACGCCAGGGTATCGGCGGGCGCGAGGCCGCGCATCATGAGGCCGCGCGCGAAGGGGACGTTGCCGCATTCGCAGACGGGGATGAGCATGCCGAGCGCCGCGAGCGCGGCCCGCCGCGCCCAGGCCTGCTTCGGCAGCACGCGGTGCACGACGTCTGCGGGGACCCACACTTGGATCGCGATCGACAGCACGACGCCGAGAGCGACGAACGGCAGCGACTCGATGAGCACGCTGAGAGCGAGGGTGAGCCCGTCCTGCGCGCGGGTCGGCAGCGGATCGGCGAACAGCTGCGGCAGGAACGCGTCGGCGAGGAACACCGCGGCCACGGCCGCGACGCCGACGCCGAGCGACGTCAGGACTCCGGTGCGGGAGAGAGGACGGCGGCCGGTCGCCCGGGCGCGCCCGGAGCCGGCGTCGTCGTGTCGGCGAGCGCGGCGAAGAGTCTCCGTCATGGGCGTTTCAGGCGGCCCGCACGGAGCATTCGGCGCACACGCCGAACACGTCGATCACGTGCTGGGCCTCGGTGAAGCCGTGCGTCGATGCGGTCTCACGCGCCCAGCGCTCGACCGCGCTCGCCTCGATCTCGACCGTATGGCCGCACCGCCGGCAGATGAGGTGATGGTGGTGCTCGGTCATCTCGCACGCCCGGAAGAGGTTCTCCCCCTCCGGGCTCTGCAGGCTGTCGGCCTCACCGTTCTTCGCGAAGCTCGCGAGCGTGCGGTAGACGGTCGCCAGGCCGATGCCGGTCTTGTCTCGGATCGCCGCGTGGAGGTCCTGCGCGCTCACGAAACCCTCGGTCGACGCGAGTGCATCACGCACCGCCTCCCGCTGCCACGTATTGCGCTGTGCCATGCCTGTGAGTCTACGTCGCCGGGATCCGCTCGGCGCGCCCGGACCGGCGGCGACCGACCCGGTCGCGACGCCAGGCGACGAGGCGGCACACGAGGTAGATGAGGAACGAGATGGTCGTGATGTAGGGGCTCACCGGGAGTGTGCCGGCGATGGCGAGCAGGATCCCGCCGGCCGCCGACACCAGACCGAAGACGGCCGCGAGCACGGGGACGCCGACCGGGCCGTGGCTGACCCGCATCGCCGCGGCCGCGGGAGTGACCAGAAGCGCCATCACCAGCAGGGCGCCGATGATGTGCACCGCGGCGGCGACGATCGCGCCGAGCAGCAGCATGAACACGAGGCTCAGGCCGCGCACGGGCAGACCACGCGCCTCGGCCGAGGCGGCGTCGAGCGAGTCGAAGCGCAACGGATTCCACACGAGGACGAGCCCGACGAGGACGACGGCGCTGATCACGATGAGCCACGTGAGGTCCGGTGCCGTCACGGCGACGATCTGTCCAGTCAGCAGACTGAAGCGATTCGCGGACCGGCCCTGATACAGCGACAGGAAGAGGATCCCCAGGCCGAGGCCGAACGGCATGAGCACGCCGACGATCGAGTTGCGATCGCGTGCGCGCGTGCCGAGCAGTCCGATGACGAGCGCGGCCGCGACCGCGCCGACGAGCGAACCGGCGACGACGGATCCGCCCAGCAGCAGCGCGAGCGCGGCGCCCGCGAACGACAGCTCGCTGATGCCGTGCACGGCGAAGGCCATGTCGCGCTGCATGACGAACACGCCGACCAGGCCGCCGACCACGCCCAGCGCGATCGCGGCGATCAGCGGGTTGATCATGAGCTGCAGCAGCTCGCCGTAGTCCTCGAGCGAGAACACGTCCGACCACGTCATGGCTCAGAACCCCCCGTCGTGGTCGTCGTCATGGTCGTGGTCGTGGTGCGGGTGGTGCTCCTCGCCGCCCGGCACTCCCGCGACGAGGAGGCGGCCGGCGGCGCGCACGACGTCGACCGGCGCACCGTACAGGTCACTCAGGACGTCACCGCGAAGCACCTCGTCGACGGTGCCGAGCCGGAAGCGGCCGCCGGCGAGGTAGAGGATCCGGTCGACGCTCCCCAGCACGGGATTCACGTCGTGCGTGACGAAGACGACGCCCGCGCCGGTGGAGCGGCGATGCTCATCGATGATCCCCGTGACGGCGCGCTGGTTCCGCAGGTCCAGGCTCGACAACGGCTCGTCGCAGAGCAGCAGCGCGGGGCGGTCGGCGAGCGCCTGCCCGACGCGGAGTCGCTGCTGCTCGCCGCCGGAGAGAGACCCGACGGGGTCATCCGCATACCCGGTCGCGCCGACGGCCTCGAGCAGGGCGTCGACCCGTTCCCGGTCGCCGCGGCGCGGGATCGGAGCGCCGAACCTGGTGCCGCTCACGCCGAGCGCCACGAGGTCGCGCGCCCGCAGCCCCGCACCGGGTGCGTACGGGCGCTGCTGGGGGATGTAACCCACGCGACGGCTGCCGCGACGCACGGGCTCCCGCGCGACACGGATCGATCCGCGCGTCAGCCGCTGCAGGCCGAGGATGGCGCGCAGCAGGGTCGTTTTGCCCGATCCCGACGGGCCGAGCACGGCGATGAATTCGCCCGCGGCGAGCGCGAGGTCGAGATCGCGCCAGAGCTCGCGTCCGCCGACGTCGACAGCGGCGCCCGAGATCTGCAGGACGGGGTCGCTCACACGCTCTTCCTCATGGTTGTCGATTATGCGGCACACCGGCTGGTCGCCGGCGGCATCCGTCACGACAGAGCGTCGGCGAGCGCGTCGGCATTGTCGGTCATCCAGGTGACGTAGTCGGATCCATCCGGAACCGTCTCCGTGAACTCGACGACGGGCACGTCGCTGTCCTCGGCGGCGGCGATGACCCGATCGGTCTCGGATCCGCCGGTGTGCGCGTTCGCGATGAGGACAGCCACCTCGCCGCCTTCGATCGCCTTGAGCGCGTCGTTGAGCACGGCCGGGGCGACGCCCTCACCGTTCTCGACGGCCTCCGCGAAGCCATCGACGGTGACATCCTCGAGCCCGGCCGCGGCGGCGAAGTAGCCGCCGACCGGCTCGGTGAAGAACACCGTGTCGCCCGCGTGGTCGTCCGCGATCTCGTCGAGGCGCGCCTCGAGGTCCTCGAGCGCGCTGATCAATGCGGCCGATCCCTCTTCTGCCGCGTCCGCGGTCTCGGGAGCCAGGTCGGCGAGCTCGGCCGCGATGCCCTCGACGAGATGGATCATGGTGTGCGGGTCGTACCAGACGTGTTCGTTGAACGAGTGGTCGTGACCGTGGTCGTGCTCGTGGTCATGGCCGTGGTCGTGCTCCTCGGCCTCAGCGCCGTCCTCGTGGTCGCCGGATCCGTGGTGGAAATCGACGGCCGCGATGACGTGCTCGACGCCGGCGCTCTCGATCAGACCGTCCATGAAGGCGTCATAGCCGCCGCCGTTCATGATGACGACGTCGGCGTCGCGGACAGCGAGGCCGTCGCGGGCGGTCGCCTCGTAGTCGTGAGGGTCGACGGCCGCCGAGTCGATGACCGCTTCGACCGCGGCCGTCTCGCCGACGACCTGCTGTGCGAGATCGGCATACACGGTCGTCGAGGTGACGATGCGCAGCCCGTCGTCATCGGATCCGCCCGGCGCCCCCTGCGCCGACGTGCAGCCGGCGAGGACGAGAGCCGTGACCCCGGCGAGGGTCAGGGGAAGGGCGGCGCGGTGACGTGGCATACGGCGATGCTACACACCAATGAGAATCATTATCAACGCGGCGGGAGGAGAATGAAGGGAGCGCACAGCCTTCACCCAGGATTTCGGTCCTGGAGCGCAGTTCACTGAGCAGAGAAGTACTTCACCTATCGAAAGGCCTCCATGTCCCGCCCCGCCATTCCGCAGCTGCGCGAGCGCACGCGGGGGCACTCGTGGCTGCGCGTCCTGCTGCCCGCGATCCTCATCATCGCGTGGCTCGTGGGCGCGTCTTTCGGTGGTCCGCTGTTCGGCCAGGTCGAGGAGGTCTCGTCGAACGATCAGACCGCCTATCTGCCGGAATCGGCCGATGCGACCCAGGTGCAGGATCGTCTCGGTGACTTCACAGAGTCCGACGCGGTCCCCGCGATCGCGGTCTTCGTCGGTGAGGAAGAGCTGACCGAATCGCAGCTCGAGACCATCACGGAGGCCGTCGAGGCATCTCCCGACATCGAGGGCGTCAGCGACGACATCTCCCCCGCCATCGCGTCCGACGACGGACATGCCGTGCAGGCATTCATCCCCATCGACGCGGAGGCCGATCTCGGCGAGGCGGTCGGCGCGCTCGGAGACGAGCTGCGCGAGGCGGCTCCCGACGGCGTGGCCCTGTCGATCACCGGCCCCGCCGGTTTCTCCGCCGATCTCGTCGCGGGCTTCGCGGGCATCGACGGCCTCCTGCTCGGCGTCGCGCTCCTCGCCGTGCTCATCATCCTCGTGCTCGTCTACCGATCGTTCCTGCTGCCGATCGTGGTGCTGTCGACGAGCGTATTCGCGCTGTGCGTCGCCCTGCTGACCGTGTGGTGGCTCGCGAAGGCGGAGGTGCTGCTGCTCAGCGGACAGACCCAGGGAATCCTCTTCATCCTCGTGATCGGCGCCGCGACCGACTACGCGCTGCTGTTCGTGGCGCGCTTCCGCGAGGAGCTGCGCACGACGCAGGACCGCGGCGCGGCCATCGCGGCTGCCTGGAAGGGATCGGTCGAGCCGATCGCGGCATCCGGCGGCACCGTGATCGCCGGTCTGCTCTGCCTGCTGCTGAGCGACCTCAAGTCCAACAGCACCCTTGGGCCGGTCGCGTCAATCGGAATCGTGTTCGCGATGCTGTCCGCGCTGACGCTGCTTCCGGCGCTCCTCTTCGTGTTCGGTCGCGCGGCGTTCTGGCCGCGCCGTCCGCGCTTTGAGGGCGGCGACATCGACGCGGAAGACGTGTCCGACGCCGCGCTCCAGACCGGCCGCGCGTCCGTTGCGGCCGAGCACCGCCGCGTCGCCGTCGACGAGCCCCGGGGAGGCTGGGCACGCGTCGGCCGCATGGTGGCACGCCGCCCGCGCACCGTGTGGATCCTCACGACGCTCGTGCTGCTCGCGGGCGTCGCCCTCGTGCCGCAGCTGAAGGCGGACGGCGTCCCGCAGTCCGACCTCGTGCTCGGCGCGTCGGAGGCCCGCGATGGCCAGGACGCACTCGGCGAGCACTTTCCCGCCGGATCCGGCAGCCCCGCCGACATCGTGGTCTCCGAGGACGCGCTCCAGGACGCAGCCGACATCCTCCTCGCGCACGACGGCGTGACCGACGTGACCGTCCGATCGACCGACTCACCGAGCGGATCCGCCCCCGTCACCGACGACGGCGTCGGCTCGATGGTCCCCGGATCCGAGCCGCCGGAGCCGACCGTCTCGGACGGCGACGTGCTGCTGCAGGCGACGCTGACGGATGCCGCCGACTCGGCGGCCGCCGCCGAGACCGTGCGCGATCTGCGGAGCGAGCTCGACGGCCTCGACGCGCTCGTCGGAGGCGTCACCGCCACGGCGATCGACACGAATGACGCGTCCGTGCACGACCGCAACCTCATCATCCCGATCGTGCTCGCGGTGATCCTCGTGATCCTCATGCTGCTGCTGCGATCGATCCTGGCGCCGATCCTGCTGATCGCGACCACGGTGCTGTCGTTCGGCACCGCGATGGGCGTCTCGGCGCTCGTGTTCAACCACATCTTCGAGTTCCCCGGGGCCGACCCCGCGGTGCCGCTCTACGGGTTCGTGTTCCTCGTGGCTCTCGGCATCGACTACAACATCTTCCTCATGACGCGCGTGCGGGAGGAGGCTCTCGCGCACGGCACGCACGAGGGGATCCTGCGCGGCCTCGCGCACACCGGCGGCGTCATCACGTCCGCCGGCGTCGTGCTCGCCGCGACCTTCGCGGCGCTCGGGGTGATCCCGATCCTGTTCCTCGCGCAGCTCGCGTTCATCGTCGCGTTCGGCGTGCTGCTCGACACGTTCATCGTGCGCTCGCTGCTCGTCCCCGCCCTGGGATACGACATCGGCCGCGCGATCTGGTGGCCGTCGAAGCTCTCCCGCGCCGAGCGGTGAGGCTCGGTCGCGCGGGCCGACCGGCGGCTCGTGTGACGCTTGCGACCCTTCCGGTGTGCTGCGAAGGGTCGCAAGCGTCACATGAACGAGGATCAGCGGATCCGGCCGGCGACCGCGCATGCGACGGCGGGCGCTGAGGGGGCCGCTCACGTCACGCGGAGCTCGTGCGCACCCGACCTTCCGGCGGCTGACGCGAGATCGGATCGAGCCGGACCGTCACGACAGCCGAGCGTCCGGCTTCGACCGCGGTAATCGCGCGGGACAGTGCTCCGTCGAGTTCGTCGAACTCCGACACGATCTCGCTGACCGCGTCTCCCGCCGCGGAAGCGATGCCGCCGAAGTCGGCGCTCTGCGACAGCGATGACCAGAACGCGTCGGTTCGCTCGGCCGTCCCGCGCTGGTATTGCCGGAGCACGTTGCGCTTGGTCGCGTTCCAGCCTCCGTTGTCCAGCACGATGGTGAGAAACGGAAGGTCGTACTGGTCAGCGATCCAGTACGTCGCCGAAGGGACGCTGAAGAAGAAGGTCCCATCGCCGACGATGCTCACGACGAAACGTTCGGGGTGCGCGAGCTTGACCCCGATCGCCCCGCCGCCGGACCAGCCGAGCGACGTCCCCCTGTTGCCGTAGTATGTGCCGGGCTGGTGCCGGACGAGGTTCTTCCACACCGCAGGAGCGGCAGATATCGCCTCATTCAGGACGATCGCATCGTCGCCGACGGCGCGCGTCACGGCGCATGAAACGCTCTCCGGCGTCAGCCGCCCCGCCTCGACGTCCCTCTCCGTCGTCTCCCGCCAATCCTGTTGGATCGCTGCTCCTCGCGCGCGTGTGACGTCGGTACGCCGCCTCGTCTCCGGCGTTCCACGGCGGGGAGCGCGCGCCAGAATCTGCTCGAGCAGCGACGCGCTGTCCGCACGCACGTAGCGGTCCGCGGGCACATACAACAACGGGATCCGTTCACTCAGCGGGTCTTCGTTAATGACGTAGATACGTGCTTCCGGATCCGGAGCGGCCATGGTCGCAACCCACGGCACGTCCGCATCGAGCACGACGATGACGTCGGCCTCGGCGATGACAGCATGCGGATCGTCGCCCAGATGGAGCGGATGGTCGCGCGGAAAGTTCATGACATCTGGGTTGTATTCCACGACTCCGACACCGAGACGTTCCGCCACCTCGACGAGTCTGGCCACCGCGACGCGCGTCCGCCCCACGTAACTCGTGACCACGAGAGGAAACGACGCCCGCCTGAGCTCCTCCACCAGCTCATCCACGATGCGATCCGCCACCGACACCGGAGAGATCGCCCCCCAGCGCCACGTGTCAATGCGTGGACGCGGGGCGCGTTCCGCCAGAACCTCCCGGGCCGCCGTCACGTAGACCGGCCCGGCCGGCGCGGACCGCGCGAGCTGGAGGGAACGCTGGACGATCTGCGGCACGTTCGTCGCGGTACGGAGGTCGTAGTTCCATTTGACGTACTGCCGCACCAAAGCGTGTTGATCCGGCGCATCCTGCAGGGAATTGATGTGCGAGTTCCGGCTCCCCGGCAGCTCACCCTCGAGCGTGTACGGCGTCATCCCCGCGAAGATGAACACGGGCACCTTCGACCGCGAGGCGTTATGAACCGCCCCGCCGAGATTCGCCGTTCCGACGTCGGTGTGCACGAAGACGGCCTGCGCCTGACCTGTCGCCAACGCGTACCCGTGCGCCGCGCTCAGCGCCGTGTATTCGTGAGGGCACACGATGACGCGAGGTGTCGTGATTCCGCGCTCGCGATCGCGCGCGAGCGCCTCGATCACGGCGGGATGATCGCTGCCGAAGTTCGCAAAGATGTGCGTCACTCCAGCGTCGCGCAGTGACTCGACGAGCAGGGCGGCGCCGGCCTCGACGTCGCGATGGCTCATCGCGTCACCTCCTCACCTGGCATGACCAGCGACATGAGGCGATTCCGCAACTCGAGAAACTCGCTGCTCGCGCGGGTCGCGACCTGCGTGCGCGAACTGCCGAGAGGGACCGGCACGATCTCCTTCACCGTGCTGGGGTTCTTCGAGAGCACAACGATTCGATCGCTCAGGTAGATCGCCTCATCGATGTCGTGCGTGACCAGCACGACGGTGATGCCCATCTCGCGCC
>DWXU01000138.1:0-3653 GCA_019119065.1 Candidatus Microbacterium pullistercoris | reverse complement strand
GCTAGAATTGAGTCATTCAAATCTTCGGCCCGATGGCCCTCACCCCGATGCCCTCCACGAAAGGCAACAATGACTGAAAGCAATGCCACATGCCCCTTCGGGTATGGATCCGGTGACTCCGCCGCACAGGAGAGCCCGACCGTCGCGGGCGACTACACGCATGACGGAGACGTCGCGACCGCGGGCACGCGCGTGCACCCGACGATGGGCAGCGCGAACGCCGAGTGGTGGCCGAACCGCCTCAACCTGAAGATCCTCGCGAAGAACCAGCCGGTCTCGAACCCGCTGGGCGGCGACTTCGACTACAAGAAGGCGTTCGAGAGCCTCGACCTCGACGCACTCAAAGCCGACATCGCCGAGGCGCTGACGACCTCGCAGGACTGGTGGCCCGCCGACTTCGGCCACTACGGCCCGATGATGGTCCGCATGGCGTGGCACGCCGCGGGCACCTACCGCTCGCACGACGGCCGCGGCGGTGGCGGATCCGGCATGCAGCGCTTCGCACCGCTGAACTCGTGGCCGGACAACGTGCTGCTCGACCGCGCACGGCGCCTGCTCTGGCCCGTCAAGCAGAAGTATGGCCAGCAGATCTCATGGGCCGACCTGCTCATCCTCGCCGGCAACGTCGCGCTCGAGACGATGGGCTTCGAGACCTTCGGCTTCGGCGGCGGCCGCGTCGACGTCTGGGAAGCCGACGACGACGTGTACTGGGGCCCGGAGAAGGTCTGGCTCGACGCCGAGCGCTACCAGGGCGACCGCGAGCTCGATGCTCCCTTCGCGGCGACGCAGATGGGCCTCATCTACGTGAATCCCGAGGGCCCAGGCGGCAATCCGGATCCGCTCCTCGCGGCGCAGGACACCCGTGAGACGTTCGCGCGCATGGGCATGAACGACGAGGAGACGGTCGCGCTCATCGCGGGTGGCCACACCTTCGGCAAGACGCACGGCGCGCACCCCGACGACCGTCAGGGTCCGGATCCCGAGGCGTCCCCACTCGAGCAGCAGGGTCTCGGCTGGAAGCAGGGCTACGGCGACGGCCGCGGCGGAAACGATACCGTCGGATCCGGCCTCGAGGTCACGTGGACCTACCACCCGACGCGCTGGGACAACGAGTTCTTCCATATCCTGTTCGCCTACGAGTGGGAGCTGTTCGAGTCGGCCGCGGGAGCGAAGCAGTGGCGTCCGAAGGACGGCGGCGGCGCCGACATGGTGCCGATGGCACAGGGTCCGGATCGCCGCGAGCCGCGCATGCTCACGACCGACATCGCGCTGCGCGAGGACCCCGCGTACCGCGAGATCTCGATGCGCTTCCGCAACGACCAGCAGGCCTTCGCCGACGCGTTCGCCCGCGCCTGGTTCAAGCTGACACACCGCGACATGGGCCCCAAGGCGCGCTACCTCGGGCCCGAGGTGCCCGCTGAGGACCTCATCTGGCAGGACCCGCTGCCCGAGCAGACCGCCGCGACCGACGACGCGTCGATCGCCGAGGCGCGCAAGCTCGTCGCCGAGTCCGGCCTCACGGTGCAGCAGCTCGTGTCGACCGCGTGGAAGGCGGCGGCGACGTTCCGCAGCTCGGACAAGCGCGGCGGCCCGAACGGCGGACGCATCCGCCTCGAGCCGCAGGTCAGCTGGAAGGTCAACCGGCCAGCCGAACTGAAGCCGGTCATCGCGAAGCTCGAAGAGATCGCGGAGGCGTCCGGTCTCTCGTTCGCCGACGTGGTCGTCCTCGCCGGTGGGGTGGGCGTCGAGCAGGCGGCCTCGGCCGCTGGCGTCGAGGTCCAGGTCCCCTTCACACCCGGCCGCGTCGACGCGACGCAGGAACAGACGGATCCCGAGCAGTTCAACTGGCTCGAGCCCGTCTCGGACGGCTTCCGCAACTACGACAGCCGCACGATCGACCTGCCGAGCGAGTACCTGCTCATCGACCGCGCCAACCACCTCGGCGTGAGCGCGCCGCAGATGACGGCGCTCGTCGGCGGCCTGCGCGTGCTCGGCAATAACTGGGACGGCTCCAACACCGGCGTGTTCACCGACACGCCCGGTGTGCTCACGAACGACTTCTTCGTGAAGCTGCTCGTGAACGGCCTGGAATGGACGCCGGCTGCGGACGAGCAGACGTTCACGTCGAGCACGGGCCTGGTCGGCAGCCGCGTGGACCTGCTGTTCGGTTCGAACAGCGAGCTGCGCGCGATCGCCGAGGTCTACGCCTCGGACGACGCGAAGGAGAAGTTCGTGGAGGACTTCGTGTCCGCCTGGGCGCAGGTCATGGAGAACGACCGCTTCGACCTGAGCTAAGTCGCCTTTTCACCACAGGGGCCGCTCCGCATCGCGCGGGGCGGCCCCTGTGGCGTTGTCAAGACACGCTCGATTCACGAGCCACCGATAACCTGTCACCGATGGCAAACTCTCTGTCGACCCTCACGCGGCGAGTGGTGTTCGCGCCCCTCGAGGGTGCAGGGCGCACAGAAACCGTGGCGTCGCGCATCCGTTCCGCGATCACGCTGGGCATCTATGCCGACGGCGAGCAGCTGCCCAACGAGATCGCACTCGCGGGCCAGCTGTCGGTGTCTCCCGTGACCCTTCGTGACGCACTGCGCCTCATCCGTGACGAAGGCCTCGTCCGCACGTCACGTGGGCGCAATGGCGGAACGTTCGTCGTCTCGCCGCGGGAATCGAACACCGCGTTGTTCGAGGCAGCGCTGCGCGCGAAGAGTGCGATAGAGCTTCGCGATCTTCTGGACTGGCAGTCCGCGGTCATGTGCCACGCCGCGAAGTTCGCCGCACAGCGCGCACTCGATCGCGAGGTCGATGCCATGCGGGAGAGCCTCGCCCCGCTGATTCGCAACATCGACGCGATCACGGCGCGCCGCACCTATTCGCGCGTGCTCATCGAGATCGCGGCGAGCGGGCGATCCAGCCGCGTGAACAAGACTGCGATCGAGCTCCAGGTCGAGTTCGCGCCGCTGGCTACTCTGGTGTTCCGCGACGTGAAGGTGCGAGATTCGCTTTTCGCTGCTGTGGAACGCGTTCTCGACGCCATCGCGGCCCGAGACGACCGGGACGCCGCGGAGCAGATGTCGAACGCGACGGCGCTGATCGCGCAGCGGATCCAGAAGATTCGTCACGATCTGACGCACACGAGACCCGAGCCGGAGGCCCTGACGTCATGAGCCTGGAAGAAGCCGCGGCACGGATCGAGCACAAGCTCACGCATGTCCTCAAGACCCTTTCCGACCTCGACGTCCAGCTTCGAGCCCTCAAGACTGTCGACTTGTTCGGCTCGCAGCATTCGGACGAGATGTCGCAGCAGCTCGAAGGCGTCGCGCGGCGGGCCCTCTTGGACGCGGAACAGCTCATGGTCGGCGTCGGCGCGGCCTGGGGAGACGACGACGCCTCTTCCGGAATGCTGTGGTGGCGCGCAGATGCCGGAGAGGTCTCTCGGAAAATCCACGTCGCGAACCCGAGCTCGGACTCTTACTACGACGTCGAGCACACTCAGTGGCACGACCATGCGCTGCGCGCTGGCGGAGGCCTCGTCGTCGTCGGCCCGTACGTGGACGCGTGGGGAACGGATGACCACGCGCTCACGCCGGCACGTGCTGTGTTCGACGGCGATAACACGCTCGGGGTCGTCGCCATCGACCTCGACGCGT
>DWXU01000014.1:0-4554 GCA_019119065.1 Candidatus Microbacterium pullistercoris | reverse complement strand
GATGATCGTGCGTGGCTTCATCGAGCCGATCGCCCGCGAGCTGCCGATGGAATACGCGCTGGAACTCAACAAGCTCATCGAGATGGGCATGGAAGGATCGGTCGGCTGACGATGACGACTGACACGACGGCGCCCGCAGCGGCGCAGGATCAGCACGGCCACGTGGACCCGGCGCGTGCACTCGTCGGGGCACGGGACGATGTGACCGTTCCCGTGCAGACCCGCTCGGAGCGGCCGCGATCGTACGATCCGGCCGACTTCGGCACGCCGACCGGCCGCGAGGTCAACTGGAAGCACACGCCCGTCTCGCGCATCGCGCCGCTGTTCGAGCAGTCGACGGCGAACGACGGCGTCACGTACACGTTCGCGTCCGGCGAGCAGTACGTCGCGGAACCGCTCGCGATCGGAGACGCCCCCCGAGGCGAGTTCTTCGAGCCCGAGGACATCACGGCCGCGGTCGCGTGGCACGGCGCCGACAAGGCGATGCACATCAAGCTGCCGCGTGAGGTCGAGGTCGACGAGCCGATCGTGGTCGACATCGTCGGCCAGGGCGCGGACAAGCGCGCGGACGGCCACATCGTGATCGAGGCCGAGCCGATGTCGAGGGGCACCGTGGTGCTCCAGCACACCGGCTCGGCGCAGTACGGCCAGAACGTCGAGATCATCGCCCGCGACGGCTCGAACCTGACCGTGATCAGCGTGCAGAAGTGGGATGACGACGCGCTCCACGCGTCGGCGCACCAGGCGCGGGTCGACCGCGACGCGTCGCTGACGCACTTCGTGATCACGTTCGGCGGCGATCTCGTACGCGTGAACCCCAACCTCGAGCTGTCGGGGCAGGGGTCGCACGGCGAGATGTTCGGGCTTGTCTACAGCGACACGGGCCAGCACCTCGAGAACCAGGTGTACCTCTTCCACAAGGGCGAGAACACCTCGGGCGATGTGCTCTACAAGGGCGCCCTCCAGGGCGAGACGGCCCGGACCGTCTGGATCGGCGACGTGCTGATCGGTCCGGACGCGACCGGAACCGACTCGTACGAGGCCAACCGCAACCTGCTGCTCACAAGCGGCGCGCGCGCCGACTCGATCCCGAACCTCGAGATCAAGACCGGTGACATCAAGGGCGCAGGACACGCGTCTGCGACGGGTCGATTCGATGACGAGCAGCTGTTCTACCTGCGGACCCGCGGTATCAGCGAGGAGGAGGCGCGTCGACTCGTCGTGCTCGGCTTCCTCTCCGAGGTGCCGCAGAAGATCCGCATTCCGGAGCTGCAGCAGACGCTGCTCGCCGACATCGAGCGCGAGATCGCCGAGGGAGTGAAGCGGTGACCGCCACGCGCGTGTGCGGCCTGGGTGATCTCACTCAGGACGAACCCATGCGCGTCGAGATCGATGGCACGCCCATTGCGGTCGTGCGCGACTCGAACGACGAAGTGCACGCGATCGGCGACACCTGCACGCACGGTGACATCTCGCTGTCTGAAGGTTTCGTCGAGGGCGAGACGCTGGAATGCTGGGCCCACGGCTCGGCGTTCTCGCTCCGCACCGGCAAGCCTCTCAACCTCCCCGCTTACGAGCCCGTCCCGGTATACGCCGTCCAGATCGACGGCGATGACGTGCTCATCGACATCAACGTGAAGAAGGAATACTGACATGGCTGTTCTCGAGATCCGCGACCTGTTCGTCACGGTCGAGACCGATGAGGGCACGATCCCGATCCTCAACGGCGTCGACCTGACCGTCGCCAGCGGTGAGACGCACGCGATCATGGGCCCGAACGGATC
This sequence comes from Candidatus Microbacterium pullistercoris, assembly GCA_019119065.1. Taxonomy (GTDB): domain Bacteria; phylum Actinomycetota; class Actinomycetes; order Actinomycetales; family Microbacteriaceae; genus Microbacterium; species Microbacterium pullistercoris. The sequence continues at coordinate 2,770 of DWXU01000014.1, read as the reverse complement.
CGGCAAATCGACGCTCGCCGCGACCATCGCCGGCCACCCCAAGTACGAGGTCCAGAGCGGAACCATCACGCTCGACGGTGAAGACGTCCTCGAGATGGGCGTCGACGAGCGGGCGCGCGCGGGACTGTTCCTCGCGATGCAGTACCCCGTCGAGATCCCCGGCGTCTCGGTGACGAACTTCCTGCGTACCGCGAAGACCGCGATCGACGGCGAGGCGCCGGCGATCCGCACGTGGGCCAAGGAGGTCCGCGAGGGAATGCAGAACCTGCGCATGGACGAGAAGTTCGCGCAGCGCAACGTCAACGAGGGCTTCTCGGGCGGCGAGAAGAAGCGCCACGAGATCCTGCAGCTCGAGCTGCTGAAGCCGAAGCTCGCGATCCTCGACGAGACCGACTCCGGCCTCGACGTCGACGCGCTCAAGGTCGTCTCCGAGGGCGTGAACCGCGCCAAGGACACCACCGACCTCGGCGTGCTGCTGATCACCCACTACACGCGCATCCTCCGCTACATCAAGCCCGACTTCGTGCACGTCATGGTTGAGGGCAAGATCGTCGAGGAGGGCGGCCCCGAGCTGGCGGAGCGCCTCGAGGAGGCCGGCTACGAGAGCTACCTCCCCGAAGACGCGCCCCTCCAGGGCTGAGGAAGCGTAAACTGTGACTATGTCCGCCACGCTTACCTCCGCGCTGTATGACGAGGTCACCGAGGCACTCAAGGACGTCATGGACCCCGAGCTCGGGGTCAACATCGTCGACCTCGGGCTGATCTACGACCTGGCCTGGGATGACGAGAACGACGCGCTCGTCGTGCACATGACGCTCACGAGCGCCGGGTGCCCGCTCACCGACGTGATCGAGGAGCAGATCGCTCAGTCGCTTGATGGCGTCGTCAAGCAGTTCCGGATCAACTGGGTCTGGATGCCGCCGTGGGGCCCCGAGCGCATCACGGATGACGGGCGCGACCAGATGCGCGCGCTCGGCTTCGCGATCTGACCTCTCAGACGACGAGGGCCCGCAGCTTCGGCTGCGGGCCCTTTTCGCGGCAGAACGAATCGGATCCGGACCAAGTCTTCCAGAACGCACATACGCGCCGCCTCCTCGGGTAGTGTGACTCGGCATGCCCCGCACGTCGCTCCGCTTCTCTGTCGCAGTCGTCGCCGTCGCCGGTGCGCTGGCCGCCGCTGGGTGTGGTCCATCTGACCCCACGCCCACGCCGTCCCCGGAGCCGACCAACCCGGTGCCGGCCAGGTATTCGGGCGAATCTCTGCCGGACCTCGACGTCACCGAGATCGCCGTCGCCGACGACCTCGACATCTCGGCCGCGTACAGCGCGTGGAGATTCGACGACGTGGTCGTCGTGCAAGGTGTCGATCGGGAGGATCGGTTGGCCGCGGCCGCACTTGATCCCGCGACGGGTGAGCGCATCTGGCACACGAGCGACGACGGGTTTCGTTTCATCGACGTCGGTGAGCGTTCCGTCGAGCTGTTCGACACGGCGGGGGCGGCGATCGGGCTTCCGGAGCAGAATACGCTCGTCGCGCAGACATACATCAGCCCGTGCGCGGGGAACGCCGCGCTGTGCCCGAAGAGTCAGACCAGTGCCACGAGTGGGTTCGGACTCGTCGCGATCGACGCGCGCGATCGCACGGTGGTGTGGCACAACGAGCTGGTGCCACCGCGGGAGCGTTCTGACCCCGATGCTGACGAACAGGACGAGACGACCCTCGACGTCACGGCGTATTCGGACGACGTCCTTGTGGTGTCGGTCGGCGATCGCGGAGCGTCGTCGGCCGAAGACCCGTCCTCGGCGGCGTTCGACGCGGTCGGCCTCGACGCGACCACAGGCGAGGAACTGTGGAAGGTTCCGCAGGTGATGGCGAGAGCGCTCACTGACGACCACCTTCTGACCGACGGGTACATGGCAGGAAGCGAACCGCAGCTCGAGATCCGTGACCCCGGTAGTGGGGAAGTGACTGCCACGGTCGAGGACGTCCGTGGCCGATGGGTCGCGGCCGCAGGGGACCTGGGGCTTGCGGCGGCGCGGGACCCCGAGACGACGCTGCCGACGGTCCCGCTCCTCGTCGACCTCTCGTCCGGAGAAATTCTCAGCGACCGGCTCACAGCGTGGTCCGAGGACGGACCTGTCGTCATCCCAGTGCGTGAGGTGCGTATCGGTGTACAGGACGGGCGCGGCTACGCAGCGTGGCCATCGGGAGACGGCCATCTGACGGAGACGGGCGGATCGCGGTGGGTCGTGAACACCCAGTGGGCGGATGCGCCCGTGGCTGAGGAGGGCGAAGTGTCGCTCGAGGAACAGTCGTTCTCGTTGCTCACTGACGGCGGGTACGTCTGGTTGAAATCGATGTCCGAGCAGTCCGGTCAGTACGTGATCGGCGCATACGATCGCAGAGGTGAACCGCGCTCTGAGCCGCTCGAGGTGGCGCACGGCGACGTGTTCGAGGGTCTGATCGCCGGAGAGCAGTCCCGCCGTGACGGGAAGCTACGAAACGTGCGGCTCTGGACGTGGGACCTGCCGTAGGGTCGATCACGTGACGAACCCCCTCGACGCTCTGCCTCTCGATGTCCTGCGCCGGCGCTCCAGCACGAAGTGGGCGACACATCCCGACGATGTGCTGCCGCTTTTCGTCGCTGAGACGGACTTCCCGCTCGCCGAGCCGATCACCCGGACGCTGACCGACGCGATCGCGATCGGCGACACCGGCTACGTGCCGCCGAAGACGGCGTACCCCGAGGCGTTCGCCGCGTTCGCTGAG
>DWXU01000013.1:0-7477 GCA_019119065.1 Candidatus Microbacterium pullistercoris | reverse complement strand
CGGAGCGTACGTACGCGGAACGGCCGGCGTTGCCGCGGCCGACGCGGTCGGCATCGGAATCGGCCTGTTCATCCTCGGGATCCCGCTCGCTCTGCCGCTGACGCTGCTCGTATTCATCCTCGCCTTCATCCCGATCGTCGGAGCGACGCTGGCGGGGATCCTCGCGGCGCTCGTCGCCCTCGTCGACGGCGGCTTCATGGACAACGGCCTCCTTGCGGCGGTCATCGTCGTCGGCATCGTGGTGCTCGTCAACCAACTCGAGGGCAACTTCCTCCAGCCGGTGCTGATGGGGCGGGCGCTGAAGCTCCACAGCCTCGTCATCCTGGTCGCGCTGACCATCGGTACCGTGACGGCCGGGATCCTCGGCGCGATCCTCGCGGTGCCGCTCACCGCGGTCGCATGGGGCATCGTCCAGGTGTGGGAAGGCGACAGCCTCCCCGCGAAGTGGGCACGGAAGAAGGAAGCCCCGGCCGCCTAGGCAGGACAGCCGCCCAGCCGTTGGGTCGCCAGAGTTTGCACACCTCGGGCCCTCTACGCTGCAACCTCTGGCGACTCACGGGCCGGGGCTGACCCCCACCGTCGTGGGTCGCCAAAGAATGCAGAGATATGGCGCTCTCGCCTGCAATCTCTGGCGACCCACGTGTGGGGCTAGGCGCCGAGCACGCTCGCGATGATCGCGCGGGCCTCTTCCTGCACCTGAGCGAGGTGCTCCGGGCCGCGCAGGCTCTCGGCGTAGAGCTTGTAGACGTCCTCCGTGCCGCTCGGGCGCGCGGCGAACCACGCGCTCTCCGTCTGCACCTTGAGGCCGCCGATCGCGGCGCCGTTGCCCGGCGCCTCCGAGAGCTTCGCGGTGATCGGATCGCCGGCGAGCGTGTCAGCCGTGACGTCGCTCGGCGACAGGGCCTTCAGGGCGGCCTTCTGCTCGGGCGTCGCCGGGGCGTCGACGCGCTCGTACGAGCTGGGGCCGTACTCTGCCTCGAGCTCGGCGTAGCGCTGGGACGGCGTCTTCCCCGTGACAGCGATGATCTCGGCGGCGAGCAGGCAGAGGATGATGCCGTCCTTGTCGGTCGTCCACACGCCGCCGTCGCGACGCAGGAACGATGCGCCCGCGGACTCCTCGCCCCCGAAGGCGACGGATCCGTCGAGCAGGCCCGGCACGAACCACTTGAAGCCGACGGGGACCTCCACGAGCCGGCGTCCGAGTGCGGAGACGACGCGGTCGATCATCATCGACGACACGAGTGTCTTGCCGACGGCCGCATCCGCGCCCCAGCCGGGGCGGTGCGAGTAGAGGTAGTCGATCGCGACCGCGAGGAAGTGGTTCGGATTCATCAGCCCCGCGTCGGGGGTGACGATGCCGTGACGGTCCGCGTCGGCGTCGTTGCCCGTCAGCACATCGAACTCGTCCCGTCGCGCGACGAGCGCCGCCATGGCTGACGGCGACGACGGATCCATGCGGATCTTCTCGTCCCAGTCGAGCGTCATGAACCGCCACGTCGGGTCGACGTCCGGATTGACGACCGTCAGGTCGAGGCCGTAGTGCTCGGCGATCAGCTGCCAGTATGCGACGGAGGCGCCGCCCAGGGGATCCGCGCCGATGCGCACACCGGCGGCGCGGATCGCGTCCAGATCGATGACGTTCACGAGGTCGGCGACGTACGCCGCACGGAAGTCGTGCGTCGCGACCGACTCGGCGTCGATGTCGGCGAAGCGCACGCGCTGCACCCCCTCGAGGCCTGCCGCGATGAGCTCGTTTGCGCGTGCGGCGATCCAGGCGGTGGCGTCGGTGTCGGCCGGGCCGCCGTGCGGCGGGTTGTACTTGAAGCCACCGTCGGAAGGCGGGTTGTGGCTCGGGGTGGCGACGATGCCGTCGGCGCGCGACGGCGAGTCGGCGTCCTTGCCGGCGTTGTGCGTGAGGATCGCGTGGCTCAGCGCCGGCGTCGGCACCCACGTGTCGTGCGCATCGACGCGTACATCGACGCCGTTCGCGACGAGCACCTCCACCGCCGTGCGCTCGGCTGGCAGCGACAGGGCGTGCGTGTCGCGCCCCAGATAGAGCGGACCGCGGATGTTCTGCTCGGCGCGGTACTCGACGATCGCCTGCGTCGTCGCGAGGATGTGCGCCTCGTTGAAGCTCGTGGTCAGAGACGAGCCCCGGTGACCGCTCGTGCCGAATGCCACCTGCTGCGCGACATTCGCGGGGTCGGGGCTGCGGTCGTAGTAGGCCGCGATCAGCGCGTCGACATCGACGAGATCGGCGGCTTCAGCGTGGAGTCCTGCTCGACTGGTCATGGGGCAATTCTGCCAGGAGGTCGCCCGTCCAGACACCGCGGCACGCATCCTCGTGCCGGAGGTGCGCCTCGAACGCCCCGGCCGAGACGGCGTACGCTATGTGACATGCCCGACGCGCCTCACGGAACACGCACCTACAGCTACCTGGGGCCAGCCGGAACCTTTACGGAGGCGGCGCTCGCACAGGTGCCGGAAGCGGCGGGACAGATCTGGAAGCCCGTCGCGAACGTCGCTCAGGCGCTCGCCGACGTAACGGACGGATCCAGCCACGGCGCCATGATCGCGATCGAGAACACGGTGGAGGGCGGTGTCTCGAGCGCGCAGGATGCGCTCGCCAACACCCGCGGTCTGCGGATCGTCGGCGAGTACCTCGTGCCGGTGACGTTCCTGCTCGTCGCGCCGCGCGGATCCGCCCTCGCCGACGTCACCGACATCGCGGCGCACCCCGTCGCGTACGCGCAGTGCCTCCAGTGGCTGGGACGCAATGTGCCCGGGCACTCGCAGGTCGTCGCGGCGAGCAACGTCGCGAGCGCGATCGGTCTGCTCGACGGAACCCTGCCCGCGCAGGCGGCGATCGCGGCGCCCGGCGTGGTCGACCACTACGACCTCGAGGTGCTCGCGGAGGGCATCGGCGACAACCCCGACGCAGTGACGCGCTTCGTGCTCGTCACGCGGAAGGTCGTGCCGCCCGAGCGCACCGGGGCAGACAAGACGTCGCTCGTCGTCGAGCTGCCGAAGGAGGTCCCGGGGGCGCTCGTCGAGATGCTCGAGCAGTTCGCGACCCGCGGGATCAACCTCAGCCTGATCCAGTCGCGGCCGATCGGCGACCGCCTCGGGCGGTACCGTTTCGTCATCGACGCCGACGGCCACATCGCCGACGAGCGGATGGCCGACGCGGTGATGGGCCTGAAGCGATTCAGCCCGAGCGTGACGTTCCTGGGATCGTATCCGCGCGCCGATCACGAGGCGGTCGAGCACGAGCAGCGGTACAGCGACGCGTCGTTCGCCGACGCGCGCGACTGGCTCCGCGAGATCCTCTCCGGCGCCGACGACTGACGTCGGCGGTCACCCCGTGCGCGGGGCGTGCTGTCGCGGAGCCGGACCTGCACGGGAAGCGGCGGCGGATCCGTCCGCTCCCGGGCGGTGACCGCGTCGATCGCGATCCGGCCGAGGTCCTCGAGTGGCGCGTGCACCGTGGTCGGCGAGGGCACGATGTCGCCTCCCGTGTCCCCGTCCCCGACACCCGCCACAGCGATGTGCACGCCGACCTCGCGCCGAACGCCACGACGTCGGACGCCACGACGCCGAACGCCCCGAAGACGATGGTCCCCGCCTCGACGCCGTGCTGTTCGCGTCGACGCAACGTGGACCGGTGGTGTGGGGCGCTGTCAAGGCGAGCAGATTCTGCAGGTGTGCCGGCGTCGTCGCGAACGAGGTGCCGCGCACCGGCCACGAGCGCACAAACCCCTGGGTGAACGCGGTGCGCACGTCGTCAGACAACTCCGGTCCGCGTATCGCCTATCCAAGGAGCGAAGGGCGAAGGTCGCGCATCGTTCGGTTGCGCGTCATCCGGGCGATGGCCACGAACGCCGCGCCGAGGGCCGCGACGAGCCACACGACGAGGAATGCGACGTCGTCCCACACACGCGACATGTCGCCGCCGTACATGAGCTGGCGCATGCCGTCGACCGAATAACTCATGGGGAGAACGTCGTGCAGCGCGCGCAGTGGCGTAGGCAGCGTCTGATAGGGGAACGTGCCGCCGGCCGACACGAGCTGCAGCACCATCAACACGAGCCCGAGGAACTGGCCGACGCTGCCGAGCAGGACGTTCAGCGTAAGGATGATGGCCGCGAAGGTGGCCGACGTCAGCGCCATGAACCCGATCATTCCGATCGGCTCCGCGATCCCGTAGCCGAGCGCGAGCGAGACGATGAGGAACACCGCCGCCATCTGCAGCACGCCCAGCACTGCGGGCGTCGCCCACGCACCGAGCGTGATCGGGAGGGGGCGTCGCAGCATCGTGATCGCGCGCTGCGAATACGGTTTGACGATGAGGAACAGCGCGTAGATGCCGATCCAGGCCGCGAGACTGATGAAGAATGGGGCCATCCCGGCGCCGTACGAGGAAGCCGCGGTGACGGCATTGGAATCGACGGCGATAGGGTCCGACATCATCGCGGCCGCTGTGGCGCGCTCGTCCTCCGACTGGTCGGGAATTTCGTTGACTGCATCGTCGAGGCCGTCGGCAAGCTCGGCGGATCCGTTCGCCAGCTCGCCGAGCCCACTCGCGATTTCTGAGGATCCGTCCGCGAGCTGGTGCACGCCGTCGGAGAGTTCGTTCGCGCCAGTCGCCGCTGACGCGACGCCCTCGGCAAGCGCCGGCATATTGTCGCTCAGCTGCTGAGTTCCGTTTGCGATCCCGCGGGAGCCGTCGGCGAGCTGCGCGACGGCTCCCGCCGCCGCCTGCACCTCGGCGTTTGCGGTGGTGATGTCGTCGTGGACGGGAGAGACGAGCGACACCACCGCGTCGATCTGATCCGAGGAGAGGCCCGCGTCTTCGAGGCGATCGCGCAACTGCTGTTCGGTCGGCAGCGCCTCCACAGCGTCCGCGATTCGCTCCGCTGCCGGCGCGACGGATTCGTTGAGCTGCGCGTTGCCGTCGGCAACCTGGTGGGCGCCGTCGTTCAGCTGCGCCACCTGATTTGGGAGCGGTGCAACCGAGGTGTTCAGCTGCGCAAGCCCGGCGGCGAGCTCTCGGGATCCAGCCGCCGCATCGGCCGCTCCGCTCGCAAGCTCGTCAGCGCCGTCCTTCGCCGAGGCGGATCCGTCGGCGAGATCCTGCGCTCCGCTCGATGCGTCCACGAGGCCGGAGCGTATCTCAGCCAGTGAATCGAGTAGCGTGATCGCGGCGTTCTCACCGACTTCCCGCGTGAGGCTGTCGCGCACAGCGTCGGTCACCGTATCGGCAATCGTGCCTGCGAGGTAGCTGTTCGCGTCGTTGGTCGTGACTTCGACGACCGCCTGGGTTGGGTCGTCGTCGGCGATTGAGGTCAGCGACGTGGAGAAATCTGGTCCGAACCGCACAACGAAGTCGAACTCGCCGGAGTCCAAGCCGGACTCGGCCTTTTCGAACGACGTGACGTTCCAGTCGAGCGTGCCGTCGTCGAGAAGATCATTGCGCACCTGTTCGCCGTAATTGACCTGCTCGCCGTCATGCCGTGTGCCCTCGTCATCGACGACGAGGGCGGCGGGGACCCCGTCGAGGTTGCCGTACGGGTCGTCGTTGCCCCAGAGGTAGAGGCCTGAATACAGCAAGGGGACGAGCATGAGGGCGACAAGGGCGAGGATCTTCATCGGCGTCGAAGTGAGCCGCGTGAACTCGGTGCGGACGAGGGTGAGGAATTTCATGACGGCCTTTCGGAGGTCACGGATGGTGGCGACTTCGCAGCGGGAAGAGAGGTGTCCATGAGGCCCCCGAGCTTCGTCCGCCTAGGCGCGGGCTGCATCGAGGGCGGCGTGGGAAGCGAGGACGATGACGGCGCGGCCGCGGGCGGCCCACGTGCGGGCAGGGCCGAGCCACGACGCCGTGTCGCCACCGTGGCGGTCGGGGTTCACGATGATGAGCGTGTCGACGTCGCGGCGCGCCGCGGCAGTGCGAGCGAGCACGCGGATTCGAACGGCGGCTGGGACATCGCCGATGGCCGTGCGGGCGTGGTCGACGATGTGCTCGTCTGCGAGCAGCTTTTGTGCGGCGCGGCGCGGCGCACGCAGTCCTGCGAAGACGAGCTCCTCCTCGACAACGTCGGCGAGTGGGATCTCGGCAGCCGGTGCGGACGCGTTGGGGGCGTCGACGATCGCGACGCGGCGGCGCAGCAGGGAGGGGTTCTCTGCCCCATCGATCATCACGACGCCGGCGGCTGGCGTCATCCGTCCAGACAGGATGAGCGCGAGGAAGTCCGCTCGCTGCCCGCCCTCGACCGGGACGAAAACAACGTCGCCCGACGTTGCGTCGACATCGGTCGCGGGAAGGGGGCCTATCGCAACGCCCCGTGCCGCGAGGGTCATGCGCGAACCCCCGCGCGTGCCCTGTCGAAGGCCAGCTGCGCGTCGCGCCACGACATTCCGGCGATCCCGAGGGCGGTCGCGCTGAGCATGCGCTGCGCTTCTTCGTCGGGCATCCGCCGTTCGACGGCGATGTCGAGTACGCCGAGCGCAGCCTGCTCGATGACGCGCGAGAGCGTTGTCGGGACGATGTCACTGCGAAATGCGCCGTCGGCGGCGCCGCGCTCGATCACTTCTCGGAGTGAGGCTCGCACTGGCGCGATCGCTTCGTCGACCCGCGTTTCGAGTGGCTCGGAAACGAGCAGGCGCACGATGAGTTTCACGTCGGCGATTGCTCTCCAAATTGCCACGCCCAGCAGCGCGAGATGGACCGCGGGGTCGTCGTCGCGGACTCCGTCGAGGGCCTCGGCGATCTGTCGCGAACCACGATCGAGCAGTGCCGCGAGCAGATCGCCGCGCGACGAGAAGTGGCCGTACACGGATCGTCGGGTGAGGCCGGCCGCTGTTGCGATGGTGTCGAGCGAGACGTGCGGATCCTGGCGCAATAGTCGCGCAGCGGCGTCGAGGAGCGCCTCCCTGTTGGCGATCGCGTCGCGTCGCCGTGTCGGTGTGCTCATGCGAGCATCGTATTAACGTACACACGTGTGTGCAAGTTAATGGACGAGGCGGTCCGTGGAGGTCGTGCTCGTCGCGACGGTGACTCGCTGCTGTCAGGTCGGTGGCAGGCGGAGGACGTTCGTTTGACGATCTCGATGTCCTTCACCCAGCGCAGCGACCGCGCCAGCTCGTCCACGTGGGGGAGAAACAGGAGGAGGCGTTCTTTGTCGAGCGATACTGCCTGCAATGTGACGAGGTGGCTGCCCGTCTCCCAGTTCAGGCGCACACGTGGAGCGGAGCGCTTCAGTCGTGCGACCAAGCCGCGAGGGCCTCGTCGATGCGCCGACGCGTGGTCGCAGGCACCTTCTCGACGAGCTCGAACGTCGGGGCCGGGCGCCCCTTCGCGCGGCCGCGCCACGTTCCGACCGTCACGCCGTCGACCACCACGGCCGGGCGGAAGACGCCGTTGTTGCCGGGGACGAGCGCCGTGAGCATCGCGTCGCTCGCGGTGAGCGACCGGTCG
>DWXU01000137.1:0-4530 GCA_019119065.1 Candidatus Microbacterium pullistercoris | reverse complement strand
CGCGCGGAGACCGGTCCATCGCTCGCGCAGACATCCCTCGACGCCAGGCGGCGAGGACCCGCACCATCACCGCCACCGCGAGCATCGCCATGGCGGCGACGAGAGTGGGGAGGGTGGTGGCGAGCGGCTCGTCGGGCGCGGCGAGGCTCGCGATGCCGAGGTTCACGCCGAGATGAATCACGACTGCCGGCAGCATGCGTTGCCAGACGGATCCGTCGAACAGCGTGAAGATGGCGAGACTCATGAGCGTCGCGGTGACCGCGAACGTCAGGAGCGGGATCGGTCCCAGAGACCAGTAACCGAGGTGCGTCGCGCCGAAGAGGAAGCCAGCGATCGTGGCGACGACGATCGGCGGAGCGAGGCGCTCGCCGGCGCGCTGCACGACGCCGCGCCACCCGAGTTCCTCGCTCAGGACGCCGAGCGCTTGGAGCGGGAGGAACGCCCAGAGCGGGGACGCGATCCCCGGCGCATCCCACGAGGGAACTCGCTCGGTGAGTGCGGCGAGTGTCGCGATGAACACGATCACCGCGACGCACGCGGCGGCTGTCGCTGCCGCGACGCGCAACGCTCGCACCGGAGACCACCATGGTGGCATCCACGACGGCCGAACGACCACCACGAGGCTCGCGAACGCCGGAGCGAGCATCACGAACGAGATCAGCTCGAAGGGGATGCGCAGCGCAGCCTGCCCGATCGGGGCCAGCGCCGCGAACAGCGCCAGCAAGACGATCCAGGTAGCGAGGAGCAGACCGGGGCGCGCTCGGTGCGAGGGTGCCGCTGCGCCTTCTCGTCCGGTTCGCACGGCATCAGCGTAGCGGGTCGACAAGTCGCCCTCACAGGATCGGCATCGTGCCCGGGCTTCGCGTCATCGGGACCCGTTGCCACGGCTCCCATTGTGTCCCTACTGAACGTCAGCGGCGGCGCGCCGCCATCCTCCGTCGAACGGCAATCAGCACCGGTGGCAGGAGCAGTTCGCTGACCGTCAGGGCTTCAAAGAGCCGATGGGGTCGGCCGCTGGTGCGCATGGCGGCCAGACGGGCGAAGCCGCCGAGGAACATCGTCGCGCAGACGGCCCTGAGTCGGCGTTCGTCGAGGTCAGGGTCGCGGGCCAGACGCCAAGCGGCCGGGCCTTGGGCGGCCCACCAGACCGCATAGAAGCGCAGCGCGCTGTCATTGCTCGCCACGGTCGGAGCGCCACCGGGAATGCTGGCGGTGCCGCGCAGGGCGACCAGAAGGCCAGTGCCAGTGGCTATCGTTCCCAGAATGGCGAGTACGGTGCGCATCACCCCCGCCGAGAGCTCAGGTTCCATCGAGTCCGGGGACCTGCGCCGTGGCGTGGTCTTCATGAACTACTCCTTGTGGTCCGCGTTGAACGTAACGCTAGTGAAGAGTTCGACGTGCTGCAGGACGTCGGCGCGTGCCTGCGTCCGCTCCTCCGGGGTCGCATCCGCGTGGAGGTGCATCACGCGAGCAAGCCCGATCGGGCCAGTGAAGGAGAACGCGAGCCGTTCGGCCGGCCCGAGATGTGCGGGTAGCCATCCGGCAGCGAGCCAGTCGTCGAAGAGGCTGGTGACATATGCGCGCATGCCGACCAGGGCCGTGCGGAGCGCGTCGCTGTGCATCAGCCCGTCGCGGGTCACGAGGCTGATCAGGAGTCGCGCCTCCTCGCGGTCCCAGTGCTCAAGAAAATCGCTGACCATTTTCGCGAGGAACCGCGGGGGATCGGTTTCGGCGAGCATGGAAGCGATGGCGGTGTGTGAATCCGTCGAGCCTTGTGGTCCGAATCTGGCGAGAGCGGCTTCGAAGAGGGCCTGTTTGCTCGTGAAGTGCGCGTAGAGCGCGCTCTCGCTGAGGCCCACCTCTCGGGCGATCGCGCGGGTCGAAGTTCCCGTGAAGCCGTGCCGCGCGAACAGTCGCACCGCGGCCCGGGTGATCTCCGCCTTGGTGTCGCCGGAGTCGGCTTTCCGGGGACGCCCCGGTCGTCGGCGTGCGGGCGTGCCCTGCGGCAACGTGTCCATCGGCTGTTTTCCTCGGTGTCGCGGATGAGCTTCCGTTGACAATAATAGAGCAAGCGCTTAGTTTTAGTCGTGCCATCGCCTGAGATCGCGCCAGGAGCCGGTCGCACGAGAGGAGCAGCCGATGAAACCAGACATGGTGCGGCACGACGACCGGCCCGTCTTCGGTGAGCCGAGCACGGATCTCTTTCTGTACGCCGGCTGGTGCGTCGACCCCCCGAGGAGGCTGCCGTTCGTGAGGCGCAGTGCCAAGCGGCAGAGGATGATCGAACGCTGCCGCGAATTTGCCGCGGCAGCCGAGGGCCGCGAGGGAGTGGTCACGGCAACCGCGTATGAGACCGAGCTCATTCCGCCGTTGCCCGATATCCCTCGCTACGACGTGCTCATGCTCATCCGAACTCGCACTTTGGATGCACTGCATCGGGCCGAAGCGAGCGTGCGAGGCCTTGCCCCCGACTTCGTCATGCCAGCCCGGAACAGCCGACGAATCGGAGACACCGACCGCACCCGCCGGGCGAGCTTCCTGTTCAACCACTTCGCCGCGCAACGCCCCGCCGTGGCGATCGAAGCGTTCGATCAGGTAGCGGGCTGGTTCCCCGACAAGTTGGGCGTCGACAACACCACCCTGCTTCAGCCCGTCGACGAGGCGGCAGTTCCTTATGCGTTCGTGAACTACGTCCGCGTCCCCGGCAGCGCGCGCGGCTTTATGCTCGACATGCTCACCCGGCCCAGCTTCCACACCCACGTGCGGCGAATCCTGCGGACGTATGACATGTCCGCACTGCCCTTGTTGGCGAAACCGGCGATCACCGCGCCGCCAGGCCGATCGCCGGCGGCACACGACTCGCGGTCCGCATGGGAATAGTTGCTGCGAGCAGCGCGGCCACGACGACGCCGACAACAAGCGCCGCGAGTGCGATGATCGGCGGGGAACCGGCGGCCATCCCGAGCACTCGCAGGGCGAGCAGACCGTAGACCACGCCGACCAGGGTGCCGATCACGGCGCCCACGAGCGCGGCGAGCGCGGCCTCGGCTGCGATCGACCGGCGGGATGCGGATCGGCTGAGGCCGAGAGCGCGGAGGAGCGCGAGTTCCTGGCGTCGCTCCGCCACGGACAGCGCCAGCGTGACGAGCACGCCGATGAGCGCGACGAACAGGGTGACGCCGATCATCGACGAGCCGACGACCTGCCCAATCAGGATCACCTGCTCGATCCCCTCACGCACGTCCGACGCCCAGTAGACGACGGTGCCGGCGTCGACGGCGCCCTGCACGGCGGTGCGCAGCGACTCGAGACTCGATCCGACGGCCGGGTCGATGAGGATCTCGGTCTCGCCGACGCGCGCCTCAATCGCCGGATGCGCGGACAGTTCCTGTGCGAAGGACTCCGGATCAGGCACGTCCGACGTCAGGACGAGCGCCTCCGTGGGGAAGTTCCGCTCGAGATCGAGCCGGGCATCTTCGGTCGCCCCCGCCACACCGACGGTGAGCGCGGCCGTGAGGCCGACGCCGAGCGTCAGGACCGTCGTCATGGACGCCGTGCGGCGCGAAGCGCGGCGGGCGTTCGCGAGCGCGAGACGGATCGGTGCCGAGCGAACGGCGGCGGGGCGCAGCAGGTGCGCCGCCGATCGGATCAGGAACGGCCCCAGAGCGACGAGCGCGACGAAGATCAGGATCCCGCTGAGCGCGGCGAGACCGAGCGCCAGAAACTCGTCGGTGCGCGCGATGAGCGTACCGCCGGTGGCCGCGGCGACGGCGGTGAACGACAGCGCTCCCACGACGGCCAGGCGCGCACCGAGGCGAACAGGACGAGATTCCGACGACCGCGCGTTCGTGAGCGACTGCACGGGCGAGGCGCGGCTGGCTTCACGGGCCGCGGGCAGCGCCGCGACGACGGATCCGAGGATCGCGAGGGCCACGCTCGCGACGAGGCCGATCGGTGACGAGACAAACGGCGCGTCGACGAGCCCGGCGCTCCGCGCGATCTCGACGAGCGCCGCCGATCCGGCGAACCCGATCGCGGCCCCGACCACGCCGCCGATCAGACCGATCGCCGCCGCCTCGAACAGCACCAGGCGACGGACCTGAACGCTCGTGGCACCGACGCTGCGCAGGAGGGCGAGCTCGGCGGCGCGACGTCCGAGCAGGATCCGGAAGGTCGACCCGACGATCACGAGCGCGGAGATCACGGCGAGGCCGACGAACACCACCAGCGCCCCGAACACGCCGACGCTCGAATCGGTGACGGTGCGCGCCTCTGCGGCGCGCACCTCATCACCGCTGAGCACCGTCGCATCGCCGGCGAGGGCGGCGACGGCGTCGAGGTCGATATCGCCGGTCGCCAGGATCCGCACCGTCATCATCGCGTCGCCGAGCGCCGCGGCGTCCTCCTCGTGGATGAGGGCGACGTCCTGCCCGAACTCGTTGATCGGGCCGATGCCGCCCACGGTGAGTGTGAGCGCCCCGACCGCGAGCACATCGCCGACGGCCACGCCCGATCGCGCCGCCGTCCGCG
>DWXU01000136.1:0-2770 GCA_019119065.1 Candidatus Microbacterium pullistercoris | reverse complement strand
CCGGCCTCGCCGTTGACGTTCACGTACTGCGCGTCGAAGCTCGTCCCGCCCTCGGTGAGTGCCTTGGCGAGCACCGCCCGCACCTCGGCGAGCACACGGTTCGCCGCGCGCGTCGAGAGCGTCGCCGCGAGCGTCTCCGGGTGGACCCGGGCCGCCCAGAGCGCCTCGTCGGCGTAGATGTTGCCGATGCCACTCACGGCGGTCTGATCGAGGAGGACCCGCTTGATCGCCGAGGAGCGGCGTCGCAGCAGCGCCCGGAACGCGCCGTCGTCGAACGCCGGGTCGAGCGGATCCCGGGCGATGTGCGCGGCCTGGCTCGCGACCACGGGTAGCGGATCCCCGAAGCCGCCCGCCGCGCCGTCCGCGGTCGACACGAGCTGGTCGATCGCGAGGGATCCGAACGTGCGCTGGTCAGCGAAGACGACGGCAAGCTCGCCGTGTTCCGGGTGCTCGATCGAGAAGCGGATCCGCTCGTGCCGTTCGGGAGCCGCGCCGGGCGCGCGGAGCAGCATCTGGCCGCTCATTCCGAGATGCGCAACGATTGCGTCCGCGCCGCCGTCGAGCGGGAACCAGAGGAACTTTCCGCGGCGGACGGCCGCGCGCACCGCGGATCCGGTCAGCCGCGCCTCGAAGTCGGTGCCGCGCGAGGCGGCGGAGGCGGTGATGTGCCGCGTGAGGGCGCGCTCGTCGTGCACCTCGACGCCGGTGATGCGCGCGCCGACGAGCGCGGGCGCGAGGCCCGCTCGGACGACCTCGACCTCGGGCAGCTCAGGCATGCACGTTCCGCCAGAGCGTGAGCGCGGCGGCCATCTCGGCCTGCTTCTTGCTCGTGCCCGTGCCGGTCGCGCTGTGTTCGCCCACCGTCACGACCGCCATGTATCGACGGTCATGGTCCGGGCCGGTGCCCGTGATCTCGTACCGCGGTGGGTCCACCTCGAGGCTCGCCGCGAGTTCCTGCACGCTCGTCTTCGGGTCGACGGCGGCGCCGTACCGAGCCGGGTCGTCCACGAGCGGCGTGATGAGGCGCAGCACCAGCGCGTCAGCCGCGGAACGTCCGGCCGAGAGGAACGTGGCGCCGAAGAGCGCTTCGGTCGCGTCAGCGAGGATCGAGTCCTTCGCGCGTCCGCCGGTCTGTTCCTCGCCTCGTCCGAGCTTGAGGTGCTCCCCCAGCCCGATGCCCCTCGCGACGTCGGCCAGCGCGATCGTCGACACGACCGCGGCGCGGCGCTTGGCCAACTCGCCCTCGGACACGTCCGGGAAGCGTTCGTAGAGCATCGCCGTCACAGCGAGACCGAGAACAGAGTCGCCGAGGAACTCGAGACGCTCGTTGTGCGGAATGCCGCCGTTCTCGTAGGCGTAGGAGCGGTGCGTGAGCGCCAACGAGAGAAGCTCGGCGTCGATCTCGACGCCGAGCTTCTCGGTGAGCGACTCGTGCGCGCGCTCGTCAGTGCGCGGAGTCATGACGTGGTTCAGACGTCGGCGACTTTGCGGCCCTTGTACTCGAGGAACAGCTCGGTGCCCTGCGAGTCGGTGACGACCTTCGCCTGGTGCGGACGGCTGTAGGTGACCTTGCCGTTCTCCACCGTCTTGACGAGGGCCGGAGCCTCGGCCTTCCACTGTGAACGACGCGAGCGCGTGTTCGAACGGGACAGCCTTCTCTTCGGGGGGTTACCAGCCATGGCTAGCTCTCTTCTCTGCTCTGGCCGGCGCCGTGCGCCGGATCGGTTTCGGTAAGTTCTCGGAGCGCCGCCCACCGTGGATCGATGGGGTCTTGCGCCACACCGGGTGACTCGGTCAGCTCCTCGCCCGTGACGGGGTCAAGACCCGGGCAGTCCGGCCGACACACCGGCTGAAACGGAAGCGACAATACAATCGCATCCCTCACCAGAGTTTCAAGATCCACGTGGTCGTCTTGAAGCTCGAAGTCAGGGGTTTCGTCTCCAGGATACTCGAAAAGCTCCTGGAACTCGACTTCGACCGGCTGCGCGATCTCACGCAGACAGCGACTGCATTCGCCTTCGTACGTCGTGCGGGCCGTGCCCGAGACGAGGATCCCCTCGTGAACGGACTCGAGGCGCACGGTGAGTACGAGCTCGCTTCCGGCCGCGACCGACACGACGCCCTCGCCCCAGCGTTCCGGCACCGGGATCGTGAGCGCGTGTTCGCGCATGTCGCCCGGCCGCCGCACGATCTCGCGCGCGGGCAGCACGAAAGGCCCGTTCAGGTGTTTCTTCACGGCTTCAGCCTACGTCCGGATGCGCTCAGAAGTCGCTGGGCGACGAATCGTTCAGATAGCGCACAACGGCCGGCGGAACATACGGCGAAACATCGCCGCCGAGGCTCGCGACCTGGCGCACAAGCGAGCTCGACACGACCGAGTTGGCGGGATCCGCGAGGAGGAACACCGTCTCGACGCCGGCGAGGTGGTTGTTCACGACGGCCATCGGCGTCTCGTACGCGACGTCTTGCTGCGAGCGGATGCCCTTCACGAGCACGCCGGCGCCGACTTCCTGCGCGTAGTCGACGAGCAGACCGACGCTCCAGGATCCGACGACGACCTTGCCTGCCAGCCCCTCCTCCTCGATCGACTGCTCGAGCAGCCGCAGTCGAAGCGCGCTCGGGAGCATGCCCTCCTTGTCGGGGTTGTGCACGACGAGCACGTGGATCTCGTCATAGAGACCCGCGGCGCGACGGATGATGTCGAGATGCCCGAGTGTCGGCGGGTCGAAGGATCCGGGGACAACGGCGATCCGATTGCTCATGCCTCCAG
>DWXU01000135.1:0-3254 GCA_019119065.1 Candidatus Microbacterium pullistercoris | reverse complement strand
CTCACACCTCTGTCTTCAACCCGACGTCCTCGGGGACTTTGACCTGCCAGAAAGGGGCCGCCAGCATGCCCGCAATCGACATCCGTAACCTCCGCAAGACGTTCGGCGAACACGTCGCCATCGACCACGTCGATCTCCGTGTCGAGGAAGGAGAGATCTTCGGTATCCTCGGCCCGAACGGCGCCGGCAAGACGACCACTGTCGAATGCCTCACGGGAATGATGCAACCTGACGGCGGCCAGATCCGGGTACTCGGCTTGGACCCGACGACGGAGACGGCTTCGCTCCGACAGGTCGTCGGCTACCAACTCCAAGCGAGTGAGCTGCCCGACGACATGCGCGTCGGCGAGGCATTGCGGCTGTTCGCCGCGTTCTATCCGGATCCCGCGAATATCGATGAGCTGCTCGAGACAGTCGGACTGCACGCGCATCGGACGAAGGCGTTCAGCTCCCTGTCCGGCGGCCAGAAGCAACGACTCTCCATCGCGCTGGCGCTCGTGGGCAACCCGCGCATCGCCGTCCTGGACGAGTTGACGACAGGACTCGACCCGCAGGGGCGCCGCGACGTGTGGGCGCTGATCGAGAACATCCGCAAGAAGGGGGTGACGATCCTTCTCGTCACGCACTTTCTGGACGAGGCCGAAACGCTCTGTGATCGTCTCGCGGTTATCAGCCACGGCCGCACCATCGCGTTCGGCACATCGAGTGAACTCATCGACGCATCAGGGGTCGTCTCCGGCGACGGTCGACGTCCGTCATTGGAAGACGCCTACCTGGCGTTCATTCACAACGACCAGCTGCTTCGTGCGGCACGATGAAAGGACACGCAGTGAACGCTCTCACGGCACTCATTCGCAGCGAAGCGACATTGTTGGGGCGCAATCCCACAGCGATCTTCATGGGGCTGCTCTTCCCGACTGCCCTTCTCCTCTTACAAGGGCTCGTTATCCCCGGTACCGACGAGCCTCTCGGAGGAGATGACCCGGCCTTCGCACAGCTCCGCGCGATCGACCTCTTCATTCCGATCGCGTTGACCGTCGCGCTCGGCAGCGTCACGCTCACCAACTTCCCGTCAGCGATCGGGGGATATCGTGAGAAGGGCGTACTGCGACGGTTGGCCGCCACTCCGGTCGGCCCTCAGCGGATCCTCGTCGCGCAGGTGATCCTCAGCGGTATCTCGCTGGTGCTCGGAGCCGCGATCGCCGTTCTCGCGGCCGTGATCTTTCTCGATGCTCAACCGCCGCAATCCGTGCTCCTCGTCGCCGGCGTCTTCGCCCTCGCCGCCGTGCAGATGCTCTGCATCGGTTCACTGATCGCTGCGCGCGCCAGCACAGCGCAGAACGCGAACGGAATCGGCATGCTCATCTTCTTTGGTTGTCTGTTCACCGCAGGAGTGTGGACGCCGGGCCCGCTGATGGCGGAGCCGTTGCAGCAGATCTCGGGTTTCACCCCCCTTGGAGCAGCATCGCAGTCACTCACCGCCGTCTGGTACGGGCATCCGATGACGCTCGTCCCAATCGCCGTCATGGTGGTATGGACGGTTCCCATGCTCCTCATAGCGATGCGGACCTTCCGGTGGAGGTGACAGGATGCCTGTGCAGCTGACCCAGCCGGAGGTCGACGATCTCCCTCGCGTCATCGAAGCGCTGCGACAGTGGCAGTACGAGGGCGCGCCGATGCAGCTGCATCCAGGGGACGTTGGGTGGTTCTGGCGATTCGGCGCTACAGAGGTATCACGCGCCGTTCGGACGTGGAGTGACGGGAAGCAGATTCTCGCCGCCGGTCTGCTCGACGGGCCAGGCCTCGTGCGACTGACTGTCGCGCCGCACGCGCGGCGTGACAAAAAACTGGCACGACAAGTCGTCGATGACCTGACCCGGCCTGAGCGCGGCGTCCTGAGCGCCGGCAGGGCGAACGTCGAGGCGCCTTCGGATGCGATGGTCCACGAACTGCTCGCCGAGGAAGGTTGGGAAACCGATGAGCCGTGGACGCCGCTCCGTCGTGACCTCACTGCGCCGGTCCCAGACTCAGGGGTGCGTATCGAGGAGGTGGGGCACGAGAACGCCCAGACGCGCGTGGACGTGCAGCGCGCTTCGTTCGACGCTTCGTCTTTCACCGCGGCGCGTTGGAACGCCATGTCCATGGCGCCCACGTACGTCGATGCAAGTTGTCTGCTCGCCTTTGATGACAGGGGCAATGCTGTGGCGGCAGTGACGGTCTGGTCTGCAGGGGTGGGGAAGCCGGGGCTGATCGAACCCATGGGGGTACATCGCCGCTATCGCGGCCAGCGTTATGGGAGGGCGATTACGCTGGCGGCCGCTGCGAAGCTTCGGCAACTCGGATCGTCGAGTGCGATCGTCTGCACTCCCAGCGCAAATATCGGAGCGGTTGCGGCGTACCGGTCTGCAGGTATGGAAGCGCGTACTGAGATTCACGATCGATACCGAAACCGCTAGCGGCGACGGACCGGCAAGGGGATCGCTGCGTTCGAACGTCCTAGAGGGTCTGGTGCAGGATCAGGTGACAGTTGTTGTTTAGGCCGCGAGGGCCAGGGGTGGGTTCATCATCGACTCGAACTCGACGGGCGTCAAACGCCCCGCCCGTATCAATCACGCCCCCTACCCGGGTAGGGGGTAACGGGCTTGATCCAGATTCCGCACAACCACGCGGCCGGCGACGAGAACTGGGGCTTCTAAGGCACCTGGTCAAAGGCCCGAACTTGCGAATTGTCGCGGGTTCGGACCTTTTCCATTCCCGCTTTATCGCACCGTCAGCGTGACGGGTTCAGGAGCGACGAGAGGCTTGCCACTGTCCCCAGCGGTCCCACATCGCTGGCAGCTCGACCTCAAGGAAGGCGTAGAGCTCGGCGACGTTCTCGAGCCTGTCGCGACGTCCCGTCGACGGCTCGTCCAGGACGTCGAGTCCGCGCTCCACGATCTGACGGAACGCGGTCGTTTTCGCGTACCGATTCGCGAGCATTCGGCTCCACCCGTCGGCACTGATGCGCAGATACTCCTGCCGCTGACCGCGCTTGCGAACGCTCTCGACGAGGCCGCTCGGGGTGAGCAGTTTCGCGGAGGAGCTGATCGAGCTGCGGCTTACCTCGAGGACGCGCGCGAGGTCGGCGGCACTCTGCTCCGGAGGGTCACTGATGAGCAGCCACCCGATCACGCGGCCGGCGATGAGCGGCATCCCCTCGTCGGCGAAGAACACCGCGACCTCGTCGACGAAGTCGAGTTCGGTTTCCGTGGGGT
>DWXU01000134.1:0-3358 GCA_019119065.1 Candidatus Microbacterium pullistercoris | reverse complement strand
GCATTTGACAAGTGCACGCTGTTGAGTTCTCAAAGATCAGACGCACCCAGCCCTCGACAACCAAGCCGAGCCCTCCGGGGCAACTTCTCAATCCTAACCACACCACAACCAACAGTCAAAACAACACGCCGGGTTGTGGAAGGTGAGGAAGTGTCGTCGTCATGGGGTGGGGAGCCTCTCGGCTCAACCTCACCGCTTGGCGGCGACAAGTGATTACATTACGCGTCGGACGAGGCCGGCGCCAATCCAATCGATCGTCGGGCGTGTCGCCGCATGCGCGACCGTGTCCGCGCCCCCGTCGAACAGGCTGCCGAGCAACGCGACAGCGCCGACCAGGATCCCTACGAGCACGACGATGAGCACGATGCCACCGACGAGCAGCCCCCGGCCGAGCCGTCCGGCGCCCGCGCGCAGGCGGTCGTTCTGGAGCAGTTTCTGCACTGCTTCACGGCGATCGCCGATCGAGTCGCCCCGCCCCGTGATGTACCTCATGAGGTCGCTGTCGGCACCGTCGGTGTACTCCGCCATCAGCGCCCGTCGGCCCTCCGGAGTGCGCAGGGCGCGTGATGATTCCAACAGACGCGCGGCCTCCGCGTCCTCGATTCCGTATCGCTCCGCGAGGTTGCCCGACATGTGCACGCCGAGCTCGCGCATCGCGGCGACGCGGCCCTCGTCGGTTGCGAGGGCACGCACCGAGGCGTCGACACCGGCGGGGTCGATATCGAGGCCGGCGCGCTCCGCGTACTCCGCCGACATGTGCACGCCGATGTCGTTCAGCGCCTCGCGACGTCCCTCGGGCGTGGAAGCCTGGCGCGCCCACCGTTCCGCAGTCGCCGGTTCGACTCCGGCGGGAAGCCTCTCGCCGACCGCGTTCGCGGCACCTTCGGGGAGCGGCCACGGAGCGTCCGGGAGGGCTGCGGCCTCCGCGTGGGCGCCCGGGAGATCCACGTTGGCGCGGTCGTCGCTCGCGATCTCCGGCAGGTCGTCGCTCACGAACTGCGGCACGTCGTTGGCACGGTCGCCGCTGACGACCTCCGTCTCGTCGCCGACTCCGTCCGGCCGCGGCGATCCATCCACCGCGTCGAGTGGGGCATCGGCCGTGACGGATCGCTGCCAGGGCATGCGCTCGGCCCATCCGCTGCTGATGCTCATCCGCGCCTCCTCCGACATCGCCTCCGTCAGGCGATGAACACTCCCGCGAGAGCCTTCTTTCCTCGCCGCAGAACCGACACGTTGCCGGGGAGCGACGCCGGCAGCCGCGCATCGTCGGAGCCCACGCGTTCGCCGTCGACGGAGACGCCCCCCTGAGCGATCGCGCGCCGCGCCTCCGAGACGCTCGCGACGAGCTCCGTCGCGACGAGCGCATCGATCACCGACGTTCCTTCCACGACCGTCGCGTGGGGAAGTTCCGTCAGAGCGGCCGCGAGAGTGCTCGCGTCGAGCGAGGCGAGATCCCCCTTACCGAACAGCGCCTCGGACGCTGCGATCGCCTTTGCCGTCGCCTCTTCGCCGTGCACCGCGGTCACGACCTCGACGGCCAGCCGCTTCTGCGCCGCACGACGGAAGGGCTCATCCGCCACCAGCCGTTCGTATTCGGCGATCTCTTCGCGCGTCAGGAACGTGAACACCTTGAGGCGGTCGACGACGTCAGCATCGGCCGTCCCGAGCCAGAACTGGTAGAACGCGTACGGACTCGTCATCTCCGCGTCGATCCAGATCGCGTTGCCCTCGCTCTTGCCGAACTTGGTGCCGTCGCTGTTCGTGATGAGCGGGGTCCCGAACGCGTGGGCGGAGACGCCCTCGACGCGGTGGATCAGGTCGGTGCCGCTCGTGAGATTGCCCCACTGATCGGACCCGCCCGTCTGCAGCACGCAGCCGTACTGCCGGTACAGCTCGAGGAAGTCGAGCCCCTGCAGGATCTGGTAGCTGAACTCCGTGTAACTGATGCCCGCATCGGAGTTGAGGCGCGCGCTCACCGCGTCCTTCTTGATCATCGTGCCGACACGGAAGTGCTTGCCGATCTCCCGCAGAAAATCGATCGCCGACAGCGGTGCCGTCCAGTCGAGGTTGTTGACCATGCGCGCGGCGTTTTCCCCCTCGAAGCTGAGGTACTGCTCGACCTGACCACGCAGCTTGGCGACCCACTCCGCGACGGTCTCGCGCGTGTTAAGCGTGCGTTCCGCCGTCGGACGCGGATCTCCGATGAGGCCGGTGGATCCGCCGACGAGGCCGAGCGGACGGTGACCGGCCAACTGGATCCGGCGCATCGTCAGCAGCTGCACGAGATGGCCGAGGTGCAGGCTCGGAGCCGTCGGGTCGAACCCGCAGTAATAGGCGATCGGATCCCCGTCGAGCAGCTCGCGGAGGGCATCCTCGTCCGTCGAGACGTGGACGAGCCCGCGCCAGCGGAGCTCATCCCAGAGTGTGTCGAAGCTGTCGTCGAGCCGCTGTGGCGCGACGGAGATCGCGGGGGTCGTCATAGGAGATGATCCTACTGACGTTCGACGGCCGCGAACGCCTGCTGGGCGCGTTCGATGAGCTCGGCGCGCTGCTCGGCCACTCGATCGGGTGCCGTGCCGCCCGCTCCGGCGCGCGACGCGACGGATCCCTCGATCGACAGCACGCTGCGCACGCCGGGCGTCAGGTGATCACTGACGGACGCCAGCAGCGCGTCGTCAGCGTCCTCGAGCCCGATGCCGCGTTCCTCGCACGCGCGAACGAGGGATCCGGAGATCTCGTGCGCGTCCCGGAACGGGACGCCCTGCTTCACGAGCCACTCCGCGACGTCGGTCGCGAGGGAGAAGCCCTCGGGTGCCTGCGCCGCCATGCGCTCGGTGTGGAACACGAGGGTCTGGATCATCCCGGTGAATGCGGGCAGGACAACCTCGAGGGTGTCGACGGAGTCGAAGATCGGCTCCTTGTCCTCCTGCAGATCACGGTTGTACGCAAGCGGGAGCGCCTTGAGCGTCGCGAGCAGCCCGGTGAGATTGCCGATGAGTCGCCCGGCTTTGCCGCGCGCGAGTTCCGCGATGTCCGGGTTCTTCTTCTGCGGCATGATGCTGGAGCCGGTCGAGTAACCGTCGTCGAGCGTGACGAAGTCGAACTCTCGCGTGTTCCAGACGATGATCTCCTCGGCCAGTCGCGAGATGTCGATGCCGATCTGAGCGGCGATGAACGCGAATTCGGCGACGACGTCGCGTGCCGCGGTGGCGTCCATCGAGTTCTCGGCGGGCCGGTCGAGCCCGAGCTCCTGCGCGACGAGCGCGGGGTCGAGTCCGAGCGTGGACCCCGCGAGCGCTCCCCCGCCGTATGGCGAGACACCCGCGCGCACGCGCCAGTCGCGCAGGCGCTCGAGGTC
>DWXU01000133.1:0-20832 GCA_019119065.1 Candidatus Microbacterium pullistercoris | reverse complement strand
ACCGCCGTCCTGGCGGCCGACGCGGTCACGGTCGGAGCGACGCTCGAGGCGAACGAGATCTCTCCTGCCCGCGCCGGCCTGGTGAGGCGCGCGCTCGAGGCGCTGCCCGACGAGGTGCCGGTGCTCGAGAGGGATGGGCGAGAGCTCGCGGCCGAGTATCCCGGCCGGTACGACCGGATCCTCGTCGATGCGCCGTGCACGGGTCTCGGCGCCCTGCGCCGCCGGCCCGAGGCACGCTGGCGCAAGACGCCGGCCGACGTCGCGCCGCTCGTCGAGACGCAACGCGGTCTCCTCACGTCCGCGATCGACGCGCTCGCGCCCGGCGGCGTCGTCGCGTACGTGACCTGTTCTCCGCACCTCGCGGAGACGGTGGGCGTCGTGACCGACGTCGCCGCGGCGCGTTCCGATGTCGAATTCGTCGATGCCGCCGCGGCGCTGCAGGCCGTGTCACGGGGTCCGCTCGAGCTCGGCAAGCGCGAGGACGGGCCGCCGGTGGCTCAGCTGTGGCCGCACCGCCACGGCACCGACGCGATGTTCCTGGCGCTGCTGCGCCGCCGCGCCTGAGACGTGCCAGGCCGCTGCGCTGCGGTGGTCCGCCCACATCCCGGTGGGGATAATGGAGGGGTGACCTCCATCGACGCGCCGCGCATCAACCCGAGCATTCTGTCTGCCGACTTCGTGAACATGCAGCGCGACCTCGAGCGCATCGCCTCCGCGGATTACGTGCACGTCGACGTCATGGACAACCACTTCGTGCCGAACCTGACGTTCGGGCCGCAGATGGTCGAGCGCATCCAGGCGACGAGCCCGCTCCCGCTCGACGTACATTTGATGATCGCCGACGCCGACCGTTGGGCCCCCGGCTACGCCGAGATCGGAGCCGCGTCGGTCACGTTCCACGCTGAGGCGAGCGACGACGTCGTCGGTCTCGCACGGCGGATCCGGCAGATCGGCTCGCGCGTCGGCGTCGCGATCAAACCGGACACGCCCGCCGAACCGCTCTTCGAGCACCTCGCCGAGTTCGACCAGGTGCTCGTGATGACGGTCGAGCCCGGATTCGGAGGCCAGAGCTTCCGGGCCGACACCATGCCGAAACTGCGTGAGTTGAAGGCCGAGGCACGACGTCAGGGCGTCGACGTCTGGCTGCAGGTCGACGGCGGGATCTCGCTCGAGACGATCGAGCAGGCCGCCGAATCCGGCGCCGACACCTTTGTTGCCGGATCCGCGGTCTTCGGCGCCGACGACATCGATCAGCGCATTGGCGAGCTGCGCGCTCTCGCCGCGCGCCACGTGCACTGATCGATCGGATCGTGCGCGACGTTGATCGAGCGACGCCGGCTGGGAGGCCCGGCGCCTCAGCACCCGGTCGGACCCGATAGCCTGGACCCGTGAAATCGTTCGAGGATCTCTTCGCCGAGCTCAGTGAGAAGGCCGCCACCCGCCCCGCGGGATCCGGGACGGTCGCCGAGCTCGATGCCGGAGTGCACACCATCGGGAAGAAGATCGTCGAAGAGGCCGCCGAGGTGTGGATGGCGGCCGAGTACGAGACGGACGAGGCCGCGGCCGAGGAGATCTCACAGCTGCTGTATCACCTGCAGGTGATGATGCTCGCCAAGGGCATCTCGCTCGCCGACGTGTACCGACATCTCTAGGTCAGCCGACTCACTCCTCATACCTGATCGATCGGAAGACCACCCGTGCTGCGTATCGCCATTCCCAACAAGGGATCTCTCTCCGAAACCGCCGCCCAGTTGCTGGCTGACGCCGGCTACGGCACGCGCAGGGACCCCAAGACACTCCACCTCATCGACGACCGCAACGGCGTCGAGTTCTTCTATCTCCGCCCGCGCGATATCGCGACGTACGTGGCGCGCGGTGCCCTCGATGTCGGGCTGACGGGACGCGACCTGCTCCGGGACGTGTGTCTGCCGGACGCGCGCGAGATCGAGGCCCTCGGCTTCGGACGCTCGACGTTCCGTTTCGCCGCTCCCGTCGGACGGTTCGAGACCCTCGAGCAGCTCCACGGCAAGCGCGTCGCCACGAGCTATCCCGGCCTGGTCGAGACCTCACTCAGCAGTTACGGGGTGTCGGTTGACGTCGTGCCGCTCAACGGCGCGGTCGAATCGGCCGTGCAACTCGGCGTCGCCGACGCCATCGCCGACGTCGTCGAGACCGGCACGACGCTCAAGCAGGCCGGACTGGAGACCTTCGGACCCGTGATGCTCGAGTCCGAGGCCGTGCTCATCCAGGGCCCGAACGACGCGGCCGGCGTCGATCGGCTGCTGCGACGTGTCCGCGGCGTTCTGGTCGCGCGGCGCTATGTCATGCTCGACTACGACCTGCCCGCCGACCTCGTGGACGCGGCGACGGAGATCGCAACGGGCATGCAGTCGCCGACGATCTCGCCGCTCCAGCGCGAGGGGTGGGTGGCCGTGCGCGTGATGCTGCCGCGCGGCGACGTCAACCGGATCATGGACGACCTGTACGCGCTGGGTGCCCGCGCGCTGCTCGTCACCGCGATCGATAACGCGAGGCTGTGATCCGATGAGCGCCACCAGTCCTGACACCGCGGCCGCCCTCGGCGTCGCCACCCGTGTGATTCCGTGTCTCGACGTGTCGGACGGGCGCGTCGTCAAGGGTGTGAACTTCGCCGACCTGCGCGAAATGGGCGATCCCGTCGACCTCGCCAAGACGTACTACGCCCAGGGCGCAGATGAGCTGACCTTCCTCGATGTGACCGCGTCCGTCGAGGAGCGGGACACCGTCTACGACGTCGTTCGATCGACCGCCGAACAGGTCTTCATCCCGCTGACCGTCGGCGGCGGGATCCGTTCGGTCGACGACGTCGCGCGGCTGCAGGACGTCGGGGCCGACAAGGTCGGGGTGAACTCCGCCGCGATCGGCCGCCCGGCCCTTCTCGACGAGATCGCCGACCGGTTCGGCGCGCAGTGCCTTGTGCTCTCGCTCGACATCACACGTTCGGTTCGGACGCCGAGCGGCTTCGTCGTCACGACGCACGGCGGACGCCGCGAGACCGACCTCGATGCGATCGCGTGGGCCGAGGAGGCCGTCTCCCGCGGCGCCGGCGAGCTGCTCGTCAACTCGATCGACGCCGATGGGACGATGAAGGGCTTCGATCTCGAGCTCATCGAGCGGATCCGCGCCGTGGCAACGGTTCCCGTGATCGCCTCGGGCGGCGCGGGCGACGTCGGGCACTTCGCCCCGGCCATCCACGCCGGCGCGGACGCCGTGCTCGCCGCGACCGTGTTCCACACGGGCCAGATCACGATCGACGAGGTCAAGTCCGCCATGCGCGAGGAAGGGATCCCGATCCGATGAGTGAGCCGACCGATCTCGATCTCGCCTTGCGGATCTCGCGCGTGCGCTTCGGCGCGGGCGGCCTCGCACCCGCCGTCGTGCAGGAACACGCCTCCGGTGAGGTGCTGATGCTCGCGTGGATGAACCACGAGGCCCTGCGCCGCACGCTGACCGAACGCCGCGCCACCTACTGGTCGCGCAGCCGTCAGGAGTACTGGCGCAAGGGCGACACGTCCGGGCACGTCCAGCACGTGCGCGGCGCGCGCATCGACTGCGACGGCGACGTCATCCTGCTGGAGGTCGAGCAGGTGGGGGTCGCATGCCACACCGGCACCCGCACGTGCTTCGACGGAGACGAGAGGATCCTGCTCGCGGCACCCGACGAGGCGGATTCGCAGTGACCGACGAGCGCGCCAGCTGGGCGGCGCGGCGCGGCAGGCCGACGGTCGTCGTGTCGATCCTCGTCGGCGGCGCCATGGCGCTCATCGCGTCGACGCAGGTCTGGGCACGCACCGACGTGGCGGGCGTCGCGCTCGACGCGGCCGGATCCGACGTCCTCGCGCTCCTGCAGCCGCTCGCGCTCGCGACGCTCGCGCTGAGCTTCGCGCTCGCCCTGACCGGCAGCGTCGCTCGGCTCGTGCTGTCGTTGCTCGCCGCGACGCTGGGGGCCGCCCTCGTCTGGATCTGCGCACCGGTCGCCGTCGCGCCCGGCGTGGCCACCGTCGAATCGGTCGTCACCGACCACACCGGGATCGCCGGACACGACGCCGTCGCCGACCTCGTCTCCGGAGTGGAGGCCACTTTCTGGCCGTGGATCGCGGCGGTCTCGGGGCTCATCGTCCTGGTGTCCGGCATCGTCGGAGCGGTCACCGGACACGCCTGGCGTCGACGCAGTCATCGCTACGACGCGGCCGCGGGCACGCACAGCGGCGTGCGTTCCGGGCCGCTGGACGCTGTCGACTCGTGGGATGACCTCTCCCGGGGCGACGACCCGACCTCCGCGGACGGCGAGGATCGCGGCCGGCACGGCTGACATCGCGGATCCCGTAGACTCGAACCATCCCCTGCTTGTGACGAGGAGTGCCTCTATGACGAACCCCATCGGCGATCCCGGCCACGGACACTCGCCCGCCGCCTGGACGAACGTCCTCCTGATGCTCGTCGGCGTGGCGATCGCGACGGTCGGACTGTTCCTGGCCCTGACGTGGCTGCTCATCGTCGGCGGTGTCGTGTTCATCGTGGGCCCAATCGCGGGATTCATCCTCGCCAAGGCCGGGTTCGGCGTCAACGGGCCGAAGTACCAGCCGAAGGGCCACTGATGTCGCTCCTCGCCGACCTGACGTCCGGGGCGGTGGAGGACGCAGAACAGCGCCTGGCCGTTCGCCCGCTCGCCGCGGTGGAGCGTGACGCCGCGGAGCGTCCGCCCGCACTCGACGCGGCGCGCCTGCTCGCGCGCACCGAGCTCGTGCACGTCATCGCGGAGGTGAAGCGCGCGAGCCCCTCGCGGGGCGACCTCGCCACGATTCCGGATCCCGCCCACCAGGCGTCGCTCTACGAGACCGGCGGCGCGAGCGCCATCAGCGTGCTCACCGAGGGACGGCGGTTCAAGGGATCCCTCGACGATCTCGTCGAGGTCAAGCGCCGCGTGGGCGTGCCGGTGCTGCGCAAGGACTTCATCGCCACCCCGTACCAGGTGGCCGAGGCGCGGGCAGCGGGAGCCGACATGGTGCTCCTCATCGTCGCGGGACTGGAACGCCGCGTCCTTGCGGAGCTGTTCGGCCTCATCACCGAGATGGGAATGACCCCGCTCGTCGAAGCCCATTCGTCGGACGAGGTGGCGATCGCGAGCGACCTCGGCGCCCCGATCATCGGCATCAACGCGCGCGACCTGACGGACTTCAGTCTGGATGCGAATCTGTTCGAACGTCTTGCGCCGGAGATCCCGGACGGCACGGTCCGCGTGGCCGAGTCTGCTGTGCACTCTCCGGACGACGTCGTCCATTACCGCCGGGGCGGCGCGGATGTCGTGCTCATCGGCGAGGCGCTCGTCACGGGCGATCCCGTCGCGAGCCTTCGCAGCTTCATCTCGGCGACGGAAGGACTCTGATGTCTCTGCGCGATCAGCCTGGCCCGTTCTTCGGTGACTTCGGCGGGCGGTTCATGCCCGAGTCGCTCATCGCGGCCCTCGACGAACTCACCGCGGCGCACGAGGAGGCGATGGGCGACCGGTCGTTCCGTGCTGAGCTGGCTCGCCTGCTCGAGGAGTACGCGGGACGTCCCTCCGCGCTCACGGACGTCGAGCGGTTCGCCGAGCACGCCGGTGGCGCGAGGATCCTCCTCAAGCGCGAGGATCTGAATCACACGGGCAGTCACAAGATCAACAACGTGCTCGGGCAGGCGCTTTTGACCAAGCGCCTCGGGAAGACGCGCGTCATTGCAGAGACCGGCGCCGGCCAACACGGTGTCGCGACAGCGACGGCTGCCGCGCTGTTCGGCCTGGAGTGCACGATCTACATGGGCGAGGTCGACACCCAGCGCCAGGCGCTCAACGTCGCACGCATGCGCCTGCTCGGTGCCGAGGTCGTCGCGGTCACCACCGGGGCCCGCACGCTCAAGGATGCGATCAACGAGGCGCTGCGCGATTGGGTCGCGTCCGTCGCGACGACCAATTACATCTTCGGTACGGCTGCCGGCCCGCACCCGTTCCCCGCACTCGTGCGCGACTTCCAGAAGGTGATCTCCGAGGAGGCGCGCGAGCAGACGATCGCGAGGACCGGATCCCTGCCGGACGCCGTCGTGGCGTGCGTCGGAGGCGGATCCAACGCGATCGGCATGTTCGACGCGTTCCTCGACGACGACGTGCGCCTGATCGGCGTCGAGGCCGCGGGCGACGGCGTGGAAACCGACCGCCAGGCGGCGTCGATCGAGCGCGGCCGCCCTGGCGTGCTGCACGGCGCCCGAACCTTTGTGCTGATGGACGACGACGGGCAGACGCTCGAGTCGCACTCGATCTCTGCCGGTCTCGACTATCCGGGCGTCGGTCCCGAGCACGCGTGGCTCGCGGAGACGGGGCGGGCCGACTACATTCCCGCGACCGACGACGAGGCGATGCAGGCCCTGAAGCTCCTCAGCGAGACCGAGGGGATCATCCCGGCGATCGAGTCGGCGCACGCCCTCGCCGGGGCGATGCGGATCGGCCGCGAGCTCGGACCGGACGCGACGATCGTCGTGTGCCTGTCGGGGCGCGGCGACAAGGACATGGACACGGCCGCCACGTACTTCGGCCTCTACGACGACGGAGAAGCATCGTGACGACCGCCGTGGAGCACGCGATCGACCGGGCACGGGATGACGGCCGGGCCGCGTTCGTCGGCTACCTGCCCGCGGGCTTCCCTGATCCGGATGCCTCGATCGCGGCGGCGCTCGCCCTCGCGGAGAACGGCGCGGACGTCATCGAGCTCGGGCCGCCGTACAGCGATCCGGTCATGGACGGCCCCGTCATCCAGGAGGCGACCAACCGCGTCCTCGAGGCGGGATTCACCACGTCCGACCTGTTCGACGTGATCCGGGAGATCACGCGCCGCACCGACGTGCCGGTGCTGGTGATGACCTACTGGAACCTCGTGCTGCAACGCGGCATCGACACGTACGCGCGCGAGATCGCGGCAGCAGGGGGAGCCGGGCTGATCACGCCCGACATCACGCCCGAGGCGGCCGATGAATGGATCGCGGCCTCGAAGCGCCACGATCTCGACCGCGTGTTCCTTGCCGCGCCGACGTCGTCGGACGAGCGTCTGCGGATGATCTCCGAGGCGTCGACGGGCTTCGTCTACACGGTGTCGACCATGGGCATCACGGGGGAGCGGGCGTCGCTCGACGCTGCTGCGCGGTCGCTTGTCGAGCGCCTGCGTCTCGCGGGCGCCGAGCGGGCGTGCGTCGGGATCGGCGTCACGACTCCCGCACACGTGACCAACATTGCGGAGTATGCCGACGGAGCGATCGTCGGCACGGCTCTCGTGAAGGCCCTCGGCTCGGGCGGCGTCGACGCGCTCGGTGCGAAGGTCCGCGAACTCGTTGCGGGCTCGCGCCGCTGACGACCCACGCGGCTGCTGCCAGGCTGGGCACTTCCACGCTCCATACCACCGGATCCCTTAGGCTACTTCCATCATGCTGTCACTCCCGCCGCTGTCCGCGAGCATCCCGAGTCCTCCTCTCTCCGAGTTCACCTTCGGCAGCGAGTGGACGATGTTCGGGATGACGTTCGGCCCGTTCTCGATCCGTTTCTACGCGCTGTTCATCCTCGTCGGCATCGTCGTCGCGGCGATCATGACGAACCGCCGCCTCACGCGGCGCGGAGCCGAGCCGTGGGTCGTCATCGACATCGCCCTCCCGGCGGTCGTGCTCGCCATGATCGGCGCCCGCGCATATCACGTGCTCACGCACTGGGGCTTCTATTTCGCGGGCGGCCGGGAATGGTGGAACCCGTTCGAGCAGGATGCGATCTGGAACATCTGGGACGGCGGCATCGCGATCTTCGGCGCGCTGCTCGGTGGCGCCCTCGGTTCCTGGCTGGGCTGTCGCTGGACTGGCGTCCGATTCTCCGCCTTCGCCGATGCCCTCGCGCCGGGCCTCCTTCTCGCCCAGGCGCTCGGCCGATTCGGCAACTGGTTCAATCAGGAGCTGTTCGGGTTGCCGACAGACCTCCCCTGGGGGCTCGAGATCGACGCGGGCAACCCCGCGATCCCCGCAGGTCTGCCGGAGAATACGCTGTTCCACCCGACGTTCCTCTATGAGGTCATCTGGAACACGCTCGGGGCGATCGTTCTGCTGTGGCTGGGGCGCCGCGCCTCGATGCAGTGGGGACGCCTGCTCGCGGTCTACCTCATCTGGTACGGATCGGGCCGCGTCGTCTGGGAGTCGATTCGCATCGACCCGAGCGAAGTGTTCTTCGGACTGCGCACCAACGTGTGGGCCGCGATCGCCGCGGTGCTGCTCGGCGTCGTGCTGCTCTTCGTGCTGCGGCGGCACAAGGGAACCGAGCCGTCCGTCTACCGCAACACGAAACATCGCCGTAACGTGACGGATCTAGGCTCGGACGACGATTTCGTCGACATCAGCGACCCCGCGGACGACGACGAGATCGTGGAGCTGTCGCCCGAACGCACCCCGTGACGGTCTGACCCGGCGATCGTCCTGAGGGACGGAGCACGGAAGCAGATTGCGCGACAGCCCATGGCGGGCTGTCGCCCGATCTGCATCATCCGTGTCATCTGTCTGAAGGACGGTACCCATGTACTTTCAGCCCCCGTTCGGCGCCAGCGGCGCCTACCCGCCGCAGCAAGGCATGTACAGCCCGCGTTTCGAGAAGGACGCGTGCGGCCTGGCGATGGTCGCTACGCTCCGCGGCGAAGCCGGGCACGATGTCGTCGCCCTGGCGCTCGAGGCTCTGCGTAACCTCGAACACCGGGGCGCTGTGGGCTCTGACACGGGCACGGGCGACGGCGCGGGGATCCTGCTGCAGATGCCAGACGCGTTCTTCCGTCGTGTCCTGCCGTTCGACTTGCCCGCCGCGGGCGAGTACGCGGCGGGGATGGCGTTCCTCCCCACGGACCGGCTCGCGCGTGAGAAGCAGAAGCGCCGGATCGAGCGCATCGCGGCAACCGAGGGCCTGCACGTGCTGGGGTGGCGCCCCGTTCCGGTGGATCCGGATCAGCTCGGACGCATCGCGCGGACGGCGCGCCCGGAGATCGAGCAGCTCTTCGTGGCGAGCGCGCAGGCCGGCCATCTCGCACCGCTGCGCGGCGTCGAGCTCGACCGCCGCGCCTATCGGCTGCGCAAGCGCTGTCAGCACGAGGCCGGCGCATACTTCGTGACGATGTCTGCCCGCACGATCGGGTACAAGGGCATGGTGACCACGCTCCAGCTGGAGCCTTTCTACGACGACCTCCGCGACGAGCGTTTCGCGTCGAAGCTCGCGATCGTGCACTCCCGATACTCCACAAACACCTTCCCCTCGTGGCCACTCGCTCAGCCCTTGCGGATGATGGCCCACAACGGCGAGATCAACACGGTCAGCGGCAACCGCAACTGGATGCGGGCGCGGCAGTCTCAGCTTGCGAGCGATCTGTTGGGCGACATCGAACCGCTCCTGCCGATCTGCAGCGAGGGTGAGAGCGACTCCGCTTCGTTCGACGAGGTGCTCGAACTGCTCGAGCTCACGGGCCGCAGCCTGCCGCACGTGATGATGATGATGGTCCCCGAGGCGTACGAGAAGAAGACGGGCATGGATCCCGACGTGCGCGCCTTCTACGAATACAACGCGGGACAGATGGAGCCGTGGGACGGGCCGGCGGCCATCCTCGCGACAGACGGCACGCAGGTCGTGGCGACCCTCGACCGGAACGGCCTGCGGCCCGGCCGGTGGACCGTGACCACGGACGGCCTCGTGGTGGCCGGATCGGAAACCGGGATCCTCGATCTTCCGGACGAGCGCATCGCGCGCCGCGGCCGCCTGCAGCCCGGGGCGATGTTCGTCGTCGACACGGCCGAGGGCCGCATCATCTCCGACGAGGAGGTGAAGAAGCAGGTCGCCACGAGCGCCCCGTGGCGCGCGTGGCTCGACGAAGGCACCGTGCGACTCACCGACCTTCCCGAGCGTGAGCACCTCGTGCACCCCGCCGTCTCGGTGCGACGTCGCCAGCGGACCTTCGGCTACACCGAGGAGGAGCTGAAGATCCTCGTCGGTCCGATGGCCGCCACGGGCGCGGAGCCTCTCGGCGCCATGGGATCCGACACGCCGATCGCCGTGCTGAGTGGCCGCCCCCGGCTGCTGTTCGACTACTTCGTGCAGCAGTTCGCACAGGTGACGAACCCCCCGCTCGATGCGATCCGAGAAGAGGTCGTCACGAGCCTGCGGATGACGCTCGGCGGAGAGAACAATCTGCTGACGTGGGGGCCGGAGCACGCACGTCGCATCGGCCTGGACTTTCCGGTCATCGACAACGATGAGCTCGCGAAGATCCAGCACATCGACGATGCGGTTCCCGGGCGTCATGCCGTGACGATCTCGGCGCTGTATCGCGTGTCGGGCGGTGTGACGGCCATGGAGAAGCGGCTCGCGCAGATGTGCCGCGAGGCCGACCGCGCGATCGCCGACGGCGCGGAGTTCCTCATCATCAGCGACCGTGACTCGGATCAGTCGCTCGCCCCGATCCCGTCGCTGCTGGCAGTGTCGGCGGTCCACCACCACCTGATCCGCCAGGAGACGCGCATGATGGCGGGGCTCGTGGTCGAAGCGGGGGACGTGCGCGAGGTCCATCACGTGGCGACCCTGCTCGGCTACGGCGCGAGCTGCGTCAACCCGTACCTCGCCATGGAGTCCGCGGAGGAGCTGGTCCGCAGTGGCGTGGTGACGGGCGTGGAGCCCGCGGACGCGGTGCGCAACCTCATCGCCGCGCTCGGCAAGGGCGTGCTGAAGATCATGTCGAAGATCGGCATCTCGACCGTCGCGTCCTACGCGGGCGCGCAGGTGTTCGAAGCCGTGGGCCTGGGGGATGACCTCATCGAGGCGTACTTCACGGGCACGGAATCGAAGATCGCCGGCGTGGGCCTCGATGTGATCGCGGCGGAGACGGCGGCCAGGCACGCGTTCGCGTTCCCGACCGATCGTGCGCCGCGCGCCCACGAGCGCCTCTGGACCGGAGGCGAATACCAGTGGCGCCGCGACGGAGCCGCGCATCTGTTCACTCCGGAGACGGTCTTCCGCCTGCAGCACGCCACGCGCAGCCGCCGGTACGACGTCTTCCGCGAGTACACGCGACGGATCGACGACCAGGCGGCCGAGCTCAAGACGCTGCGCGGCCTGTTCGCGTTCCGCACAGACGCCCGCACGCCGATCCCGATCGACGACGTCGAACCCGTCTCCTCGATCGTGAAGCGCTTCTCGACAGGCGCGATGAGCTACGGGTCCATCTCCCGCGAAGCGCACGAGACGCTCGCGATCGCGATGAACCGGCTCGGGGCGAAATCCAACACCGGTGAAGGGGGAGAGGACGTCGAGCGGCTGCTGGACCCGGAACGCCGCAGTGCGATCAAGCAGGTCGCCTCGGGGCGCTTCGGCGTCACGAGCATGTACCTCACGCACGCCGACGATCTGCAGATCAAGCTCGCCCAGGGGGCCAAGCCGGGCGAGGGCGGACAGCTGCCCCCGGGGAAGGTCTACCCGTGGGTCGCGCGCACGCGGCACTCGACGCCGGGGGTCGGTCTCATCTCGCCGCCGCCGCACCACGACATCTACTCGATCGAGGACCTGAAGCAGCTGATCTTCGACCTCAAGCGGGCGAACCCGGCGGCGCGCGTGCACACGAAGCTCGTGAGCCAGTCGGGGATCGGCGCGGTCGCGGCGGGCGTCGCGAAGGCGCTGAGCGATGTCATCCTCGTCTCGGGACACGATGGCGGGACCGGCGCGAGCCCATTGAACTCTCTGAAGCACGCGGGCACGCCGTGGGAGCTCGGACTCGCCGAAACGCAGCAGACCCTCATGCTCAATGGCCTGCGCGATCGCGTCGTCGTGCAGGCCGACGGTCAGCTCAAGACCGGCAGGGACGTCGTCATCGCCGCGCTGCTGGGCGCCGAGGAATTCGGCTTCGCCACGGCCGCGCTCGTGGTCGAGGGATGCATCATGATGCGCGTGTGCCACCTCGACACGTGCCCCGTCGGTGTGGCGACGCAGAACCCGGTGCTGCGCGAACGCTTCCGCGGACAGGCCGACCACGTGGTGACCTTCATGGAGTTCATCGCGCAGGAGGTGCGCGAACACCTCGCGGCGCTGGGGTTCCGGTCACTCGAGGAAGCTGTCGGCCGCGTCGAGATGCTCGACATGAAGCCGGCGATCGCGCACTGGAAGGCGGACGGCCTCGACCTCTCGCCCATCCTGGCGGGGCCGAACTTCGCGGCCGACGAGCCGCGCCGTCGCCTCCGCGAGCAGGACCACGAGCTCGACGCGCACTTCGACGTCGACCTCATCGACCACGCGCGCTCGGTGATCGCCGGCGGCGGCACCGTGGCGCTCGCTCGCGAGGTGCGCAACACCGACCGCGCGGTGGGAACGATGCTCGGACACGAGGTGACCAAGGCACGCGGCGAGCACGGCCTGCCGCCGGGATCGATCACGGTGGAGCTCACGGGATCCGCGGGGCAGTCGCTCGGGGCGTTCCTGCCGGGCGGTATCACTCTCCGGTTGACGGGCGATGCGAACGACTACGTCGGCAAGGGGCTCTCCGGCGGCGTGATCGTTGTGCGTCCCCCCGAAGCGGCGTCGTTCACCGCCGAACGCAACGTGATCGCGGGCAACGTGATCGGCTACGGGGCGACGCAGGGCTCGCTGTTCATTCGCGGCGTCGTCGGCGAGCGGTTCCTCGTGCGTAACTCGGGCGCGACCGCCGTCGTGGAGGGTGTGGGGGACCACGCCCTGGAGTACATGACCGGTGGCATGGCGGTGATCCTGGGTGAGACAGGGAGGAACCTCGGGGCGGGGATGTCGGGCGGCACCGCCTACGTGCACGGGCTCGAGGCCTCCCGCGTCAACGCGCAGGCGGTCGCCTCGGGCGAGCTGACGCTTTCCGCACTCGACTCGGCCGATCGCGAGATCCTGCGAGACATGCTCGAGCGACACCTCGCGGAGACCGGTTCGGAGCGGGCCAGGCAACTGCTGGCCGACGACTTCGCGGCGGCGGAGCAGTTCGTGCGGGTGCTCCCGCGCGACTACGCCGCCGTCATGCGCACGCGCCAGCAGGCGGCTGATGAAGGGTTGGATCCCGACGGCGACGTCGTCTGGAACAGGATTCTGGAGGTGACCCGTGGCTGATCCCACAGGCTTTCTGACGACGACCGAGCGCGAACTGCCGCCGAAGCGGCCTGTGCCGGTCCGGATCCTCGACTTCCACGAGGTCCAAGACAAGGGCGACAGCGCGGTGCTCCGGCGGCAGGCGGGTCGCTGCATGGACTGCGGCGTGCCGTTCTGCCATCAGGGATGCCCCCTCGGCAACCTCATTCCCGAGTGGAACGACCTCACGTGGCGAGGCGACGGCCGTGCGGCGATCGACCGTCTGCACGCGACGAACAACTTCCCGGAGTTCACCGGGAGGCTGTGTCCCGCGCCGTGCGAGAGCGCCTGCGTCCTCGGCATCAATCAGCCTGCGGTGACCATCAAGCAGGTGGAGGTGTCGATCATCGACGACGCTGTGGCGAACGGCTGGGTGGAGCCGAAGCCGCCCGAGCGGCTCACCGGTAAGACGGTCGCGGTGGTCGGCTCCGGTCCAGCCGGGCTCGCCGCCGCTCAGCAGCTCACGAGGGCGGGACACACCGTCGCCGTCTACGAGCGCGACGACCGCATCGGCGGGCTGCTGCGGTACGGGATCCCGGACTTCAAGATGGCCAAGCACCACCTGGATCGCCGGCTCGCGCAGATGCGCGACGAGGGGACGCGCTTCCGCGCCGGCGTATCGATCGGCGACGACATCGGCTGGGACGAGCTGCGCCGCCGGTACGACGCGGTGGTGATCGCGACGGGCGCGACGGTGCCACGCGAGTTGCCGATTCCCGGCCGAGACCTGCACGGGGTGCACGTCGCGATGGAGTACCTCGTCGAGTCGAACCGCGTGCAGGCCGGCGACGCGGTGCCGCACCAGATCAGCGCCGCGGGTCGTCACGTCATCGTCATCGGCGGCGGCGACACCGGCGCGGACTGCATCGGCACCGCGCACCGCCAGGGCGCGCTCAGCGTGACGAACCTCGCCATCGGTCGCCGCCCGGGCGACACACGCTCGGCCGACGAGCCGTGGCCGATGGATCCCCGCGTGTTCGAGGTGTCGACGTCACACGAGGAGGGCGGTGAACGCCGCTTCCTCGCCTCCACGCTCGAGTTCCTCGCGAACGACGCGGGAGAGGTGCGCGCCCTGCGCGTGGCGGAGACCGCGTATGTCGACGGCCGACGCGTTCCGAAGCCGGGGACTGACGAGGAGCTGCCGGCGGATCTCGTGCTGATCGCGATGGGTTTCACCGGCCCGGAACGCGACACGATCGAGGCGCAGCTCGAGGCGTCGTTCACGGACGACGGAGCGGTTTCGCGCGGCGACGACTACGCCACGGAGACGCCCGGCGTGTTCGTCGCGGGCGACGCCGGGCGCGGACAGTCGCTCATCGTCTGGGCAATCGCCGAGGGGCGAGCCGCCGCCGCCCGGGTCGACGAGTATCTGATGGGGGAGACGGCGCTTCCGGCGCCCGTGCAACCGACCGACAGGGGAATCTCCCTCTGATGCCGCCGCGGTGAACCGTCACGAACAGGTGACGGTTCACCGCGCGCGACACGGCGCGTCGCGGGCGGAGGGACAAAGCGCGTAGTGTGAGGAGAGCGTTCGGACCGACATCCGAACCACGCGCACGTGCGGTGCCGTGGCCAGGCCCGGGCGTCCCAGACATACCCCCGGGCAGGCATGCCCAGTGAGTGCGGAAGGCGATTCAGTGAGACGAGCCAAGATCGTCGCGACCCTCGGGCCGGCGACCTCGACCAAGGAGTCCGTCAGGGAGCTGATCGACGCGGGACTGGATGTCGCGCGTTTCAATCTCAGCCATGGCGACTACTCCGTTCACGACAAGAACTTCGAGAACGTGCGGAGCGCGGCTTCGGACGCGGGCAAGCCCGTCGCCGTGCTCGCAGACCTGCAGGGACCGAAGATCCGTCTCGGCACCTTCGCTGACGGCCCCCACGACCTGGCTGAAGGTGACATCTTCAAGATCACGACGGACGACGTCGAGGGTACGAAGGAGCTCGTCGGGACGACCTACAAGGGTCTCGCGGGCGACGTCGCGCCGGGTGACTACCTCCTCATCGACGACGGC
The DNA here is from genome assembly GCA_019119065.1 of Candidatus Microbacterium pullistercoris. Taxonomy (GTDB): domain Bacteria; phylum Actinomycetota; class Actinomycetes; order Actinomycetales; family Microbacteriaceae; genus Microbacterium; species Microbacterium pullistercoris. The sequence goes on along the minus strand of DWXU01000133.1, from coordinate 5,616 downwards.
AAGGTGCGCGTCCGCGTCGTGGAGACCGACGGCACGACCGTCACGACAGAGGTCGTCGTCAGCGGCGCCGTCAGTAACAACAAGGGCATTAACCTGCCCGGTGTCGCGGTCAACGTTCCCGCGCTGAGCGAGAAGGACGAGAACGACCTGCGGTGGGCGCTCGGGAAGGGCGCCGACATCATCGCGCTGTCGTTCGTTCGCAGCGCGAAGGACGTCCAGCGCGCTCACGTGATCATGGCGGAGGAGGGACGACGCGTCCCGATCATCGCGAAGATCGAGAAGCCGCAGGCCGTCGAGGTCCTCGAGGAGATCATCGAGGCGTTCGACGGGATCATGGTCGCCCGCGGCGACCTCGGCGTCGAGCTGCCGCTCGAGGCCGTGCCGATCGTGCAGAAGAACGCGATCAGCATCGCGCGGCGCCTCGCGAAGCCCGTCATCGTGGCGACGCAGATGCTCGAGTCGATGATCCAGAATCCGGTGCCGACCCGCGCCGAGACGAGCGACGTGGCCAACGCGGTGCTCGACGGCGCCGACGCGGTCATGCTCTCCGGCGAGACGAGCGTCGGGGCATACCCGGCCGTGACGGTGCGCACGATGGCACGGATCGTCGAGTCGACCGAGGAGCACGGCTTCGACCGCATCGAGGCCCTCACCTCGACGCCGCGCACGCAGGGCGGCGCGCTGACGGTGGCGGCCGTCGAGGTCGCCGACTTCGTCGACGCGAAGTACCTGTGCATCTTCACGCAGACGGGTGACTCGGCGCGCCGCATGTCGCGCCTGCGCCCCGCGCGTCCGATGATCGGCTTCACGATCGACGAGGAGACGCGTCGCCGGATGCAGTTGACGTGGGGCGTGCGCTCGGCGCTCGTCGAACTCGTCGACCACACCGACCGCATGTTCCTGCAGGTCGATGACTATCTGCTCGCGAACGACCTCGCGAAGGTCGGCGACAAGGTCATTGTCATCTCGGGGTCCCCTCCCGGAATCGCCGGCTCCACGAACGACCTGCGCGTGCACCGCGTGGGCGATGCCGTGCACGGCGCGGCGCCGGCCTACCAGGCCTGAGTCGAGGAGAAGGAAGCGGGTGACGGTCCGCTAGGATCGTCACTCTGGCCGGTGTGGCGGAACGGTAGACGCGACGCACTCAAAATGCGTTGTCCGCAAGGGCGTGTGGGTTCGATTCCCACCACCGGCACAGATCATCAGGTTTCGGGTCATAGGATGGGTGACGTGAGCGAAGAGCAGAACGAGAACGCGGAGTCCGCGCCACGCAGAGTCGTGGTGGCCGAGGACGAGTCGCTGATCCGCATGGACATCGTCGAGATCCTGCGCGACAACGGCTTCGAGGTCGTCGGCGAGGCGGGGGATGGCGAGACGGCGGTGCAACTGGCAACCGAGTTGCGGCCTGACCTCGTCGTCATGGACGTGAAGATGCCGCAGCTGGACGGGATCACCGCAGCCGAGCAGCTGAGCCGCGACAACATCGCGCCCGTCGTCCTGCTCACGGCCTTCAGCCAGAAGGAGCTCGTCGAGCGCGCGACGGAGGCGGGTGCCCTGGCGTACGTTGTCAAGCCGTTCACGCCGAACGACCTCCTGCCCGCGATCGAGATCGCCCTGGCGCGTCACGAGCAGATCATCACGCTCGAGGCCGAGGTTCAGGACATGGTCGAGCGCTTCGAGACGCGCAAGCTCGTCGACCGGGCCAAGGGCCTCCTGAACGAGAAGATGGGCCTCAGCGAGCCGGAGGCGTTCCGCTGGATTCAGAAGGCGTCGATGGACCGTCGTCTCACCATGCAGGACGTCGCCAAGGCGATCATCGAGCAGCTCTCCCCAAAGAAGGACTGACCGCACCTCGTCGCACCGAAAGAACATGGTTTACGCGAGCGCACAAGATATTTCCTGTGCTTTCGCGTAAACCATGTTCTTTCGGTCGTTACGGCAGGTCCTTGATCAGGTTCGTGATGCGGACCGTCGAGCAGCGGCGCCCCTGATCGTTCGTGACCACGATCTCGTGGACCGTCATCGTGCGCCCGAGGTGGATCGCCGTGCACGTGCCCGTGACGGTTCCGGCGGTCGCGGAAGACGTGTGCGTCGCGTTGATGTCCACGCCGACGGCCAGGCGGCCGGGGCCGGCATGCAGGTTGGCCGCCATGGATCCCAGCGACTCGCCGAGGACCACGTAGGCGCCGCCGTGGAGGAGGCCGACAGGTTGCGTATTGCCCTCGACCGGCATCGTCGCGACCGCGCGCTCCGGGGCGATCTCAGAGAACTCGATCCCCATGCGATCGGCGAGCACGCCCAATCCGCGCTCGCGGAGCCACTGCATGCCATCGACTACGTCGGTCATCGTTCTATCCTTCCGGCGCGGGCGTTCGAATGTCGGGCGTCCCGGCATACCCTGGAGGGGTGACGGATCCCACGAAGCCCACTCTGCTCATCGTCGATGGCCATTCTCTCGCGTTCCGCGCGTTCTTCGCGCTTCCGGTCGACTCGTTCCAGAATTCCGAGGGTCAGCACACCAACGGCATTCACGGGTTCTTGTCGATGTTCCTCAACCTGTTGAAGAACGAGGCGCCCACCCACGTGGCCGTCGCCTTCGACGTGTCGGACCAGACCTTCCGCAAGGAGGAGTACCCCGAGTACAAGGATGGGCGCGACGTCACCCCGCCGGAGTTCAAGGGCCAGATTCCGCTGCTGAAGCAGGCGCTCGAGGCGATGAACATCACGGTGCTCGAGAAGGACGGCTTCGAGGCCGACGATATCCTCGCGACGCTCGCTCGCCGCGGCACTGACGCGAACTATCGCGTGCTCGTCTGCTCGGGCGACCGTGATGCGATCCAGCTCGTCACCGACGAGGTCACCCTGCTGTATCCGTCGGTTCAGGGCGTCTCGAAGCTGAAGCGATACGACCCCGCCGCGGTCGTCGAGCGCTACGGTGTGCCGCCGCACCAGTACCCCGACATCGCCGCGCTCGTCGGCGAGAAGGCCGACAACCTGCCCGGCGTGCCGAAGGTCGGGGAGAAGACGGCGGTCAAGTGGCTGACACAGTTCGGCACGCTGGACGCGGTGATCGCCGCGGCCGAGGACATCAAGGGCGTCGTCGGTCAGAACCTGCGTGACCACATCGACGACGTGCGCCGCAACCGTCGCCTCAACCGCCTCCTCGACGACATCGACGTGCCGGTCGAGCTGCCGCAGCTCGCGGTCGACTCCGCGGATGACGCGGCCGTGCGCGACGTCTTCTCGAAGCTCGAGTTCCGCACGCTGCTCAAGCGCGTGCTCGATCAGCTCGGATCGGGAACCGAGGAGACCGTGGAACCTCGCGTCGAGACGCCGGAGGTCGCGGTGCTCGCGGCCAGCGACTTCGCGGCGTGGCTCGCGTCGACGGAGGGCACCGTGGGGATCACGGTCGACATGGCGGACGGCGTGCCTGTTCGCGTCGGCGCGGCGACGGCATCCGCGGCGGTCGAGGCGGCGTGGAGCGACGAGGTGCGCGACGCGTCCGCGACCTGGTTCGCGTCGGACGCGCCGAAATCGATGTGCGACGCGAAGGTGCAGCTCAAGGCGCTCGGCCGCACAGGCCTCGAGGTGCGGGGGGTCGTGGCCGACGCGCTGATCGCCGGATGGATCGCGCGGCCGTCGTTCCCGGACAAGACGCTGGCCCACCTCGTCGACCGGTACCTCGGAGAGACGCTGCCGCAGGCCGATCCGAACCAGCTCGTGCCGGAGACGGAGGGCGCCTCGGCGGGCGAGCTGGCGTGGTTCACGCTGCGCGCGGCCGACGCCGTGTATGAGACGCTTCCGGATCGCGCGCGGGCCGTGCTCGACGATATCGAGATGCCGACGCTGGTGGCTCTCGCGGACATGGAGCTCGCCGGTGTCGCCGTGTCGAGCGAGAAGCTCGAGACGTTCGCCGACGAACTGCGCGAGCGGGCCGCACGCATTGCCGAGGAGGCATATGCCGAGATCGGCCGCGAGGTGAATCTCGGGTCGCCGAAGCAGCTGCAGCAGGTGCTCTTCGAGGAGCTCGAACTGCCCAAGACGCGCAAGACCAAGACGGGGTACACGACCGATGCCAACGCCCTCGCCGACCTGCAGGTCAAGACGGGGCATCCCTTCCTCGGCCAGCTGCTCGCGCACCGCGAGGCGACGAAGCTGACGCAGATCATCGTCGGTCTCGACGAGGCGATCGCCGACGACGGACGCGTCCACACGACCTACCTGCAGACCGGTAGCCAGACGGGTCGCCTGTCGAGCACGGATCCCAACCTGCAGAACATTCCGGTCCGCAGTGAGGAGTCTCACCGCATCCGCGCGGCCTTCGAAGTGGGTGAGGGATACGAGTGCCTGCTGACGGCCGACTACTCCCAGATCGAGATGCGCATCATGGCGCACCTGTCGGCGGATCCCGGACTCATCGCCGCGTTCAACGCGGGCGAAGATCTGCACCGCTATGTCGGCGCACAGGTGTTCGGCGTCGAGCCGGACGATGTGACGAGCGAGATGCGCAGCAAGGTCAAGGCGATGTCGTACGGGCTCGTGTACGGCTTGAGTGCGTTCGGACTGGCGAAACAGCTCGGCATCGAGCAGAAGGAGGCCAAGCAGCTCATGCTCGGCTACTTCGAGCGCTTCGGTGCCGTGCGCGACTACCTTCGTGCATCGGTGGAGAAGGCGCGCGAGGACGGCTTCACCGAGACCATCTTCGGGCGCCGCCGACCGTTCCCCGATCTCACGAGTCCGAACCGCGTGCTGCGCGAGAACGCCGAACGCGCGGCGCTCAACGCCCCCATCCAGGGCAGCGCGGCCGACATCATGAAGATCGCGCTGTTCCGGATCCACGATGACCTGCGCGACATGTCGTCGCGGCTGCTGCTGCAGATCCACGACGAGGTCATGGTCGAAGTCGCGCCCGGCGAATGGGACGAGGTCGAGCAGATCGTGCGCCGGCAGATGGCCGACGCGGCGGAGTTGACGGTGCCGCTCTCGGTGCAGGTCGGTCGCGGATCGACGTGGAACGAAGCCGCACACTGATCTGGGGGCGGCCGATAGCCTGAACGGCATGGAACAGCAGACGCGGCAGGCGACCCCGATCGATGCGATTGCTGAGGCATGGACTGACGAGACGGTTCGCCTGCGACCCGAGATCGGCACGTACATCGGGCGAAACGAGGGAGACGGCGGCTTCGGCGACCACAGTCCAGACGGCCACGACGCCATGGCGACGGCGGCGAGCGAGGTGCTCGCCCGTCTGGAGCGGGCCGAACCGCAGGACGACGTGGACCGAGTCACGAAGAGAGATCTTGCGCGAGAACTCGCGCTCGTGCAGGAGCTGCACGCCGCGAGATGGCACCTCCGGGACCTCAACGTGCTGGACAGCCCGTCGCAGGAGATCCGGCAGGTCTTCGACCTCATGCCGACCGACAGCGCCGACGACTGGGGGACGATCGCCGCGCGGCTCGGCGCCGTGCCCGACGCGGTCGACGGATACGTCCAGACCCTGCAGAGCGGCATCGCGGAGGGCGTCGTTCCTGCCGTGCGCCAAGTGCGCGAAGTCATCGGGCAGGTGCGCGACTGCGCGCGGAGTGACGGCTTCTTCGACCAGCTGATCGCCGGCGG
>DWXU01000132.1:0-6287 GCA_019119065.1 Candidatus Microbacterium pullistercoris | reverse complement strand
CGATCGCGACCATGAGAAAGGTCAGCCCCGTCACCCCGACCCACGACGACACCGTCGCGAGAGGACTCTCGGACTGGCTCATGCCGATCCGCCCCCACGGGAAGCCGCCGTACGGCCACGACCCCATGATGAGCTCCCGCGCGGTCCAGACCCCCGCAACGAGGAGCGCGGTCGCGGCGACGCGGACTCCGGGACGCCCAATGAGGGAGTGACTCCACCGGTAGGCCAGCGTCAGGACGACGGCGCCGAGAGCGGTGAAGAACGTCTGGATGCCAGCGAGGGCCGCCCACGGCACCCAGCTGAGGGGGTGATCGCCGAGGAAGCTCGCCGCCCAGTCGATGTGCGGAAAGTAGAAGGCCGCGCCGAAAGCCGCGCCGACGCCGAACGCCGCCCAGGACCGGCGGCCGATCAGGGAGACGAGGGCGAGCGCGACGGCCACGAACGCCAACGGCCAGACGCCGAACGATGGGAACGACGCGTCAAGCGAGATGCCGCCGAGCGCGGAGGCGACGAACGCCGCCCACAACGGGAGCGGCGCACGGGTCGAGGCGGAGGTGGTCACCCGTCCTCGCCGGGGAGCTCCTCGAACAGACCGGCGGGTGGCGTGATCACGACGCGGCCTCCGGTGATGTCGACCTCCGGAACGATCTCGGAGACGAACGGCACCATCACTTCGGTCTCCCCGACAGTGACGATCAGCAGGTCCTGCGCCGGCATGTGGTCGACGCGCGCGATACGACCGACGACCGCGCCGTCACGGACGACGTCGAGCCCGATCAGCTGATGGTCATACCAGGCATCGGGCTCGACGTTCGGCCCGAGGTCATCCTGGTCGACCCAGAGGATCGCCTTGACGAGCGTCTCCGCCTGGGTGCGGTCCTCCACGCCCTCCAGAAACACGACAGGGCTTGCGTTCATCCAGCGGAACGCGCGCACCGTGATCGTCTTGCGGTGCCATTCGGATGTCTCCGGCACCTGCAGCGTGAACGACGCACCCGGTGTGAAACGAGCCTCGGGGTCGTCGGTGTACAGCTCGAGCTTCAGGGCGCCCTTGAGCCCGTGCGCCTTGAGCACACGGCCGACGCGAAGCTGGTTCTTGGGACTGGCCGCCATCAGTCGTCGGCCACGTCGACGCGCACGCGCCGATCGTCGGCAAGCGCCGACACGAGCGTGCGCAACGCCTTCGCCGTGCGGCCGCCGCGCCCGATCACGCGTCCACGATCGGCCTCGGCGACGTGAATCTCGAGCACGTCGCCACGACCGGTCGAAACCTCGTCGATGCGGACCTCGTCCTCAGCATCCACGATGCCCTTCACGAGGTGTTCGAGCGCAGCGGCCAACACGATCGGAGTTACTCCGACTTCTCGGCGTCGGCCTCGGGCGCCTCATCAGCGGGCGCCTCGGCGGGAGCCTCAGCGGGCTCCTCGGCCTTCTTCTCGACCTTGGGCTTGACGACCGACTTCTTGGCGGTGTCGGCCTCGTAGGTCTTCTTCTCATCGGCGACCTTGAGCGTGCTCTTGGCATCCTTGTCGCCCGTGAACTTGCCCCAGTCGCCCGTGATCTTCAGGAGCGTGCGGACCTGGTCCGACGGCTGAGCGCCGACGGACAGCCAGTACTGCGCGCGCTCGGACTCGACCTCGATGAGCGAGGGCTCCTCGGTCGGGTGGTACTTGCCGATCTCCTCGATGACGCGTCCATCGCGCTTGGTGCGCGAGTCAGCGACGACGATGCGGTAGTACGGCGCACGGATCTTGCCCATGCGCTTCAGACGGATCTTGACGGCCACGATTCTCCTGTGGTTTCGGTGAAGTGAACGAACTGGTCGTCGGACGCGTGGGGTCATGCACGCCGACAGAAGCTCAAAAGGTCGGATCCGGGCGCTGGATAGAGGGTCGAGCGCGCGTTCCAACGTCCCATTCTGCCAGATGCACGGACCATTCGCGAACACGCCGCGCGACACGAGACTTGCGCTCGACGTAAAATGAGGGAAGCCTTACCTATCGTGGCCTCACCCGGTCGCCGCATACACATCACGTTGCCTTCGAAAGGTCCTCATGTCTCCCCACCGCCGCGTCATCTCGCTGGCCGCGCTCACCGGGTCGCTCCTCCTCCTCGCCTCGTGCGGATCCGGCTCATCGGTCGCCGGCGAAGGCCCTTCGGCGAACGACGCGGCGTGCGACGCAGCGGCGCATCCCGAGGCCTCGAGCACGTTCCCGGTTGAGATCGACCACGCCCTCGGGACCACCACGATCGAACAGGCCCCCGAACGGGTCGCGTCCATCGGCTGGGGGAACCAGGACGTCGCGCTCGCGCTCGGCATCGCGCCCGTCGGCTCGGACGATCAGACGTGGTCGATGACGGGTGACGAGGGACTCGGTCTCTACGACTGGACGCTCGACGCATACGACGAGCTGTGCGCCCCCGAACCCGCCGTGTTCGAGACCGCAGATGGCGTTGACTTCGAGGCGATCGCCGACGCGCAGCCGGAGGTCATCCTCGCGGGCTACTCGGGGCTGACGGCCGACGAGTACGAGACGCTCAGCAAGATCGCCCCAACCGTCGCCTACCCGGAGATCCCCTGGTACACGCCGTGGCGCGAAGCCATCGAGATCGACTCCGCCGCGCTCGGCCTCGCCGCAGAGGGCGACGAGCTCGTGGCCGACCTCGATCAGCGCATCGCCGAGGCGACCGCCGACATCGACAGCTTCGAGGGCAAGACCGCCGCGTTCTTCTACGTCACCCCGTCCGACCTGTCGGTGATCTCGATCTACGCGACGGGCGACGCCCGCACCGCGTTCCTCGGCGACCTCGGATTCGACTTCCCGCAGCTCGCGCTGAACGTGTCGGAGAAGGGCGAGTTCTACACCGACATCGCCGCCGAGAATGCCGACATCATCGACGACGTCGACGTGATGGTGCTCTACGGCGACGACCAGGTCCTCGCCGAGATGCAGGACGACCCCCTGTGGAGCACGGTCCCCGCCGTGCAGAACGGCGCGGTCGTCGCCGTGGGCTCCGGAGACGCCTTCAGCGGATCCGTGACCCCCACCGCGCTGTCCATCCCGTGGATGCTCGACGACTACGTCGCACTGCTCGACGACGCGGCCTCGCACGTCGAGTGACTCTCGCACCCGCTCCGCACCGCGTCGCACGATCGCCGCGGGTGATCGTCGTCGCCATCGGCGGTGTCGTCCTCGTGGTGATCGCCGTGGCGGCGTCGCTCGCGTTCGGCTCGCGGGCCGTCACCCTCGGTGAGATCGCCGAGGGCCTCGGCGCATGGCTGCGCGGCGACGTGGCGGAGCGGATCGGCGCCATTGCGGTCGCGGAGCGCATTCCGCGCACTGTCCTGTCGATCGTGGCGGGAGCGGCGCTCGCCGTCTCGGGCGCCGTGATGCAGGCCGTCACCCGGAACCCCATCGCCGACCCGGGCATCCTGGGTGTCAACACCGGCGCGGCGCTGTTCGTCGTCTGCGGCATCGCCTTCCTGGGCGCGACGACAACATTCGACTACCTCGGCCTCGCCCTCGTCGGCGGCGCGCTCGCCGCCGTCATCGTCTACGTCGTGGGATCGATCGGCCCCGGTGGAGCGACACCGATCAAGCTGGCGCTCGCCGGCGCGGCGATGACGGCGGCGCTGTCCTCCCTCGTCAGCGCCGTCCTCCTCCCCCGGCTCGCGGCCATGAACGACTTCCGCTTCTGGCAGGTCGGTGGCACGGGAGGAGCCGACTGGGAGGCCATGGCCGTCGTCGCCCCACTCCTGATCGTCGCGGCGGTGGTGGCAACCGTCTGCTCGGGTGGACTCAACGCTCTCGGGCTCGGCGACGACGTCGCGCGGGCACTGGGCGTCCGCGTCGGGCTCACGCGCGCCGTCGCGGCGTCCGCGGGCGTCGTGCTCTGCGCCGCCGTCACCGCGATCGCCGGCCCGATCGCCTTCGTCGGCCTCATGATCCCCCACGCCGTCCGCCTCGTCGTCGGCCCCGACCAGCGCGCGATCCTGCCGCTCTCTGCCCTCGGCGGAGCCGCCCTGCTCGCGCTCGCCGACACACTTGGACGCGTCATCGGATCGCCGGGTGAGGTCGAGGCGGGCATCGTCACCGCCTTCCTCGGTGCGCCCGTGCTCGTCGTGATCGCCCGCCGCACGCGGATGAGAGCACTGTGAGCACCGCCACCGCCACCGCCGTCGCGACCACCATCCGGTTCGGCCGTCGCCGCCGCCTCCGGCGACGCGCCATCGTGTGCGGCGGCCTGACAGCACTCCTCGTGGCCCTGGCCGGGGCGATGCTGATGCTCGGCAACACGATCTATCCCGCCTCCGACGTGGTCGCGGTTCTGCTCGGCGAGGACGTGCCTGGCGCTTCGTTCACCGTCGGCACGCTGCGCGTCCCGCGGCTCATCGGCGGCGTGCTCGCCGGCCTGGCGTTCGGCGTGGCCGGCTCGACATTCCAGACGATGCTCCGCAATCCGCTCGCGAGCCCCGACGTGATCGGCATCACCTCCGGCGCGAGCGCCGCGGCCGTGCTGTCGCTCGTCGTCCTCCACTGGTCCGCAGGCGCGACGATGGCCCTCGCGCTCACCGTCGGAATCGCGACCGCGGCCGTCATCGCCCTCGCCGCACGCGGGCGCGACTCGACGGGCGGACGCCTGATCCTGATCGGCATCGGAATCGGCGCCATGCTCGACGCGGTCGTCGCCTATCTGATCCAGCGTGCGGCCGAGTGGGACGTGGCGGTCGCGATGCGCTGGCTCACCGGCAGCCTCAACGGCGTCGGCATGGACGACCTTGCGCCGCTCGCGATCGCGGTGATCGTCATCGTGCCGCTCGTGATGGTCCTGTCGCGCGATCTCAGTGCGCTCGAGCTCGGCGACGCGTCCGCGACGGCCCTCGGTGTGAAGGTCGACCGTTCGCGGATCCTCCTGATCGTCGGCGCCGTCGCGCTTGCGTGCTTCGCCACCGCCACGACCGGACCGATCGCGTTCGTCGCGTTCCTCTCGGGGCCGATCGCCGCGCGCCTGGTCGGACCAGGCCGTCCCGCGATCGTCCCGGCAGCGCTCGTCGGCGGCTGCATCGTGCTCGCGGCGGATCTCGTCGGCCAGTACGCGTTCGACACCGCGTTCCCCGTGGGCGTGATCACCGGCATCGTCGGCGCGCCGTACCTGCTCTATCTCCTCATCCGCACGAGCCGTCTCGGAGGATCCTCGTGACCGAAACGCATCTCCTCGAAGCACGCGGCCTGTCGGCCGGATACGGCGGGCGCGCGATCGTCGACGGCGTAGACCTGTTGCTCCCGCCCGGCCGCATCAGTGTGATCGTCGGCGCCAATGCGTGCGGGAAGTCGACCCTGCTGCGGACGATGTCGCGCCTGCTCGCACCGCGAGACGGATCCGTGCTCCTGGACGGGCACGCGATCGGCACGATGCCCACGAAGCAGCTCGCGCAGACGCTCGGCCTGCTGCCGCAGCAGCCGATCGCGCCCGAGGGCATCGTCGTCGCCGACCTCGTCGGCCGGGGGCGACACCCTCACCAGCGAATGTTCCGCTCGTGGTCGGCCGCCGATGACCGCGCCGTCGCCGAGGCGCTCGACGTCACGGGCATCGCAGAGCTCGCTGACCGCGCCGTCGACGAGCTCTCCGGAGGGCAGCGCCAGCGCGTCTGGATCGCCATGGCGCTCGCGCAGCACACGGACGTACTGCTCCTCGACGAGCCGACGACGTTCCTCGACCTCGCCCACCAGATCGATGTGCTCGACCTGCTCGCCGATCTGAACCGCGACCGCGGCACGACGATCGCGATGGTGCTCCACGACATCAACCTCGCGGCGCGCTACGCCCACCATCTCTTCGCGATGTGCGATGGCCGCCTCCTCGCGCACGGCGCACCGCGCGACGTCGTCACTCCGGAACTGATCGCCGATGTGTTCGGGCTTGATGCCCAGGTCATCGACGATCCGGTTTCCGCGACCCCACTCGTGATCCCCCGCAGCCGCCACCACACCGGCGCCCCCGCCCGACAAGGAGACACCGCATGACCATCGCCCTCGACACCCGGCCCTCGAGGTTCTTCCGAACGCGCGTCACGCAGATCCAGGACCTCACGCCGAGCTTCCGTCGCTTCACGCTGACGGGCGACGACATCTCCGAGTACGGCGACCCGGGCTACGACCAGCGCATCAAGGTCGTCTTCCCGTCGGCGTCGGCCCCCCTCGACGCGATGCCGACCGGCGCCGACTGGTACACGGAATGGCGCGCGATGCCGGAGACCTCACGTCCGCCATTCCGCACCTACACGA
>DWXU01000131.1:0-4446 GCA_019119065.1 Candidatus Microbacterium pullistercoris | reverse complement strand
CGGATGGTCACGATCACGAGGATGACGGTCCCTGGCCCGAAGAACGCGAGGCAGAGCCCTCCGCCGATGATTCCCGCGCCGCCGCCGCGCCATCCCCAGGCACCCGGGGCGAGGAGGCCCGAGAGGATCATTACCGCACCCGTCGCGGCGAAGAAGAAGCATGCAACGGTCAGCATGATGTCCGTCAGGAGGGAGGGACGCGCCCTCACCTCGACGATGCCTGTCAGGATCCCCATAGGGCATCCCCACTTCGGCCTGGAAGGCGTTCGGGTGGACGAGAGATGGCGAGTTGATCCCAGAGGAGGCCGAAGCAGTGCGGCGGGCGTTCGATGCGTTCCTCGGCGAGCCGTCGCTGTCGATCCGGCGCATCCGTGAGGACCTGAACGAAGCAGGGCATCGAACCGCCCGCGGGTCGGAGTTCTCCGTCGATGCCGTGCGGTACCTGTTGGCGAACCCCCAATACGCTGGCTACATCAAGCACTACTCGTCGGGCGAGCTGTACCCGGTGAAGGGTAAGGCGTTTCCGCCCATCGTCAGCGAGCAGACGTGGCGGGCTGCGGTGGCGAAGCTGGAGGACAACGTGCGGAGGTCGGCTAGGTGTACTGACCGGACACGTTGATCAATCGTGTGAAGGGCGGCTGATTGGCGCAGGCAGAGTGGGGCCGATGGTGGTTGTAGTGGTGCAGCCACGCCTTGAGCGCGTCCCGGCGCTCTTGCTCTGACTGGTAGCAGCGGGCGTAGGCCCAGCCGTCGGCCATCGTCCGATGGAATCTCTCGACCTTTCCGTTTGTCTGCGGCCGGTATGGGCGCGTGCGCTTCGGTGTGATGGCGAGAGCCTCACAGGTGTCGCGCCACAGGAAGGACCGGTAGGCGCCACCGTTGTCCGACAGAATCCGCTCGATCGTGACGCCGAGTTCGGCGAACCATTCCACAGCGCGGTCCAGCACCCCGACGGCCGTGACGGCGGTCTCGTCGTCATGTACCTCGGTGTACGCAACGCGTGAGTGGTCGTCGATGATCGTGTGCACGAAGGCATATCCGAGCTTCGGGCTGCCCCACTTGCTCTTCGGCTTGTCGGGGGTGGCCGAGCGGTTCTTTTCGCCTTGGCGGCGACCGACGTAGCGCCACCCGCCGCCGTCCGGGATGTTCCCTAGCTTCTTCACGTCCACGTGCACCAGCGAGCCGGGGTGGGGGTGCTCGTAGGCGCGGATGGGCTCCCCGGTGGCACGGTCGACGTAGGACAGCCGGCTCAGCCGCGCCGCGGTGAGGATGCGGTGGACCGTGGAGGGTGCGACGCCCAGCCGGGATGCTAGCTGGACCGGGCCCTCCCTCAATCGCATCCGCAAGCTGATGCAGCGCATAGTTACGGCCTTGGGCGTCTTGTTCGGCGAGGTCTTCGGTCGCGACGAGCGGTCATGCATGGACTCGGCGGCAAGGTAGCGACCCACCCAGCGCTTCACGGTGGGCCAGGATACCTGGAAGCGGGCGGCGACTTCGCTGATTGGCCACCTGTCGTCAACGACGAGTCGCGCGACTTTCAGACGGTGACGTGGGGTGAGGGCGGCGTTCGGATGTGACATGGTTGGGCTCCTGGACAGGTCGAAGGGCCGACCAGCGGGCGTGGCCGGCCCTTCGAGGGCGAAAGAAGTGGGCGGGGTTCGTGCGGGTCAGTCCACCGGGGAGACCCGGATGAGATTGCCGTCCGGGTCCGTAACCACGAACGTGCGGCCGAAGACGTCGTCGTGCGGCTCCTCCACGACCTGGACGCCCTTTGAGACCCAACTCGTGAAGGTCTCGTCGACTGCGGACGCCGGGCCGGGCACCATCAGTCCGAGCTCGCTCGTGCGCGGGGTGTTCGGGACCGCGTGCTCGTTGCGGCCGGTCCACAGCGCGAACAGGACTCCGGGGGCAACTTCGAAAGCCACGTAGCGGGGACTGGTGAAGGTCGGTTCGATCTCGAACAGGTTGCTGTAGAAGGCGGTGGCGGCCTCGGCGTCACTGACGTAGATCAGGAACAGGTTGGGTGCGGGCATGGAGCGCTCCTCCGGTTGATGGGTCTCGATACAGGATCAGCAAACCACCGAATCACGACAAGACCTGTCATCTTTTCTGCGAGGATTGGTCGGCATGAAGGCTTCGAGGTTGCTGCATCTCCTGCTGCTCTTGCAGACGCGCCAGCGCATGACCACGACCGAGCTCGCCGAGCGTTTGGAGGTGTCCCGGCGGACGGTGCTGCGGGATGTCGAGGCGCTCTCGATGGCAGGTGTGCCGGTATATGCCGAACGGGGGCGCAACGGCGGGATCGTCTTGCTCCAGGGTGCACGGCTCAATGCCTCGTACCTGGAACCTGGGGAGCTGGAGGCACTGTCCGTCGCTGGTTTGGACGGCGAGCATCTCGAGCGCCTCGGACTGACTGCGGTGCATGAGACAGCCGCGCGCAAGATCGCTGCCCGTCAGGCCGCGGCGCTCGGGGCTCCGAACTTGACGCGATTGGCTGACCTGGTCGTGGTGGACAGCAGCGCGTGGCTGGCAGATCCGAGGGCGGAGGTGGACGTCGCCGAACTTGCGTGGGCGCTGCGTCACCGACGTCGGATGCAAATCCAGTACCGGCGCAACGCCGAGGGGCGGGCCTCGACCCGCATCGTCGACCCGTACGGGCTCGTGGCGAAGTCGGGCCGCTGGTACCTCATCGCCGACGACCTGGGCACCGGCCGGCTGTTCGCCCTGGAACGGCTCTCGGACTACAAGCTGCTTGACGCACCGGCCGCCCTCCGCTCAGGTCAAACCCTCCGCACCGTGTGGGCGGCGCTGAAAGAACGCACCGAGTCACCAGGTCGGGTGAGCGTGACCGTCCGCCTCCGTGAAAGCCGACTCGACCTCGCGCGACGCATTCTCGGCACCCGCATCCACGAGGTCTCCTGCGCGGAGAAAGGGTGGTGCACCGTCGTTGTCCGCTACCCCGACGTCGAGTCAGTGCGTCAGCTCCTCCAGTTCGGCGACCACATCGAGATACTCACCCCGGAAGCGGCCCGCGAACGCATCCGTCAGCTTGCCACGGACATGGCCGAGCGGCACTCGCCCCAGTCTGATGACCGGTAAGCGGCATACTCCACCGTCGATCAACGTCCCCGGTCAGTACAGCTAGGCTTCTGCTCATGGGTCGTGTTCGCCAGCACCAGGTCACAAGCGATGACGGACGAACCCTCTCGGGGCTGAGTCATGGGCCAGAGGACGGGCGCCCGGTGCTCTTCATCGCAGGAGCAGCGACGAGCAAACTGATGACGTTCGGAAGCGAGCTGCTCGCCCCCTTGAATCTGCGGATGCTCACCATGGACAGACCAGGGCTCGGCGAGTCGACACCCGATCACGACCGGACACTTGTTTCCACGGCATTGGACTACCGGGCGTTCGTCTCCGCTGTCCTCGGCGAACCTGAGGGCGCGGTGGCGGTGGTGGCCAATTCTCAGGGGGCCGTCTTCGGGCTCGGACTCGCCCTTGCGGGTGGAGCCCGCAGCCTCACCCTGGTCTCACCTGCCGACGAAGTCGCTCATCCGCATATCCATGCAATGCTCCCTCCAGAAGCGACCATGCTCGCAGATCTCGCACGGACAGACGCTGAAGAAGCTGCGACCCTCTTGGGAGCGTTCTCCGCGCGGGCGATGGAGGAGATGGTCATGAGCGGTTCCGCTCCGGAGGACGTGGCCTTCTACCGCAGCGAACCGTTCCTCTCTCTGTATCGCAGCAGCCTCGAAGAGGGGTTCAACAATGACGGTGTCGGCTATGTGCGGGACACACTCATCGCCGTGCAACCGTGGAATGTGGATCTTGCCGCGATCACCTGCCCGGTGCAGATTCTCTTTGGCGCCCGCGATCTCACTCACTCGCCAGATCACGGTAAGACACTGACGTCACGTATTCCCGGAGCCACACGAAAGGTCTTTCGCGATGCCGGTGGAGCGTTGCTGTGGACCCATGCGCAAGAGGTGTTAGGAACAGCGCTCACCTAGAACTCCGACACGGGAGGCCTTGGGCGAACCACAACACGCTTTGCTGCTCACGGCGGATGCATGACCTCTGTGGGAATGGACCGGACTCCGAAAGCCGCGGAAGGTTGTCCATGATCGCGACGACCAACCCAGCTGGGGGTTGACTACAACGCCCACCTCATGGAGTCGATCCTGACGCACGTCGCACCCGCCCTGGGCTGGCGCTGAAGAACGCGCTTCACCTGTCGCTTCGTCACCGGCACCCACGCTGTCTGGCGCCGCCTGCCGGGCACTCCGCCCGCTAGCGGCCCCGCCGCGCTCGGTGCCTGCGGATGGTCACGATCACGAGGATGACGGTCCCTGGCCCGAAGAACGCGAGGCAGAGCCCTCCGCCGATGATTCCCGCGCCGCCGCCGCGCCATCCCCAGGCACCCGGGGCGAGGAGGCCCGAGAGGATCAT
>DWXU01000130.1:0-7888 GCA_019119065.1 Candidatus Microbacterium pullistercoris | reverse complement strand
GTTCCTGGCGGATCCTCGACGCCGCCGTCGCGGTGCTGATGCTCGGCCTCGCCACCGCCCTCGCCCTCGGCTGACGAACGAGCGGCCCGTCCCGTCGCCGAGCATCTCGAAATTCGCCGAGCCTCTCGAATAATCGGCGAATCCACCCCATCGCGGCCGAACTCCCGGACGGCCGGCGAACCTGCTGTGCGGTAACGTCATCGAATGAATTCGTTCGATGTCGCCGCGCAGTTCGTCTCGGCTGAGTTCCCCGCAGCTTCGATCGCGGTGGTCGCGGGCAGCACGGCTCGGGGCGAACGAACCGAGACGAGCGACATCGACCTCCTTCTCATCGGGCCAGATCGCATGTTCCACGGTTCGTCGAGCACCGCGGCGACCTTCGGATTCGGCGGCGAGGTCATCGAGGTCTTCGCATACACGCCCGCCGCGTTCGAGGAGTGGGCCGAAGGCGGCATCGCTCAGTTCCGTCCGGTGATCGTCGAGATGCTCGTGCACGGTGAGGTGTTGCGCGACGACGGATCGCTCGAGCCGCTTCGCGAGCGATGGCGCGCCGCGCTCTTCGCCGGATCTTCGCCATCGGAGGAGCAGCTCGCGATGAAGCGATACGTCGTCACCGACGTCTGGGACGACCTGTGCGACGCACGTGACCCACTCGAGGAACGCGTGTTGATGAGCACGCTCTTCCGTGAGGTGGCAGAACTAGCGTTGCTCACGCACGGGCGATGGATCGGCACGGGAAAGTATCTGGCGCGTCGCCTTCGCGAGTGGGATCAGCAGCGGTCCGAGGCGCTGGCATTGCCCTACATAGCGGGCGACCGCGACGCGTTCCTCGCGGCCGCGGGTCGCGAGCTCACCGCGTGCGGCGGTCGCGTACAGATCGGCCACACCCGCTGACGCGCGAGCGGCCCGCACCGTCTCCGAGCATCTCGAAATTCGCCGAGCCTCTCGAGTACTCGGCCAATCCACCCCATCGCGGCCGAATTTCCCGACGGCCGGCGACACAGCCGTGTTCCGTGCGGCAGCCTGTCCGCCCCGTCGCCGAGTCGTTGCGACCCAGTGGAGTCAGCTGGTGGCGATCGGGCCGGTGCGCGGGTCGCTGTGGTGGCGCACCTTGATCACGCGGAATCCCTTCGCCGTCGCGTGGCGGCGGGTGGAGAAATCGGTGGTGAAGGTGGCGTCCATCCAGCGCTGCAGGGAGTCGCTGCCCAGGTTCTTCTGCACGACCAGGTACGCATCGCTTTTGCGATCGAGGCGCGGGATCCACGTCTCGAGGAGCTCATGCAGGGCCGGCTTGCCGATGCGGATCGGCGGGTTGGACCGGATCGTCCGAAAGACGACGTCCGAAGGGATCTCATCGGCGGTGACCGCGCGAACATTGTCGAGGCCGAGCGCCTCGGCGTTGCGCCGCACGAGGTCCAGCGCGCGCTCGTTGACGTCGAGGGCCCAGATGCGTGCGTGCGGCGCCTGCATCGCGAGTGTCAGAGAGATGGCGCCCCAGCCGCACCCGAGGTCGAGGAAATCTCCGCCGGGCGGCGCATCGGGTGAGTTCGACAGCAGCACGTCGGTGCCCCGGTCGATGCGATCGGGGCTGAAGACGCCGTTCGCCGTGGTGACCTCGACGTCGCGTCCATCGAGCGTCACACGGAGCCGGCGGGTCTGTTCAGGGCTTGCGGGTGCCGCGCTGAAATAGTGATCCGCCATAGGCGGCGAGCCTACCGGAGCACGCGGCGTCGCGGTACCTGCCCCCGCGTGCCGTTCCCGCGCTAAACTGGAGGGCTGACCATCCGCGAAAGGACCCTCGTGCCCGACACCACAGGCGCTGAGAACCACCCCGACATCGAGACCGACGACGTCGTCGAACGTGTCCTCGCCCGCGACCGTGCACGCGGCGAGGCGCGCATCTTCGGTGCCGCGCAGGCGCTGCAGTCCGACGATTCCATCGTCGTCGACGACGAGCAGTGGGATCTCGCCGACCGCCACGCGCTCCGCCGCGTCGGAGGTCTCTCCACCGAGCTCGAGGACATCACCGAGGTCGAGTACCGCCAGGTGCGGATGGAGAACGTCGTCCTCGTCGGCATCTACTCCACCGGCGCACAGGTCGACGCCGAGAACTCCCTCCGTGAACTCGCGGCGCTCGCCGAGACCGCGGGATCCGTCGTTCTCGACGGTATGCTGCAGCGTCGTCCGCACCCGGATCCGGCGACCTATGTTGGTCGCGGCAAGGCCGAGGAACTGCGAGACGTCGTGAACGCGGTCGGGGCGGACACCGTCATCGCCGACACGGAACTCGCGCCGAGTCAGCGTCGCGCGCTCGAGGACGTCGTCAAGGTCAAGGTGATCGATCGCACCGCGGTGATCCTCGACATCTTCGCTCAGCACGCCAAGACCCGCGAGGGCAAGGCGCAGGTGGAGCTCGCCCAGCTCGAGTACCTGTTGCCGCGACTGCGCGGCTGGGGTGAATCGATGAGCCGTCAGGCCGGTGGCCAGGTCGGCGCCGCCGGCGCGGGCATGGGGTCTCGTGGCCCGGGTGAGACGAAAATCGAGCTCGACCGCCGCCGCATCCGCACGCGCATGGCGGTGCTGCGCAAGCAGATCCGCAGCTTCGCGCCCGCCCGCGAGGCGAAGCGCGCCGAGCGCGGCCGCAACGCGATCCCATCCGTCGCGATCGCGGGCTACACGAACGCCGGCAAGTCGAGTCTCCTGAATCGCCTCACGCAGGCAGGGGTGCTGGTGGAGAACGCGCTGTTCGCGACGCTCGACTCGACGGTGCGCCGCACGGAGACAGCCGACGGTCGCGTCTTCACGCTGGCCGACACCGTCGGGTTCGTGCGCAACCTGCCGCACCAGCTCGTCGAAGCATTCCGCTCGACGCTCGAGGAGGTTGCGTCGGCCGACGTCATCGTCCATGTGGTCGACGGCGACCACCCCGACCCGGCGGGCCAGTTGCAGACCGTCCGCGACGTGCTCACGGAGGTGGGTGCGCGGGCGATCCCCGAGATCGTCGTGTTCAACAAAATCGATCTCGTGGACGACTCCCAGCGGCTCGTCCTCGCGGGCCTCGCGCCGCGCGCGGCGTTCGTTTCCTCGCGCACGGGCGAGGGGATCGATCAGCTGCGCAGCCTCGTCGAGGACACGCTGCCGCGCCCCGAGGTCGAGGTGCGCGCGCTCATCCCGTATGGGCGGGGGGATCTGCTCGCGCAGATCCACGAGTCGGGCCAGTTCCTCGACCAGCGCCACGAGGAGCAGGGAACGCTGGTGCACGCGCGCGTCGGGCAGCGTCTTGCCGCGGAGCTCGGGCCCTTCCTCGCGGCCTGAGCGCGCTCAGTCGAGCGGGATCGGATCCACGCCAGGTGCCTCGAAACCGAGCACCTGACCGAGGAAGGCGAGCTCGCTCTCGAAGCAGCGCACGATCGTCTCCGAGCGGCGGAATCCGTGGCTCTCGCCCTCGAACAGGAGATACGCGTGCGGCACGCCGTTCTTCGCGACCGCGTCGCGCAGAGCCTCGGACTGCGACGGCGGCACGACCGGATCCTCGCTGCCCTGCAGGATCAGCAGCGGGGTGGTGAGCGTCTCGGGGCGAGAGAGGGGCGAGCGCACGATGTACTCCTGCTCGTCCTCCGGCCACGGCCCGACGAGGCCGTCGAGGTAGCGCGCCTCGAAGTCGTGCGTCTCGGCGAGCAGCATGCGCAGGTCGGCGACCCCGTACCGACTGATGCCTGCGGCGAAGACATCCGTGTCGGCGAGCGCGCACAGCACGGTCCAGCCGCCCGCGGATCCCCCCTTGATCGCGAGCCGCTTCGGATCCGCGCGCCCGGCTTCCACGAGCCCGTTCGCGGCGGCCGCGACATCCTGCACGTCCGCGATGCCCCACGCGCCGTTGAGACGCTCGCGGTAGGCGCGTCCATAGCCGCTCGATCCGCCGTAGTTCACATCCAAGACGCCGATGCCGCGGCTCGTGAAGAACGACGCGTTCTGCGAGAGATCACCCGTGACGTGACCCGTCGGGCCGCCGTGCACGAGCACGAGGACGGGCGGAAGCTCCCCGGCGGGCGCGGCGGCGGCCGCGTTCGTCGGCGGGTAGAAGAAAGCGTGGACCGGACCGAGCGGTCCGGGGAAGGTCAGGGCTTCCGCGACGGCCTGCACACCCGAGGAGAGATCTGCTTCGCCTCCGCGCAGCGGGCGAAGGGAACGCGCGGACACGTCGAGCTCCCAGAGCCCGCCGGGCACCGTCGCCCCGGCGCCCGTCAAGAGCGCCGTGCGCCCACGCACGTCCTGCAGCTGGATGTCGCCGGTCAGCGGCGTCTCGAGCTCGGTCACGGTGCCGGACGTGGGCTCGACCAGCATCAGACGCGAGCGGCCGTTCGTCACGACGGCCACGACGTTGCCGTCCTCGAGTTCGGCGAACCACCGCGACCCGAGGCTCCAGAGCGGGCCGCCGGTGTCGCCGTCGACCGAGTAGATCGGTTCCGGGGCGCTCGTCGCGAGCCCGTCGTCGAAGCGGATCCGGAAGAGGTTCCATCGCTGCGTCCACGTGCGGTCGGCGCGCGCGGCCGTCGTCGGCGGATCCTGGGTGAACAGGAGCTCGTCGTCGCCGGTCCACTCCGGCTGCAGGGCCGAGACGTTCTCGCCGCGGCTCGACCCGCGCCCGCCGGCGAGGCGACGCCAATCGGTGACCGTGCCGTCATCGGCGAGCGCGCCGACGCGCAGCTCTGCGGCGTCCCATGGCATGTCAGGGTGGTCCCACGCGATCCACGCAAGGCGCTCGCCCCGCGGGGAGGGGAAGGCGAGGAAATCGCTGCCCGCGACGACCGTGGTGGTGGCGGCCGGATCCGTGGCGCCCGAACCGTCGACAGGGATGCGGACGATCTCGCGCAGCGGGGTCTCCTGCGGGCGCTCGTGCGTCTCGCGCACGGCCCACAGGGAACCCTCGGCCCACACGAGATCGCCGTGCACCAATCGTGAGTCAGCGGGCGTCAGCGGGGCGGGCTCGACGCCGGGGGAAGCGAGGTACACGCGCTGATCGCTCTGCTCGACGAAGACGAAGCGTCCGTGCTCCTGCGCGATGACCGTCCACGCACCGCCGCCGTACTCATGCACGCGTGACCGCGCGCTCCACGGCGCAGGCAAGATCGGCGCATCGTGGCCGGACCCGAGGATCGCCGTGCGGCCCTTCTCGGAGGGCACCGACTCGGCCCACCACACCTCATCGGCGACGTACTGCGCGTGTCCGAGCCGAAGTGTGCCGAGCGGCATGTCCTCGGGACGGATCGGCGAGGGCCACGTGCCGTAGGGGCGAGAGGTGAGATCAGCCATGTCCCCACGCTATGGCAAGCGCCTGGCCGATCGCATCCGGAGCACCGGGTCGTGTGGCGCGACGACGTGTTCGGGCGGCGCTAGACGGCGCGCATCACGGCCACGACCTTGCCGAGCACGACAGCCTCGTCGCCGAGGATCGGCTCGAACGCGGTGTTGCGCGGGAGGAGCCACACGTGCCCGTCGCGCTTACGGAAGGTCTTCACCGTGGCCTCGCCGTCGAGCATGGCCGCGACGATCTCGCCGTTCTCTGCCGTGTTCTGTGTGCGCACGACGACCCAGTCGCCGTCACAGATGGCGGCGTCGATCATCGAGTCGCCCGACACCTTCAGCATGAACAGCTCACCATTGCCGACCAGTTGGCGGGGGAGGGGGAAGACCTCTTCGACGTGCTGGTCCGCCGTGATCGGCACACCGGCCGCGATCTGGCCGACGAGCGGCACCATGGCCGCGTCGCCGACGGCGGGAGCCGAGTCGGCCGGGCTCTCGGTCGACGTGCCGGGAAGCTCGACGAGCACCTCCATTGCGCGGGTCTTGCCGGGATCTCGCCGGAGATAGCCGCTGAGCTCGAGCTGACCGAGCTGGTGGGTGACGCTCGACAACGACTTGAGGCCGACGGCGTCGCCGATCTCGCGCATGCTCGGCGGATAGCCGTTGACCTGGATCGAGCGCTGGATGACTTCGAGGATGGCGACCTGCTTCTCGCTCAACTGTTTGCGACGGCGCCCCCTCGGGGCGGTCTGCGGGGTGATGTCGGCGCTCATCCGCTCGTTCCTCTTCGAATGTCAGTGGTTGCTGGTGAGGTGTGCTGCGTGAAGAAGACGCTACCGGAAACGGTGCGATCTTCGGGAGATTTGTTCGAGTGTGTCGCGAATATGCCTCGCGATCATTCGAAGAAGCACTTGACGGATTCGAACATTCGAAGATACATTCGGTACATCAATACGAGAGAAGGTCATCTGATGAGCACGGTCACCGTCACGGCACCCGCATCGCGCATTCCGACCATTCGCACGCGACTGCGTCTCACGACGCGCGGCCGCCGCGTCCTCGCATCGCTTGCCGCCCTTCCGGTCGCCGCAGCGATCGCCGTCGGGATCATCGGCGGCGGGTCCGCCGTCGGGTCCGGAGACGGCGGCGCTCCTGCGGGGACGTTCGACACGGTGACCGTCATGCCGGGCGACTCCCTGTGGTCGATCGCCCAGAGCGTGGCGCCGGCGCAGGACCCGCGTGACGTCGTCGCCGAGATCAGTTCGCTGAACCAGTTGTCGAGCTCGGGCGTCGACGCGGGCCAGAGGCTCTCCATCCCGGCCGCCTACTCGACCGGAAGCTGACCACACGGTCGTAGCATGGAGGGGTGACCGCGACACTCGACGACCTCCCCATACGCGACGACCTCCGGGGCCAGCGCCCGTATGGAGCTCCGCAGGCGCCGCTTCCCATCGCCCTCAACGTCAACGAGAACACCCACGTCATCTCCGAGGATGTGGCCGATGACATCGCCGGATCGATCGCGAAGACGATCTCCGAGCTGAACCGGTACCCCGACCGTGAGTTCACCGACCTGCGCGAGGCGTTCGCCTCCTACCTCGGTCACGGACTGACTCCCGAGCAGATCTGGGCGGGCAACGGATCGAACGAAGTCCTCCAGCAGGTATTGCAGGCCTTCGCCGGACCGGGGCGCCGCGTCTTCGGCTTCTCGCCGACGTACTCGATGTATCCGCTGCTGACGCGCGGTGTCGGCGCCGAATGGGTGGCCGGACCGCGTGGCCCGCGCTACGAGATCACGCCCGACGACGCCGCCGAGCAGGTGCGGGCGGCTGACCCGGACGTCGTCATCCTGTGCGCGCCCAACAATCCGACCGGCACACCGTTGCCGATCGAGGTCGTCGAGAGCGTCTATGAGGCCACACGGGGGATCGTCGTCGTCGACGAGGCGTACTTCGAGTTCGCGCCGTCCGAGGCGCCGTCGGCACTCACGCTTCTTCCGGGGCGGGAGCGCCTCATCGTCTCCCGCACGATGAGCAAGGCGTTCGCCTTCGCGGGGGCGCGCGTCGGCTACCTCGCGGCGGATGCCGCCGTCACCGACGCACTGCGCCTGGTGCGCCTGCCGTACCACCTCAGTGCCCTCACGCAGGCGGCCGCGGTCGCCGCGCTGCGCCACAGCGACGAGATGTTGCGGACCGTGGACGACATCGTCGTGCAGCGGGATCGCATCTCGGCGACGCTTGAGGCGCTCGGCTACGACCCCTATCCGTCCTGGAGCAACTTCGTCATGTTCGGCGGCGTCGAGGATCCGCAGGAGACGTGGCGCCGGCTGTACGACCGGGGTGTCCTGATCCGCGACATCGGCGTCGCCGGCCACCTCCGCGTCTCGGCAGGCACCGAGAGCGAGACGACGGCGTTCCTCGACGCCCTCGCGGCCGTCGGCGACGCCTGAGCGTCTAGGATTCGGGTATGACCAACGCCCGCGCCGCGCGCCGCACCCGCACCACGAGTGAGTCCTCGATCGAGCTCGAGATCAACCTCGACGGTACGGGCGCGAGCGACATCGACACGACGGTTCCGTTCTTCG
>DWXU01000129.1:0-8222 GCA_019119065.1 Candidatus Microbacterium pullistercoris | reverse complement strand
GCGACGATCTCCTCGGCGAACGCGCGCTGCGACTCGGCCGTCGCCGCCCGTCGCTGCGACTCGGCCGCGAACGCGTCCTGCTCCTGCCGCGTGATGCCGAACCGCTCGGCCACGTTCTCGGCCGTCACGCCCATGTGTCGGCCGCTGAACGGATCCGTGAGCATCGCGATCGTGCCGTCGAGCAGGCGCCGGTCGCCCAGCCGGTCGTTGAAGCGGGAGTCGAAGTCGTAGAACGGCATCCGCGTCATGTTCTCGGCGCCGCCCGCGACGACGACGTCGGTGCTCCCCCACAGCAGTTCCTGCGCACCCGACCAGATCGCCTGCAGACCGGATCCGCACAGCCGGTTCACCGTGAAGGCGGGCGTGTTCACGTCGAGGCCCGCGGCGAGCGCGACGCGTCGCGCGATGTACGCGTCGGACGCGACCTGCCCGATCGTGCCGAGGACGACCTCCCCCACCCGGTCCGGCGCGATGCCCGAGCGGCGCAGCGCCTCGGTGGCCGCGGCCGCGCCGAGCTCGTAGGCCTCGGTGTCGCGGAAGGCTCCGCCGAACCGCCCCACGGGCGTGCGCGCACCGGCGACGATCGCGACCTTCTGCTGCTCGGCCATCAGCCCGTCGCCTCCTCAGGGCGCTCCTGCGCCTCGACCTCCGCGGTGTCCGGGACATAGCCCGGGATGTGTCGCTCATCGGCGCCGCTGTACGCGGACAAGGGGCGGATCAGCGCGTTCGAGGCCTGCTGCTCCATGATGTGCGCCGTCCAGCCGGTCACGCGTGCAGCGATGAACAGTGGGGTGAAGATCTCGGTGTCGAAGCCGATGAGGTGGTACGCCGGCCCCGATGGGTAGTCGAGGTTGGGGTAAATGCCCTTGCGCTCCACGAACTCGCTCTCCAACGCGTCGTAGAGATCGGCGATGTCCTGCCGATCGTAGTGAGCGACGAGCGTGTCGAGGGCGCCCTTCATCGTCGGCACGCGCGAGTCGCCCCGCTTGTAGACGCGGTGTCCGAAGCCCATGATCTTTCGCTTCTCGGCCAGCGCCGCGTCGAGCCACCCCTTCACGCGCGACGCGTCGCCGATCTCGTCGAAGAGGTACATCACGGCCTCGTTCGCGCCGCCGTGCAACGGCCCCTTGAGCGCGCCGATCGCGCCCGTGACCGCCGAGTAGAGGTCTGCCGTGGTGGACGCGATGACCCGTGCCGTGAAGGTCGATGCGTTGAACGAGTGCTCCGCGTAGAGGATCATCGACCGGTTGAACGCGTCGACGACGACCGGATCGGGCTCCTCGCCGAACGTCATCCACAGGAAGTTGCGCGCGTAGTCGAGGTCATCGCGCGGCGAAATCGGATCGAGGCCGCGACGACGCCGCTGGACGGCGGCCACGACGGTGGGCAGCTGCGCGAACAGGTAGACGGATCGACCGGTGTCGAGCTCGGGGTCGGTCCACCCGCCCGCGCGGTGCAGCGTGTCGTCGAACGTGCCGAGTTGGCTCACGACCGTGCGGACGATGTCCATCGGGTGCGCCTGGGTGGGCATCGTGTCGAGCAGCGCGAGCGTGCGGTCGTCGAGCGGCCGAAGGGAGCGCTCGAGCCGTTCGAACTCCGCGAGCTGATCCTCCGTCGGCAGCTCGCCGTGCCACAGGAGGTATGCGACAGCCTCGAACGACTGCGTGGCCGCCAGCTCCTGCACGGGATACCCCCGGTACAGCAGGCTGTTGGTGTCGGGATTGACCTTGCTGACGGCCGTCTCGTCGGCGACGACGCCTGCCAGGCCCTTCTTGATCTCAGTGTCCGCCATGGTCACTCCTTCGTGATGTGGAAGTTGTAGATACCCGAATCGAACTGGTTGTACGTCTCGTAGTCCAGCAGGTCGTAGAGATCCGCGCGATGCTGCATGCTGTCGAGCTGCCCCGAGAGGTTGCCATCCGCGATGAGCGTGTCGAGCGCGCGCTCGGCCGCTCCCATCGCCATCCGCAGCAGCGACACGGGCCAGATCACCATGCGGATCCCCGCCTCGCGCAGCTCGTCGACCGTGAACAGGTCGCTCTTGCCGAACTCGGTCATGTTCGCCAGGACCGGCACGTCCACCGCACGGGCGACCGCGCGGAACTCCTCGAGATTGCGCATCGCCTCCGGGAAGACGGCGTCGGCCCCCGCGTCGACGAGCCTGTGGATCCGCTCGATCGTCGCGTCGAGGCCGGCGACGGCGCGGATGTCGGTGCGCGCCATGACGAGGAAGTTCGCGTCGCGCCGCGCGTCGCGGGCCGCCCGGATCCGCTTCAGGGCCGTGTCCTCGTCAACGACCTCCTTGCCGTCGAGATGTCCGCAGCGCTTCGGGTTGACCTGATCTTCGATGTGGCAGCCAGCGAGCCCCGCATCCTCGAGGATCTGGATCGTGCGCGCGACGTTCATCGCCTCGCCGAAGCCCGTGTCGGCATCGACGATCGCCGGCAGCTCGGTCGTGCGGGCGATCTGGGCCGCCCGTCCGGCGACCTCCGTCAGCGTCGTCAGGCCGATATCCGGCAGCCCGAGGTCGGCAGACAGCACGGCGCCGGAGATGTACACGCCGTCGAAGCCCTTGCGCTCGATGAGCCGCGCCGACAGGGGGTTGAACGCGCCCGGAAACCGCAGCAGTTCGCCGGATTCCAGCCGCTCCCGGAATCGCTCGCGCTTGACGTGCGCCGGTGTCGTGGCGTGCAGCATCAGAACAGTCCCCGCGGGCTCGGCGCCGCATCGAGGACGCCCGGGTTCGCGACGATCGAGAGCTCACGCACCTCTGCGGCGGTCAGCTCCGGCAGGCGCGCGGCCAGACTAAGGAAGCGGTCGATCTCCTTGGCCGAGAGCACGTCAGCGGCCAGCGTGCGGAACTTGTGCTCGTAGTTCTCGCGGACGAACGGACGCGCGCCGAGCGGGTGCGCGTCGGCCACCGCGATCTCGGCCGAGACGACAGATCCGTCGGTCAGCGTGATCTCCGCGCGCCCGCCGAAGGCCTTCTCGTCGGGGTCCTCCGAGTGGTATCGGCGCGTCCACTCCTCGTCGAGCGCGGTGGTGACCTTGTGCCACAGTTCGACGGTGTCGGCGCGGCCCGCGCGCTCCGGCGTGTAGGAGTCGACGTGGTGCCAGCCACCGTCCTGCAGCGCGACGGCGAAGATGTACGGAATCGAGTGGTCGAGCGTCTCGCGCGACGCCGTCGGGTCGTACTTCTGCGGATCGCCGGATCCGGATCCGATCACGACGTGCGTGTGGTGGCTCGTGTGCAGCACGATGCGGTCGATGTTCGCTGGATCCCGCAGCTCGGGGCGGTCCGTGCCGAGGCGACGTGCGAGGTCGATCCACGCCTGCGCCTGATACTCGGCCGAGTGCTCCTTCGTGTAGGAGTCGAGAATCGCGCGCTTCGCCTCGCCCGGCGCCGGCAGCGGCACCTCGTAGCGACCGTCGGGGCCGTCGAGCAGCCAGGCGATCACGCCATCCTCGCCCTCGTAGATCGGCGAGGGCGACGTCTGGCCGCGCATGGCGCGGTCCGCGGCCTCGACCGCCATCTTCCCGGCGAACGCGGGCGCGTGCGCCTTCCAGGTCGAGATCTCGCCCTTACGCGACTGGCGCGTGGCGGTCGTCGTGTGGAGCGCCTGCCCGACGGCCTGGAAGATGATCTCCTGGTCGAGGCCGAGCAGCGTGCCGATTCCCGCCGCAGCCGACGGGCCGAGGTGCGCGACGTGGTCGATCTTGTGCTTGTGCAGGCTGATGGCGCGAACGAGGTCCATCTGGATCTCGTACCCCGTCGCAATGCCCGCCACGAGCGCGCGTCCGTCGGATCCGGCGTGCTGTGCCACCGCCAGGATCGGCGGGATGTTGTCGGCGGGGTGCGAGTACTCCGCGGCCAGGAACGTGTCGTGGTAGTCGAGCTCGCGCACAGCGACGCCGTTGGCCCACGCTGCCCACTCGGGGCTCGTGACGGTGACGAGGGGCAGCCCGAAGACCGTCGCGCCGACGCCGCCGCGCGAGACAGGATGGTCGAGCGCCTGCGCGCGGGCGGAGCAGATCGGCGCGCGCGTCAGCGACGCGGTTGCGACCGCGGCGTTGTCGATCACGCGGTTGATGATCATCTCGACGACGTCGCGATCGACCTCGACGGGATCCGCGGCAACGGCGGCGATCTTCCAGCCCAGCTGCTCTTCGCGCGGCAGGTTCTCGTCGCTGCGGTATGTGCGGACGGGGTGCGAGACAGTCATGCGGATCCTTCGTTCTCGAGGTTCGCGAGGATGCTCGCGAGGGCATTGTGGAGGTGCACGTGCGTGGCGTGCGCGGCGAGCTCGCCGTCGCGGGCGGCGAGCGCGCGAGCGATCAGAAGGTGCTCGGCGACGGAAGCCGTGAGTCGTTCGGGACGGTCGCGGGCCATGCGGCGCACGCGCACGAGGTGCGCGCGCACGGTGCGCAGGGCCGAGGCGATGTAGTCGTTGGCGACGGCCCGATCGAGCTCGACGTCGAAACGGGAGATGAGGTCGTAGTACGCGTCGCGCCCGGTCTCCCCGTCGAGGCGGGCGGCGGTGAGCTCGTCGGCAAGCGCGGCGAAACGCGCGGCGTCGCCGCGCTCCGCTGCGATGCGCGCCGCGGACTCCTCGAGCGCGCGACGCATCTCGAAGAGCGCCCGGATGTCGTGGGCGTCGATCGGGGCCACGACGGTGACGCGCGGCGATTGCTGCACGACGAGACCGTCGGCCACGAGGCGGCGCAGCGCTTCACGCAGGGGCGTGCGGCTGACGTGCAGGCGCGCGGCCTGTTCCATCTCGGCAAGGACGGTTCCGGCGGGCAGCGCGCCGGACTGGATCTCGTCCAGCAATTGCGCATAGGCGCGTTCGCCCGCCTTCGGCTGTGACTGCTCGAGGGTCACCATACGGTCAGCGTATACATAAATACCCCAGCGCGCGGGCTGATCTCACAAACCGACCCCTTACGTACACATTCAGGTCCAGCACCGGCCACCGGCGCGTCGCACCTGCGCAGAGGCGCACACGAGGCCCGATTCGGCCGATCGGGCCTGAAAACCCCACATCCGGTCCATTCATCGCCATAATGGGGGGCATGACCGCAGCGCGAATTCTCGTAGTCGACGACGAGCCCAACATCCGAGACCTGCTCTCGCAGAGCCTGCGCTTCGCGGGCTTCCAGGTTAGGACCGTCATCAACGGCGCACAGACGATCTCAGCTGTGCTGGAGGAAGAGCCGGATCTCATCGTCCTCGACGTCATGCTCCCGGACATGAACGGCTTCAGCGTGACCAAGCGCCTCCGCGACGCGGGTTACACCGCGCCGATCATCTTCCTCACCGCGAAGGATGAGACCGACGACAAGATCAAGGGTCTCAACGTCGGCGGCGACGACTACGTGACCAAGCCGTTCAGCCTCGACGAGATCGTCGCGCGGATCCAGGCCGTGCTGCGCCGCACGATGCAGTCGGAGGACGAGGAGTCCGTCATTCGCAGCGGTGAGTTGACGATGGATCAGGACACGCACGACGTCTACGTCGGCGACACGCCAATCGATCTCAGCCCAACCGAGTTCAAGCTGCTGCGCTACCTCATGCTCAACCCGAACCGCGTGCTGTCGAAGGCGCAGATCCTCGACCACGTGTGGGAGTACGACTTCAACGGCGATGCCGGCATCGTCGAGAGCTACATCTCTTACCTGCGTCGCAAGATCGACCCGCACACGTCGGAATCGCTCATCCAGACCAAGCGCGGCTTCGGCTACATGCTCAAGGTCGACAAGCTCTGAGGGCCTGCCCTGGCCACGCGCTCTGATCCGTTCACCCGGTGGTGGCGGCGCACGAGCCTTCGCGCGAAGATCACCGGGGTCACGGTCGGTGTTCTCGCAGCCGGTCTTCTGGCCGCCGGCTTCGGCGCACTGCCCGTCCTCCAGTCACTGCTGCGTGGCAACGTCGACTCCGCGGCAACGCAGCTGGCGGGAACCGATGTGTACGAGACCGTCTTCGACGTGACCGAGGATCCGGAGACCGGCTCGATGGCGTTCACGCCGAAGTCTCCCGAGCCGAGATTCGACTACATCGTCGCGATCTATGACGACGACGGGCATCTGAAATCCGTCGCCGGCGGCGACGAGGGGCCCGCCCGCGACCCGATCTTCCCGACCGAGCTGACGGTGCAGGACGCGTTCCTGAACCAGGATCGTCCGTTCACGCTCGAGACGAACTCCGGATCCGAGTACCGCGCTGCGATCGCACCGATCCAGCTCGACGGGGTCGAATCGAGCACCCTCCACGCACAGCTCGTCGCACTGCCGCTCGACGACACGGACGACTTCGTCGGCACGTACATCGGCGTGTTCACGACGATGTCGATCATCACGCTGCTCGTCGGCGCGCTCGGCACGCGCTGGCTCGTCACCCTCGCGTTCCGTCGGCTCGGCCAGGTCGAGCAGACCGCGATGAGCATCGCCGAGGGCAACCTCGACCAGCGCATGACCGAGGTCGAGTCGGCCACCGAGGTCGGTCGCCTCAAGCTCGCGATCAACGCGATGCTCGATCGGCTCGACGAGTCGTTCTCGGAGCGCGACGCGACCGTCGAGAAGATGCGGCGCTTCATCGGCGACGCGAGCCACGAACTGCGCACGCCGCTCGTGAGCGTGCGCGGCTACGCGGAGCTGTACCGCATGGGGGCGATGCAGTCGCCGGAGGACGTCGCGCGCGCGATGGAGCGCATCGAGAAGGAGGCGCGGCGGATGGGTTCGCTCGTCGAGGATCTGCTCTCCCTCGCCCGCCTCGACGAGCGCCGCGCCTTCGAGATCGCCGACGTCGACCTGCGACAGATCGCCCGTGACGCCGCACTCGACGTCACGGCCGCGGATCCGGCGCGCCAGGTGAATGTGAACGACACGACGTTCGAGGCGCTCACCGGACCGATCACGATCCTCTCGGAAAGCGCGCGCGGACAGCTCGACCCGCCGCCGCCCTCGCCCGCCCCGGCGGAGCCTGACGCGGCGCGCCCGACGACCGGGCTGCTCGGCGCGATCAATGCGGGATCCGCGGCGCTGTCGCGCGCGCAGCAGCAGACGCGTTCGTTCCTGCGACGGCGGACGCGCGATGACCGACCGCAGATCGACTTCTCGACGCCCGAGGAGGGGAAGCCCGTCGAGGTGCCGCCGATCGTGCGCGGCGCCGAGGAGCCGATCCAGCAGGTCATCTCGAACCTCCTCGGAAACGCGCGCCGTTACAGCGCCCCGGATTCTCCGATCGAACTCGAGGTCGGAGTCGACGTGGACACGGACATGGGCTGGATCTCGGTGATCGACCACGGCGAGGGCATTCCCTCCGAGATCCGCGAGAAGATCTTCGAGCGGTTCTGGCGCGCCGACACGTCACGCACGCGAGAGACGGGCGGCAGCGGGCTCGGGCTCGCGATCGTCGCGTCCATCGTCGAGCGACTCGGCGGCGCCGTCGCGGTCTTCGAGACGCCGGGCGGGGGCGCGACGTTCCAGGTCGCCTTCCCCCTGGCGCGCGACTGAGGCGACGTCCGGCCGCCCCAGCCGCGGCCGGTCACCGCCGGGTCTCCCGTTCGATGTCGTCCTCGATCTGCCGGATCGCGGTCGTGTCGATGTCGGGAAGCCGCTCCTCGTAGATCCGCTGGCGTCGCTTGAGCCAGAGCGCGAGGACGAGCAGCACCGCCATTGCGCCGTAGATGACCATCGACGGAACCCCCTGGATGAGGATCATCGGATCGCCCTGGCTGATCGCCATCGCCTTACGCAGCTGTTCCTCCGCCATCGGACCGAGGATCGCCCCGACCACCATCGGCGCAACCGGGTACCCGTGCCGGCGCATCAGGAAGCCGATCACGCCCAGCACGAGGAGGATGCCGATGTCGAACACCGTGAAGTTCGCGGCGTACGCGCCGAGGCCGGCGAACACGAGGATCCCCGCGTACAGGTACGGGCGCGGGATCTGCAACACCTTCGCCCACATGCCCACGAGCGGCAGGTTCAGGATCACGAGCACGAGGTTGCCGATGTAGAGACTCGCCACGAGCGCCCAGACGAGCGCCGGCTGCGAATCGAACAGCAGCGGCCCCGGCCGGATCCCGTAGGTCTGGAAGGCCGAGATGATGATCGCGGCCGTCGCCGTCGTCGGCAGCCCGAGCGTCAGCAGCGGCACGAGCACACCGGCCGCCGCCGCATTGTTCGCGGCCTCCGGTCCGGCGACGCCCTCGATCGCGCCC
>DWXU01000128.1:0-10079 GCA_019119065.1 Candidatus Microbacterium pullistercoris | reverse complement strand
TGCGCACTCTGGTAGATGTCGCGGAGCGCGTCGGCGGAGACGTGGGTGTAGATCTGCGTGGTCGTGACGGAGGCGTGCCCGAGCAGCTCTTGCACGACGCGCACGTCGGCGCCGCCCTGGAGCAGGTGCGTCGCGAATGAGTGGCGGAGCGTGTGCGGTGAGACGTGCGCCGTGAGGTTCGCGGCCTCGGCGGCCTTCTGGATCACGAGCCACGCACTCTGCCGCGACAGGGGCCGGCCGCGCGCCCCGAGGAAGAGCTTCGGCGTCGCGGTGCTCTTCGCGGCGAGCGCCGGTCTCACGCGCGTGAGGTAGGCGTCGACGGCGGCGCGAGCGAAGGATCCCACCGGCACGATGCGCTCTTTGTCACCCTTGCCGCGCAGCCGCAGCACCTCGCCAGCACGCAGGTCGTCGACGTCGAGCCCGGTCGCCTCGGAGACGCGCGCGCCCGTCGCGTACAGCAGCTCGAGCAGTGCGCGATCGCGAATGCCGATCGGATCCTCGCCCGACGGCGCTGCGAGCAGCGCCTCGACCTCGTCGATCGTGAGGGCCTTCGGAAGCTTCTGTCCCTGCTTCGGGGGCGTCAGCCGAGCGGTCGGATCCTCGTCGACGATGCCCTCGCGCGCAAGGAAACGATGCAATCCGCGCACGGATGACTGGAGTCGGGCGAGAGACGAGGCGGCGGGCGGCGGATCCGCAGAGGCGATCTCGGCGACGAACGCGCTCACGAGATCCGTCGTGACGCCGTCGGGCGCGGTCACGTCCCGTTCGCCGAGCCATGCGGTGTACCCGGCGAGGTCACGACGGTACGCCTCGACCGTGTGGTCGCTGAGGCCTCGCTCGATCGAGATGTGACGCAGGTAGCTCTCGACCCCACGATCCAGCAGCATGACGGAGCCTATGCAGATCGCCGTCGCGCGGCGAGCAGTACGCCGATCGTCATCGCCGCGTTGTGGAGGCGGCCCTCGACGATCGCCTGAACGACGTCGTCGAGCGGGACCCACGCGGTGCGGATGTCGGCCTCTTCGTCGCGACGCTCGAACGTCTCGGACGCCGCGCGCACGCCGGTGGCGAGGAAGATGTGGATGACCTCGCTGGATCCGCCGGGAGACGGCGTGAACGAGCCGAGCTCCTCCCACGTGTCCGCTACGAGGTCCGCTTCTTCGGCGAGCTCGCGCACGGCCGTGTCGCGGGGGTCCTCCCCCTCAACGTCGAGCAGCCCGGCCGGGATCTCCCAGTCACGCGTGCCGATCGGGTGCCGGTACTGCTGGATCAGCAGCACGCGGTCCTCATCGTCGAGCGCGACGACCGCGACGGCGCCCGTGTGGTCGAGGTAATGCCGCACGAGGGAGGTCGGACCATACCGGAAGGTATCCTCACGGACATCCCAGACGTATCCGTTGTAGACGGTCTCGCTGCGCGCGACATCGACCTCGAACGGCTCGTCGCGAATCTCTGCTGACGGGTTCGACGCCGAGGTCATTCCTCGACCTCGAACAGCTCGCTCGACCGTGCACGCTCGATCGCCGCGCCCACGAGGCCACGGAACAGCGGGTGGGCCTCCGTCGGCCGCGAGCGGAGCTCGGGATGTGCCTGCGTCGCGATGTAGTACGGGTGCTGGTCGCGCGGCAGCTCGACGAACTCGACGAGGTCGAGCTGCGGGTTCAGACCGGAGAACGTCAGGCCCGCATCCGCGATCTGCTGACGGTAGGCGTTGTTGACCTCGAAGCGGTGACGGTGACGCTCCTTCACGGACGTCGCACCGTACACCTCGGCCACGAGCGACCCCTCCGTGAGTTCTGCCGGGTAGAGGCCGAGACGCATCGTGCCGCCGAGGTCGCCTCCGCCGAGGATGTCGACCTGCTCGGCCATCGTCGCGATGACGGGGACGGTCGTGTCCGGGTCGAACTCGCTCGAGGATGCCCCCTCGAGTCCGGCGACGTTCCGCGCGAACTCGATGACCATGCACTGCAGCCCGAGGCACAGCCCGAGCGTCGGGATCCCCTGCTCGCGCGCGAACCGAAGCGCGCCGAGCTTGCCCTCGATGCCGCGGATCCCGAACCCGCCGGGCACGCAGATGCCGTCCACGGATCCGAGCTGCTCACGCGCGCCCTCCGGCGTCTCGCAGAGGTCGGACGGGATCCACCGGATGACGACGTTCGTGTCGAGCGCGAAGCCGCCCGCTTTGAGCGCCTCGGTCACCGACAGGTAGGCGTCGGGCAGGTCGATGTACTTGCCGACGAGGCCGATCGTGACCTCGTGGCGCGGGTGGTGCACCGCGTCGAGGACCTTCTGCCACCGCGACCAGTCGACGTCGACCGCCTTGTCGAGACCGAGCTTCTTGATGATGACGCGGTCGAGTCCCTGCTCGTTGAGCGTCGACGGGATGTCGTAGATGCTCGGGAGGTCGACCGTGTTGACGACGGCATCGGATTCGACGTCGCACATCAGCGCGATCTTGTTCATGTTGGCCTCTGTCACCGGCCGGTCGCTGCGCAGCACGAGAGCGTCGGGCTGGATACCGACCTGCCGTAGTGCGGCGACGGAGTGCTGCGTCGGCTTCGTCTTCTGCTCACCGGACGCGCCCATGAAGGGCACGAGCGAGACGTGCACGAAGAAGACATTGTCGCGACCGAGCTCGTGCCGCAGCTGGCGGGCGGCCTCCAGGAACGGCTGCGACTCGATGTCGCCGACCGTGCCGCCGACCTCCGTGATGATCACGTCGGGCTTCGGCGTGTCCGCGGCCTGCAGGCGCATGCGGCGCTTGATCTCGTCGGTGATGTGCGGGATCACCTGCACCGTGTCGCCGAGGTACTCCCCTCGCCGCTCGCGTTCGATGACCCGCGAGTAGATCTGACCGGTCGTCACGTTCGCGGCCTGCGTCAGGTTGATGTCGAGGAAGCGCTCGTAGTGGCCGATGTCGAGATCGGTCTCCGCGCCGTCGTCCGTGACGAACACCTCGCCATGCTGGAACGGATTCATCGTTCCCGGGTCGACGTTGAGGTAGGGGTCGAGCTTCTGCATGACGACGTGGAGCCCGCGCGCCGTCAGCAGATTGCCGAGACTCGCGGCAGTCAATCCCTTGCCGAGAGAAGAGACGACACCGCCCGTCACGAAGATGTGTTTGGTGGTGTCGAAGCCGTCCGCGTCAGAAGTCGTGGTCACGGGCTTCAATCCTAACCCCCGGAAACGGGATCCAGATGTGCGCGCCGCCGCGGCGGGCTGGGAATGGACTGTTGTTGAGCATACTCACACCGACGCACGAAGCGAGAGGAGCTCGCGGGCATGCTCGAGAGCCGCGTCGGAATCGGCCATGCCGCTCAGCAGTCGGGCCATCTCGGCCTCGCGCTCGGCTCCGGCGAGGCGCGTGACGCTGGAAGCGGTGATCGTTCCGTCGCTCGATTTCACGACGCTGAGATGGTTCTCGGCGAATGCGGCGACCTGCGCGAGGTGCGTGACCGCGATCACCTGCGACGTCTCCGCGAGTTTCGCGAGGCGCCGGCCGACCTCGATCGCAGCCGCGCCGCCGATGCCCGCATCGACCTCGTCGAAGATGAAGGTGGGCACGGGATCCGTCGCGGCGATGACGACCTCGATCGCGAGCATTACGCGACTGAGCTCGCCCCCCGACGCGCTCTTCGCGACGGGGCGAGGCTCGGATCCGACATGCGGCGCGAGCAGGAAGGCGACCTCGTCGCGGCCGTGCGCAGACGCGGCGCCGTCGCTGACCGCGACGACGAGCGTGGCGTCGGGCATCGCGAGCGCCCGCAGCTCCTCGGTCACGCGAGCGCCCAAGTGTTCGGCGGCGGTCCGACGCTCCGCGCTCAGTCGGCCCGCCGCGCGGTCGAGCTCGGCCAGCGCCGTATCGCGCTCCTCCTGGAGACGCTCGACGCGGTCGCCGTCGTCGTCGAGCTCGGCGAGGCGAGCGGATCCGGTCTCGAGCAGCGCGATCGCCTGGTCGAGGGATCCGTGCAGACGTACGAGATCGGCGAGCGCCGCTCGTCGGTCCTCGACGGCCTGCAGTTCGTGGGGCCCCTCCTCGTCGAGGTCCGCGAGGTAGCTCGACAGCTCCCCGGCCGCGTCACCAGCACGGATCGCGAGGTCCGCGACGAGCTCCCGGACGGAATCCAGCGCGGAATCGGTCGCGCGATCGAGCGCGTGCCGCGCCTCCCCCAGGAGCGTCGCGACGTCGCCCGTCCCGTCTTCGCTCGAGAGCGCCTCGCGCGCGACCTGTGCGGCCTCGCGCAGCGCCTCCGCGTTCTGCAGTCGCTCGGCACGCTCGGCCACTGCGACGTCTTCTCCGGGAGCGGGAGCGACGGCCTCGATCTCTCCGAGCTGCACGCGCAGTCTCTCGGCCTCTGCGGCACGAGCGTCGCGATCCGTGACGAGCGCCACGAGCTCGGCGTCGATCCTCGTCCAGGTGTCGAATGCCGTGCGGTAAGCGGCAAGCGCGTCGCGCACGACGTCGCCGCCGAAGCGGTCCAGGGCGTCCCGCTGCGCCGGCTGCGACTTCAGACGCAGCTGGTCGGACTGTCCATGCACTGCGACGAGCAGGTCCGCGAGGTCGGCGAGCACGCCCGCCGGGGCGGACCGTCCCCCCACGGCGGCGCGGCTGCGCCCCTCGGCGGCGATGGTGCGCGACAGATAGAGCTCGCCGCGCTCGTCGCCGGCCGGTTCGATCTCGCCGCCCGCCTCGCGCACGCGGTCGGCGACCGGCCCGTTCTCCGGGACGAGCCAAATCCCTTCGACGCTCGCGTGCGCATCGCCAGAGCGCACGGTCTGGCTGTCGGCGCGTTGCCCCATGAGCAGGCCGAGCCCCGTGACGACCATGGTCTTGCCGGCGCCGGTCTCGCCCGTGATGGCCGTGAACCCCGGCCCCATCGGCAAGGTGGCGTCAGCGATGACGCCGAGCCCGGTCAGTCGCATCTCCTCGATCACTCGGGGCGCGTCCCTTCGTCGTTCGTCTCGCGGGCGGGTGGGATGACCGGAACAGCGTCCGTCATGGCGGATCCGCTGGGGCCGCGCCACCCGTGAACGGGAAGCTGGAACTTCGCGACGAGGCGGTCGGTGAACGCGGTCGGGTGCAGCCGTGCGAGTCGAACGGGATCCGCCGAACGTCCGATCGAGACGCGTGCGCCCGGAGGCAGCGGGTGCGTGCGGCGCCCGTCGCACCAGAGCACGCCGTGGGATCCGGAGATGCCGGCGACCTCGACCGCGATATGCTGTTCCGGCCCGACCACGAGCGGACGGGCGAAGAGCGCGTGGGCCGAGATCGGCACGACAGCCATCGCCTCGACGCTCGGCCAGACGACCGGGCCGCCCGCCGAGAAGTTGTACGCGGTGGATCCGGTCGGCGTCGCCACGACGCACCCGTCGGCGCCGAAGCTCGAGAGCGGTCGTCCGTCGACGCCGATCACGAGCTCGATCATGCGCTCACGGGACTGCTTCTCGATCGACGCCTCGTTGAGCGCCCACGTCTCGTACACGACGCGACCCGAGTGATCGCGCACCTTCACCTCGAGCGCGAGTCGCTCCTCCACCTGGTAGTCGCCGGCGATGACGCGCTGCACGGCGTCGTCCATGTCATCGCGTTCGATCTCGGCGAGGAAGCCGACATGGCCCATGTTGATTCCGAGGACGGGGGCCGTGCCTCCGCGCACGAGCTCCGCCGCGCGCAGGATCGTGCCGTCGCCACCGAGGACGATCGCGGCGTCGAGATCAGCGAGCGGCACGTCCACGCCCAGCACGCGAGCGCCCGCCAGCTGCGGGACGAGGGCGGTGAGTTCGGTCCTGTCGCCCGATTCGAAGACGGGGGTGGCCCCGAGCTCCTCGACGATGCCGGCGATGCGCGCGGCCGCCGCGACGGTGTCATCGCGGAAAGCGTGCGCGACGATCAGGATGTTGCGCGCGTTCATCGTCCTCCTTCTCGAGCGCCCTGGCACAGGGTTCTCATCCCATTGTGTCGGATGTCGCACCGCCGGCGCGCGGCGGGGCGTCATCCCAGTGGACGGTCGCAAGGATCCGCTCGGGATCGGCATCGGCGTCGTGCGCCAGGTGGACAAGGTACTCGCGATTGCCGTGGGTGCCGGTCACGGGGCTCGCGATCACGCCTCGTGGAAAGAGCCCGAGCGGGCGAGCGGCGTCCAGCACGCCGCGCACGGCGCGTGCGCGCAGCTGCGGGTCCGACACGACGCCGCCGCGCACCTCCGTGCGGCCGACTTCGAACTGCGGTTTGACGAGCAGCACGAAGTCCGCGTCACCTCGCGCCACTGCGACCGCTGCGGGAAGGACGAGAGTCAACGAGATGAACGACAGGTCGCCCGTGACGACGGCGGGCGGATCCGCGACCCCGGTCGCCTCGGCGAGGCTCGCGGCGGTCATCGCGCGGACGTTCATGCCCTCGACGACGTGGACGTCCGGATCCTCTGAGATCTCGGGGGCCATCTGGTCGTGGCCGACGTCGACGGCGAGAACGGGCGCCGCGCCTCGTTCCCGCAGCACCTGCGTGAAGCCGCCCGTGGACGCCCCCATGTCGAGGACCGTGCGCCCCGACACGACGACGTCGAAGGCGTCGAGCGCCGCGACGAGCTTGTGCGCGGCCCGGCTGACATAGTGATCCGCGTCGACCTGGATCCGCTGCTCGGCCGCGACGCGCGCGGCCGGTTTCGCCGCGCGCACACCATCGACCTGCACGCGTCCGTCTGCGATGAGCCGGGCGGCGTGGGTACGCGATCGAGCGAGCCCGCGCGCGGCGAGCTCAGCGTCGAGACGTCCGCTCACTCGCCGGTCTCAGGCGCCCGTTCGAGTTCGCGCGCGAGCTCGTCATGCAGCGCCTGGTAGGCCTGCGCCCGCTCCGCGAGCGGCTGGGTCTCAATGAGCGCGAGCCGATCCACGAGGCTGTCGTCCGTCATCCCTCCACGATAAGCGCGAGGATGCCGTTCCCGTGGCCCCGCCGCGCCTTTCCCGGCATACCCCCGACGGTTCCGGTCGCGCAATCGCACCTTCGTTCGCCGTTTTCGGTGCGTTTGCGCGACCGGAGATGCGATCAGTGCACCGCCGCGGTCACGGACGGTGGAAGGTGTCGCGGTACAGGCGCTCGGGGACGTCGAAGCCGAAGATCTGCCGGCCCGTCGACCAGATCGCGTGCGCTCCGGCGCGCAGCAGGTCGATGTCGCGGTCGCCCTCGGCGAGGATCTCGATCTCCGGTCCGCTGCCGGTGCGCACCTTCGCCGTGCCGACGGTGGTGACCCCGCCCCGCTGGTTGATCCGCGGATAGGGCTCGAACAGCTCACGCAGGTCGCTCAGAATGAACGTGGGCCTCGAGTGCTCGGGCGCCGCGAGCACGTGCTTGGGGCGGTCGATCCCCGTCAGCACGAGCGCGGAGTCCATCTCCGCCGCCTGCGCGCCCTGGATATCGGTGTCGAGACGGTCCCCGAGGAACAGCGGCTTCTGAGCACCGAACCGGGCGACGGCGGCGTGGTAGATCGGCGCCTCGGGCTTGCCGGCGACGGTCGCGAGGCGTCCGACGGCGGTGTGGACGGCGGAAACGAGCGTGCCGTTGCCGGGCGCGACGCCGCGCTCACGCGGAATCGTCCAGTCGGTGTTCGTGGCGATCCACGGGATGCCGCCGGCATCCTCCGGCGTCTGCAGCGCGAAGGCCGCCTCCGCAAGGTCGGTCCAGGCGACCGTGGGGTCGAACCCCTGCAGAACAGCCGCGGGCTGGTCGTCCGCGCTGCGCGTGACGACGTAGCCAGCCTTCTCGAGCTCGACGACGAGTCCCTCCCCGCCGACGACGAGCACAGTGGATCCGCTCGGCACGGTCTTCGCGAGCAGCTGGACGGCCGCCTGCGGACTCGTCACAACATCTTCGGGCCGCGTCCGCAGTCCGAGGTCGACGAGGTGCTGTGCAACGGAGGCGTCCGTGCGGGAGGCGTTGTTCGTGATGTAGCCGAGTCGGCGGCCGTCTGATTCCGCGCGGTTGAGGCTCTCGATCGCGTGCGGTACCGCCCCCGGACCGGCGTACACGACGCCGTCCAGGTCGGCCAACAGCACGTCCACGCCGTCAAGCGGCGCATCGGTCTTCCTAGAAAAGAGCGCCATCGGGGCGGTCTTCCTCCTCGTCGGCTGCTCCGGTCGTCCCATCGGCCGCATCCTTCTTGACCTCCGGCGCGTCTGTCGTGCTCTCGGTTGCCTCGGCGTCATCGGTATACGGGGCTTCCGCGTCGTCGACGATGCCGGCCGCTGCGAGAATCTCGGTGACTTCGTCCTCGATCGACGGTTCGCCCTCGCCGGGGTCGAAGGACACGTCGTCAGCGATCCCCTCGACCGAGACGGTCCCAGAGGCCGACGCCGGCGCCGCCTGTTCCGCAGGAGCAGGGGTCACGGTGTCGGCGCCCGACTCCGCCGACTCCTCTGCGGATCGGTCCGCAGCGCCATCGTCATCGACCGAGCGTCCGCCAGCAGTGCCGTCTTCGCCGGCACGACGGTCGACCGCGCTCTCGTCAACAGGTCGCGCGTCAGCCGCGTGCTCAGTACCCGAGGTCTCGGTGGCGGAATGCTCGCCGACGGGCTCCTCGTCGGTCACGACGTCCGAACCCAGGCCGGACGCGTCCTCGGCATGCTCGGTCTCCACGTCTTCGTCCCACCCGGCGCGATCGAAGTCGGCGTACGGAACATCGATCTCGTAGATCTCGACCGTGTCGTCCTCGGCAAGACGCGCCGCGATCGCCTCGCCCGCGATCCGTGCTCGACGCGACCATTCGGCAGCCTCGTCATCGCGGCCCAGCTCCTCGAGCACGGCCGCGCGGGCAGCGAACAGACCGGGACTCCATTCGAAGGCGCGATCGGGATCCGCCTCCGGGATGTCCAGCTCATGCAGCGCGAGCTCCGCCTGACCGAGGTCGAGACGAGCACCCGACATCGCGATCGCGAGCTCGGCGCGCTGTGCCACGTCAAGCGTGGTGCGATCCGCAGCCCGCCCTTCCTCGAGCGCCTTCTCGGGGCGGCCGACGCCGCGCTCGCTGTCGACGATCATCGCGATGTGGTCGTTGCGCCCGGAGATCCGTCGCACCGTGCGCAGCTCGCGCAGTGCGAGCCCGAAGTCACCGGTGGCGTACGCCGTGATCGCGAGCGTCTCGCGCACGACCGCGACGCGGCCCGCGTGACGCATAGCGGCGCTCGCGTGCTCATGCGCGAGAGCCGGGTCGTCGTCGATGGCGCGAGCGGCCATCGCCATGTGACGAGCGACGCGCTCCGCGTTCTCCGCCGTCAGTGTCTTCAGCTCGTTGCGTGCCGAGGGCAGCAGGTCCTTGGGAGACACGTCGTCCGGGAGCACGGGGTCCGGGATGTGCTCGCGGTGCGGCGCGTTCGGATCCTCCGCGCGCTCGTCGAAGCGGTCATCCGCACCGTATCCGCGGCGGCGATCGGAGAAACGCCCGTCGTCACGACGCGGACCACGCCCACCGTCGAACGAGCGACCGCCGCGTTCGTCGCGTCGAGGACCGCCGCGGTCATCCCGTCGGAAACCTCCCCGGTCGTCACGGCGGAAATCATCCCGCCGGTCGCCGCGGGCGCCCCGCCTGTCGCCGTCGCCGTGGGTGCGACGCGGTCGGAAGTCATCGCGCGAGCCTCCGCGGTCGTCGAAACGGCGTTCCCCGCGGTCATTCGGACGGAAGGAACGTCGTTCCCCGTCCCGAGGACCGCGCGCCGCGTCACCGCGCCCGCGGTCATCGCGACGGGGACCTCCGCGATACGACGAATCTTCCCGACGCCCACTCGAGCGGCGGTCATCGCCGCGCCAGGAGCCACCACGATCCGAGTCACGCCCATAACGCCGATCGTCTCCGCGCGGGCCGCCCTGGCCGCCGCTCCGGCGGTCTTCGCCGCGCCAGTCGCGACCGTCGCGACGCGGACGCCCCTCACCGTGAGGGCGACGGTCGCCGCTCCGACCATCGCGGTC
The DNA here is from genome assembly GCA_019119065.1 of Candidatus Microbacterium pullistercoris. Lineage (GTDB taxonomy): Bacteria > Actinomycetota > Actinomycetes > Actinomycetales > Microbacteriaceae > Microbacterium > Microbacterium pullistercoris. Next base: position 124 of record DWXU01000128.1, on the reverse strand, counting down.
GTCACGACGTGGTCGACTTTCACCGTACGGACGGCGGTCACCCCCGCGACCGTCTCGATCGTCACGACGCGGCCGACTGTCACCATAGAGTCGACGATCGTCCCCACGGCCGTCACGACGCGGA
>DWXU01000127.1:0-5088 GCA_019119065.1 Candidatus Microbacterium pullistercoris | reverse complement strand
AGCAGCACGAGATCGTGGGATCGGTCCGGCTGCGCGGCGAGACCGTCGTCGCGCACGACCTGGACCCGATCCGTCACGCCGTTCGCCGCCATCGTGGCCCGCGCCGAGCTGACGGCGGCTGCGGAGCGGTCTGTCGCGATGAGCCGGGCGCCGGGGCGCGCGCGGGCGTACGACGCGGCGATCGCGCCAGTTCCGCAGCCGAGGTCAATCACGGATTCCGCATGCGGCATGTCTTCGAGGTACGTCAGCAGGAAGCGCGTGCCGATATCGAGATCCGCTCCCGCGAATGCCGCTCCGTGCGCCACGAGTGCAAGGCCGATGTCGGCGTGATGGCGGCTTCGCGGCCACGGATTCTCCGCGCCGCGCACCGGTTCCGCCGCGTGCAGCGCGCGCGACTTCCCCACTCCGCGGCTGGCTCGCACCGAGGCGAAGTGCGTTCCCAAGACGTCGTTCATCGTGCGCGTCATGTGCTTCACCCGTCCGCCCGCGGTCACGCGCACGAACGGATCCGCGGCCTCGGCGACCACGCGCGCGATCTCGTCGAGCGCATCGAGGCCGCGCGGCAGCTGCAACAGCACTGTTGTCGCGTTCCGTGTGAGCGACGTGTCGAGGTCGTGCCAGGTCACGCAGCCGGTGAGCTCGATCCCAAGTCGCTCGGCGTTCTTCACCAACGCCTGCTCGCTCGTGAGGGGATCCTGGTGCACACGCACGCGGGCCGAGGGGTCGGCGACGAGGATCGGCAGCGTCAGGCCGCCGTAGCGGTCGCCGATGACGACCACGTCGTCCCCGAGCGGGAGCGCCTCGGCGAGGATCAGACGGTCGCTGGCGTCGGCGGCGACGAGGTCGGGCGCCTCGAGATCGGGCGACCGACGCAGGCGAGGCGCGAGCTCATCGAACGCGACGAGCAGGGCGCCGCCCGTGGGCCCGGGCCGCAGATCGTCGGCGTCGCTCATGCGGTGGCGCGGTTACCCACGCGCTGGCCGACGACCGCCGAGACGCCGTCCTGGCGCATCGAGACGCCGTACAGAGCGTCAGCGATCTCCATCGTGCGCTTCTGGTGCGTGATGACGATCAGCTGGCTGTTCTCCCGCAGCTTCTCGAACACGCCCAGCAGCCGGCCGAGGTTCGCATCGTCGAGCGCGGCCTCGACCTCGTCGAGAATGTAGAAGGGGCTCGGACGCGCCTTGAAGATCGCGGTGAGCAGAGCGACGGCAGCGAGCGACCGCTCGCCGCCGGAGAGCAGCGAGAGGCGTTCGATCTTCTTGCCGGCGGGCTTGACCGAGACCTCGATGCCCGTGGCGAGCATGTCGTCTGGGTCGGTGAGCGAGATGGATCCCGTGCCCCCGGGGAACAGGATCGGGAACATCTCCCCGAAGGCCTGCTTCGTGTCCTCGAACGCGTCCGCGAAGATCGTCTGCATCCGCTCATCGAGGTCGGCGATGATCGTCTGCAGGTCCTTGCGCGTCTGGGTGAGGTCGTCGAGCTGTTCCGTGAGGAACTTGTGTCGCTGTTCCAGCGCGTCGAATTCCTCGAGCGCGAGGGGGTTCACCCGGCCGAGCTGGCCCAGCTGGCGCTCGGCGGCCCGCAGGCGCTTCTCCTGCTGCGCGCGGTCGTATGGCACCGACTCGACCGCGGCGCCGGCGGGGTCCTCCGGCGCCTCGGAGCCATCCGGGGCGTCATCTTCTCCCGCCGGCGCCTCCTCGGGCTGGCCGGGATCGCCCGGAGCCGGCGCGTCCGTGCCGACGCGATCCGGTTCCCGCGTGACGTCCGGTTCGGTCGCGGGCGCGGCCGAGGTCTGTTCGGCGAGCACCTCATCGAGCGGCACCGGCTGGTCCGGCCCGTACTCGGCGATGAGGATCTCCTCCCCCATCCCCAGCTCGGACTGCGCGCGCTCGGTGAGGCTCGTGAGGTGCAGCTTCTTCTCGTGGATCTGCAGCTCGAGGCCGTGAACGCTCTCGGTGAGCCGCGCGAGGCGCTCGCGGATCGAGGTGTCCCTCTCCCGCAGCTGACGCAGCTCACCCGACACGGCGCTGCGCGCGCGCTCCGCCTCACCGAGGGCCGCGCGCGCCTCCGCGACCGAGCGGTCGGCCGAATCAAGCACCGCCGGAAGCTCGTCGGCGACGGCCTGCGCGATCTCGCGCTGGCGCCGGCGCAGCACGGCGCGGCGCGCCGCCTGCGCCGCGGCCTCCTGCTCGCGCGTGCGCTGGCGTTCCAAGCCCGCGGCCTGCGCTTCCGCGGCCCTCACACGCTCGCGGGTCGTCTCGACCTCGAGGCGTGCGCCCATCTCGAGTTCGCGTGCCTTCTCGAGCTCCTCGAGCAGGCCGTCGCGCGATGACGCGTCGAGGATGGGACGCGGTTCCTCGACGGCGCGCGTGAGCTCCTTCCGGGCCTGCGCGACACGCCCTTCGGAGTCGGCAACCGCGGCACGAGCCTTATCCAGATCCGCCGTCAAGCGCTCGCATTCCGCGATCGCCGCCTCACGACGCACCGTGACGCGGTTGACGTGTTCGGCTTGTTGCGCGAGCTGCGCGTCATGTTCGCGAAGCGACGCCAGCGCTTCCTTCTGCCGGCGTCTCGCCGCCTCGACGCGTTCCCGTCCGGCCGCGCGCTCGTCGTCGAGTGCCGCGAGGCCGTCGCGGATCCCGGCGAGGCGCGCGGAGGCGTCGTCTCGCTCGGCCTGCAACGCGAGTCGCGACGTGCCATCGCCGGATCCGGCGCGAATCGTTCGGGCGGTGACGACCTCGCCGACGCGGGTGACGATCGTCGCGTCGACGGGCACGCGCTCGGCGGCCTCGCGCGCCTGCTCGAGGTCCTCGGCGATCAGCACCGATCGCAGCAGCCCCATGACTCCGCTGGGGGCCTGGACGACGCCCGCGGCGGGCGCCAGCCCCGTCGCACCCGCCTCAACCGCGTCGCCCTCCGGGGCCTCGGCGATGACGACGTCGACCGCGCCGTCCTCGCCCGTCGACGACGCGACGTCGAATGCCGCGCTTCTGTCGTCGACGAGCACGCCTTCCGCGAGCGGCCCCAGCACCGCTTCGACAGCACGCTCGTAACCGGCGTCCACCTGCACGGACTCGCTCACGAGCCCGCGGACGCCCCGCCCTCCGCGCGCGATGATCGCGCTGGCGGCGTTCTTGACGTCGAGGGCCGAGCTGAGCGCCGCGGTCTTCGCGGTCAAGGCATCTGCCTCGCGCTCCGCCTCCCGGTGGCGCTCGCGAACCTCCTCGTGGGCCTTCTCCGCAGCGCTGACCTCGCGTTGCGCCTGTTCGTAGGCCGACTGAAGCTCAGCCGCAGCCGTCTCCCCCGCCTCGGCCGCCTCGAGCTGGTCGAACGCGTCCTGCGCTTCGCGCCGGCGCTCCTCGGCCGCGTCGAGTGCGGCCTGCTGCCGCACCACGCCTGCCCGCACGGCCTCGAGCGTCTGCTCCGCCGCCTCCGCGGATCCGCGCAACGTCGTCACCCGCATGTCGTACTCGCTCACGAGCGCGCTCTGCTCGGCGATGTCGGCGTCGAGTGCGTCGAGCTCGGCGCGGGCGTGGACGACCTCACGAGACGCGCCCTCGACGGCATCACGCGCCTCGATCACGATGTCCCCGAGCCGCGTGACCTCCTCGTGTGCGGCATCGATCGCCTGCTGCGAGACGGTCACGGGGTTTTCGCCTGCGTCGTCGTCGCTTCCGAGCAGCGAGAGCCGCTGGTTCGCAAGTGTGTAGAGCCCGCGGATCCGCTCCTGGACCTGCTCGAGACCGAACACCACGCGCTGCGCCTCGTCGACGGCCCGGGCGGTCTGTTCCCGCTCGAGGTGCGTGATTCGCGATCGGATGTCGGAGGCCTGTTCCTCGAGCGCGATGCGCTCCGTGTGTCGCTCCTGCTCGCCGCGGGCGTGCTCCGCGAGCTGGCGCCGCAGCTGTACGACGTCATCCGCGTACAGGCGCGCCTTCGCATCGCGCACGACCGCGGCGATCGTCTGCGCCTGCCGCGCGATCTCCGCTTGCCGGCCGAGCGGCTTGAGCTGTCGACGGATCTCCCCCGCCAGGTCGCTCAAGCGCATGAGGTTCTGCTCCATCGCATCGAGCTTGCGGAGCGTCTTTTCCTTGCGACGGCGGTGCTTGAGGATCCCCGCGGCCTCCTCGATGAAACCGCGACGCTCCTCGGGCGTCGCACGCAGCACGCTGTCGAGGCGGCCCTGACCCACGATGACGTGCATCTCACGCCCGAGTCCGGAATCGCTCAGCAGTTCCTGCACGTCCAGCAGACGACACGCCTCGCCGTTGATGGCGTACTCGCTCTGGCCGCTGCGGAACAGCGTGCGGCGAATGGAGACCTCGCTGTACTCGATCGGCAGTGCGCCGTCGGCATTGTCAATCGTGAGCTGCACCTCCGCGCGACCGAGGGGCCCGCGCGTCGCGGTGCCCGCGAAGATGACGTCCTCCATCTTTCCGCCACGGAGGGTCTTCGCCCCCTGCTCGCCCATGACCCAGGCCAGAGCGTCGACGACATTCGACTTCCCGGATCCGTTCGGGCCGACGATCGCGGTCACGCCCGGTTCCAGGACGAAGGTGGTCGGTTGCGCGAACGACTTGAACCCCTTCACGGTGAGGCTCTTCAGGTGCACGTCGGTCTCCTTCCCTGTCGTCGCCTCGCGCGCGGATCCTTCGTCACACCCTATTCCGCACGCCCATCGCGACTCGGGAACGGCGCGGGACACGCCGATATCCGCGTGTCTGCTTGACGTGGAGCATTCTCTGCGCGTACTTTCAGACAGCACCTAGTCGATCCGGGTTCATCGCCCGCAGAGGTCCGAGAGGAGGAAGACCATGATGATTCGAAAGTCTCAGATCACGGCTTCCGTCCCCGCTCTGCGCATGGCGCGACGAGGTTCGACAGGCGTCCGCATTACGGCGAATCGCTAGAACCGACTCTGTTCCAGAGCCCAGGTCCGCGGACCGCCGTCCTCGCCGGTCCATTCTGAGGACCCTTGGCGTCGTGATCGACGCCGATCTCCCCGGTTGAGCACCTCTACCGCTCACCATTTCCCCTCCCTGTCCCGGTCAACGGGATCCCTGTGTCCGCGATTGCGCGGATGCG
>DWXU01000126.1:0-2560 GCA_019119065.1 Candidatus Microbacterium pullistercoris | reverse complement strand
TGCCAGCGACGAGGATCAGGGGCAGGACCCACACGACCCACGGGTAGGGCTTGCGGGTGAACCCGATCAGGCTCTTGATCGTGCTGAAGATTCCCGGGCGCTTCTCGGCGGCGGGCGTGCGTGAGGCCATGACAGACAGTTTACCGGCCTCGCAGGGTGCTTCCGGCGGCGTCGTGCCGCGCCCACAGGAGGCGACCTTCTGGAACCGTCCACAGCGGGGGTCCGGGTGGTTGAGCGAAGCGACCCGTCTCCGTCCAGGCTGGGACGCATGACAGTGCTGACCGCGACGGAAGAGGCGCGAGACGCGCTTCTCGGAGATCTGCGACGCATTCGCCGTCTCGCGCCACCCGAGGTGCCTCTTCCGGCGACGCGGGCGACGATCGGGGGCGAGACACTCCTGCTGGTGGACGCGGTCGACGCGGCCGGCTGGCCGGGGTGGCGCTGCGCGGGGGCCGAGCATCTCGCGGGACCGGCGGACGTGCGTCGGCGCGACGACGGTCACGACGTCGTGCTCGCGGACCTCGCGGAGACCTGTGCGCATGCGTGCGGCGTTCGGGAGGAGGGCGGAACGGGCTGGCACCGGGGCGAGGTCGTGACGCTCGTCGTGTCGATTCTCCGCGGTGTCGTCGAGGCGGCGCAGCGCGGACTGACCGACGACGCCTCGGGCGATTGGTGGATGACGCGCGATCGGCGCCCCGTCTTCGTGTTCGGCGGCGACGCCCGCGGAGTCTCCCCGATCGGCCAGGCGTCGCGTGACCTCGTGCGGCGGATCATCTCCGCGTGCGACGATCGCGTCGTTTCGCGGGCGTGCGACGACATCCTCGTCGCCCTCGAACGGCCGGAAGGCGTCGAGCGAGCGATCGAACGCTTCGAGCAGACGCTCTTCGATGCGGCCGCCCCGCAACCCGTGGATCTCGAACCGTCACGGGCGAGGGGCCGCGGCGTACAGGAGCCGCGCGTCATCCGACCGGAGGACGCGGAGCTATCGGGGGCGACACAGCGCGTACGTGCGGTGCTGGAGAACCTGCTCGACGCGCGCGTCGCGGGGAGTGTGTCTGATGCGATGGCATCCGTCGCCCGCGTCGTGGGCCGCCGTCGCAAGCGTCGCCCAGCGCCCACCCGTCCGTCGGCAGAGGGCGGCCAGAAACGGCAGCGTGGGCGCGTGGCGCTCGTGGCGGGAGCGGCCGCGATGATCGTGATCGCCGTCGGCGCGCTGTGGCCGAGCGATGACGCGGGCCGTGCGCAGGAGCGATCTGACCCCGACGCGGGCGCCGTGCGGACCACCGCCGCCATTCGGGAGGCCGGGAAGGCGGCCGGGCCAGACGAGACCGACACGACCGACAAGACCGACAAGACCGACAAGACCGCGGACGCGGTCGGTGCCGAGCCACGCGCCGAGCTCGAAGACGATCGAGACGACGCCGCGCTCATCGCGGACGACCCCGTGCGGGCGGCCCGCGCCTTGCTCGCCGACGGCACCGCATTCTCGGGCGCCGCCGCCTATCCGGCAGCAGACATCGAGCTCGTCGACGATTACGGGGCGGTCGCGCTCTTGGCGGTGAGCGCCGCAGAACGCGCCCCGCAGTTGCTCGTGATCGAGCGTGTCGAGGGTACGTGGCGCGTGCGGGATCTGTATCGACAGGGAAGTACGTGACGCGTGCCGATACGACGACGGCGGCCGCGACCGAAGTCGCGACCGCCGTCGTTCGGGGTGTCAGATGCCGAGATCAGCGGCGAAGTTCGCCTCCTCGAGGCGGTTCTTGACCGCTCCGAGGTAGCGTGCCGCGTCGGCGCCGTCGATCGTACGGTGGTCGTACGAGAGCGCGAGGTACACGTACGAGCGCACCGCGATCGCATCGGCGCCGTCGACCTTCGCGATACCGGGACGCTTGAACACGATGCCGGTTCCGAGGATCGCCGACTGCGGCAGGAAGACCAGCGGGGTGTCGAAGAGCGCGCCGCGCGATCCCGTGTTGGTGATCGTGAACGTGCCGCCCGACAGGTCATCCGGCTTCAGCTTGCTGTCGCGCGTGCGTGCGGCGAGATCCGCGATACCCGCGGCGATCTCGGCGAGGTTCTTCGACGAGGCGTCGCGCAGCACGGGCGTGTACAGGCCCTTGTCGGTGTCGACCGCGATCGAGAGGTTCTCGGCGTCGGGGTAGACGATCTTGTCGTCTTCCATCGTCGAGTTGATCACCGGGTACGCCTTGAGCGCCTCGACAGCGGCGAGCGAGAAGAACGGCAGGAAGGAGAGCTTGTTGCCCGTCTTCTCGAGGAACTCGGCCTTCTTCTCGTCGCGGAACTGCGCGAGCTTCGTGACGTCGACCTCGACGACGGTCGTCAGCTGAGCCGTCGTGTTGAGCGACTCGACCGCACGGCTGGCGATGACCTTCCGCAGGCGCGACATGGGCTCGGTCGTGCCGCGCAGGGGCGACGTCTCGAGCTTCGTGGCCGGTGCCGACGCGGTCTGCGTCTGCCCGGCGGAACCGGAGGAGGAAGCCGCGGCCAGCACGTCGTCCTTGCGGATACGACCGCCGACTCCCGAGCCCTTGACCGAGGT